>CAYVHH010000137.1:0-6084 GCA_964450175.1 uncultured bacterium | reverse complement strand
TCCGTCGTCGGCCGGCTGCTGGAGGGCGCGCCGCTGCTGTCCCTGCCCCAGGCGCGCAAGGGCCCCTACTATCCGCCGGCGGGCTGGACCACGCAGCGGAAAGCGGTGCGGAACTACGAGCGCGTGGTGCGCCGCCGCTCGTCCACGCCGCACGGCGCGCTGCCGCCCGACGAGCACGCCCGCGCCGCCTCCCACTGAGCGCCCGCCTCAGGCGAGCGCGTACAGCCGCGCGCAGTTGTCCCAGAGGATCTTGCGCTTGCTCGCCTCGCTCACGTCCGCCAGGGCCAGGAACTCGTCGACCGCGTGCGGATAGGCCGAGTCGTCGTGCGGCCAGTCCGTCGAGATGACGATGTTGTCGTCGCCCATCGACGGCAGCGCGTGACGCACCACGTCCTCGTCGGGATCGACCGAGACCCAGCAGTTGCGACGGAAGTACTCACTCGGGCGCAGGGTCAGGTGGAAGCGCTCGTCGTCGCCGAACTTCTCGACCCGCTCGTCGAGCGTCCAGAGCCACCACGGCACCCAGCTGCAGCTGCCCTCGAGGAACGCCGCCTTGAGATGCGGGTACCGCTCGAAGACGCCGCCGGTCAGGAGGCTGCCGAGCGCCATCATCTGCTCGAGCGGATGCGCGACCGCGTGGGCCATCGCGAAGTTGTCCATGAAGCGCCGGCCCAGGTGCTCCTGGTAGGCCATCTGGATCCCGTGGAAGGCCACAGGCACGCCGAGCCGCTCGGCCTCGGCCCACAGCGGCTCGTACGCCGGGTCGTACCAGGCGCGGCCGTTGACCGGGTGATTGGAGAGCACGACCGCCACCGCGCCGAGCTCGCGCACGCTGCGCCGCGCCTCGTCGACGGCCAGCTTCGGATCGTGGAGCGGTAGGATCGCCGCGGGCTTCAGGCGCGCACGGTCGGTCGCGCAGAACTCGCTGAGCCAGTTGTTGAACGCCCGGCAGATCGCGGCCGAGAGATCGGGCTCGAGCCCGTCCAGGGCGATCAGGTGCGCGCCGCGCGTGCGAAAGACGATGGCGAGGTCGATCCCCTCCCGATCCATCGCCTTGAGCATCGCGTGCGGATCGTCACCCGGGAGGTCGTCGGCGGGGTCCTTGTAGCGTCCTGTCGCCAGGTGACGGGCGCGCGCCTTCTCGCGACGGATGCGTCCAAAGCGGCGGCGCTCCGGCCGATCGAAGAAGGCCGGAAACACCTTGCCCTCGAACTGCCAGCCGTTGGTGTGCGAGCCGTCGATGGCCGCGAAGCGCGGCGCGCGATCCTTGAACCGGGGCTCCAGGTACCGATCCCAGAGGTCGTGGGGCTCGTCGACGTGGATATCGCTGTCCATCACCTTGAAGCCGCCCTTGGCCATGGAGCCCTCCTGTCGCGTGGAGCTGACGTGCGAGCACGCTAGAGCGACGGGCGGCGGTCGTCAAGGGGGAGCTCGGGTATCGGGGCCGCCCGGCTTAGCCCCGCTTGAGTGCGTCGATGCGATCCCCCGTGGCCGGGTGTGTCGCGAAGAAGCCGCCGCCGCTGGCGCCCTCGGTCTCGTTGAGCCACGTGAGCGTGTTGATCATGACGTCCTTGGAGAACCCGGCCCTTTGAAGTATCTCGGAGCCGTGCTTGTCGGCCGCGTACTCTTCCTTGCGGCTGTACGAGCGCGAGATCAGCTCGCCGGCGATCGGCGTCAGATTGCCGCTGCCCGGGATGATCTGATCGAGCAGCACCATGCCGATCTGCAGCCCGGCGCCCAACCGCTGCGCCTTGGCGACGTGGCCGAGATCGTCATGGGCGAGCTCGTGGGCGATCACGCCGCGCATCTGATCGTCGTTCGCCTTCTCCAGAAGGCCGGTCGTGACGTAGAACTCGCCGTTGCCGGCGCTGGCCGCGTTGATGTGTGGATCATCCATGATGCCGATCCTCACCTCGCTCGGCGAGCGCGGCTTGTTCATCTTCGCCATGAGCGGGATCATCACGCGCTGAAGCCGCTCGACGACGGCGGGGTCCACTTTCTTGGCGGAGGGCGCCGGCTGGCTCGCCGTGGGTTGCGGACTCGTCTGGGGCTGTCGACCATCGGTCTGAGCGGACGACTGCACCGCGCATCCCGCGGCAAGCGCCCCGACCACGAGCACCTTGAGGAATCGCATGTCGGTCTCCTTCGTAGAGAGCGTGGAGTGACGGCGCTCAGACCAGCTCACGAATCCGTTCACCGAGCACGGTGAGCGCGAGTTTTTGACTGTTGGGCTCGCCCCGGAGAAGCGATCTGGCGAACTTCGCCGCTTGATCCAGGGTCACCTTGGCCGGCAGCGGCGGCTCGAACGGATCGACCACGCCCTGCACGACCACCGGACCCGGCGTCGCCAGCGCTTCGTCGAGCATGCGGCCGCAGTCGGCCGGGTTGTCGATCGTGAATCCGGAAGCGCCGCACGCGCGCGCGAACAGCGCGAAGTCCATCGGCTGCAGCTCGCAGCCGTACTCGGGATTGCCAAGGAAGACGATCTGCTCCCACTTGATCTGACCGAGCGTGTTGTTCTTGACGATCACGACCTTGACGGGGATCTGGTACTTCACGCAGGTCGCGATCTCGGCCATCAGCATCGAGAAGCCGCCGTCGCCCACGAACGCGACGACCTGCCGGTCGGGATAGGCCACCTGCGCGGCGATCGCGTACGGCAGCCCGGCCGCCATCGTGGCGAGGTTCCCGGAGAGCGAGTGCATCTGGCCGCGTTGCGCCGGGATATGCCGGGCCCACCAGGTAGCGATGGTTCCGCTGTCACAGGCCACGATCGCATCGGGGCTGAGCCGGCGGCCCAGCGCGTGCGCCAGCACCTGCGGCTTCATCGGCGAGTCGGTGCGGGACGCGCGCTCCTCCATCAGGTCGAGCCAGCCTTTCATGCGCTCCTGCGCCGACTCCAGGAATCCGCGCTCGGTCTTTCGCGTGAGCAGCGGCAGGAGCGCCTGCAGCGTCCGGGCGCTGTCACCGACCAGGCCGATCTCGACCGGATATCGCAGGCCGATCCGCATCGGGTCGAGCTCGATCTGCACCCCGCGGGCCTGCCCCGGCTTGGGCAGGAACTCGATGTAGGGAAACGACGTGCCGACCATCAGCAGCGTGTCGCATTCCTCGAGGGCATCCTGCGACGGCTTCGTGCCGAGGAGCCCGATCGAGCCGGTCGTATACGGGCTGTCGTCGGGGACGGCGGCTTTGCCCAGGAGCGCCTTGACGATCGGTGCGCCGAGCCGATCGGCGACTTGCTCGAGCTCGTCCGTCGCGCGCAGAGCGCCGCGCCCGGCGAGGATCGCCACCTTCTTGCCGGCATTCAGCACCTCGGCCGCGCCGGCCAGCTCGGCCTCCGCGGGCAGGCGCGCGCTGCGCGCGTACACGTCGGAGGTGTGGTGCTTGACGTTGCGCTTCGAGCGTGAAGCGCCGGCGTCCATCTCCTGGACGTCCACCGGGAGCGTGATGTGGGCGACGCCACGGTAGGCGAGCGCCGTGCGACACGCCAGGTTGGTGATGTTCTCGACGTGGGCAGGCCCCATGATCCGCTGGTTGAACTTCGCGACGTCCGTGTACAGCCGATCCAGCGCCACGTCCTGCTGGGTGAATGTGCCGATGAGATCGTGAAATGCCATCCCCGTGATGGCGAGGACCGGCTGCCCGTCGAGCGCCGCGTCGTAGAGGCCGTTCAAGAGATGGATCCCGCCCGGGCCCGACGTGGCGAGGCAGACGCCCAGCCGTCCGGTGAACTTGGCGTAGCCACACGCCATCAGGGCGGCCGCTTCCTCGTGGCGCACCTGGATGAAACGCACCTGATCGCGGCGCTTGCGCAGCGCCTCCATGATGCCGTTGATCCCGTCCCCGGGGAGACCGAAGACGACCTCGACGCCCCAGTCTTGAATCGTCTCGATCAGGACGTCGGCTGCTGTCAGTGCCATGTGTCGTTTCTCCCGCGCCTGGTCGGTCGTCCGCGCTTTTCGGCCACGCCTCTGCGCTCTTTCGTCACGTCACGTGCTTCGCAAGTCACGTGCCGATCCGAACGTGCCGGACGGTCTGCGTGGAACACTCAGAAAACACTGGCAGGCGCACGCGATCCGAGATGCTCGCGTTCGCACACGCGAATCGCGCTGAACGATTTACACGGTAAGAACGCGCGGCGCGGAAGGAACGCCAAAGTAAAAAAGCGTGCGCGGGTGCGTAGAAATGCCGATCGCTCGCGCTTTCGATCGTTTCGACGACATGTGCCGCTGGCACGTGCGTTGCTCGTTTACCGGTCGAGTCGAAACACCAAAGGAGAGAAATGCCATGAAGCTGCCAGCCATGCTCGCCGGCACGACCGCCGGCCTGCTGCTGCTCGCGGGTCTCGCCGTCGCGCAAGGGCCCGTGACACCGCCGCCGCAGCCTTCGATGACGCAGCCCGCGACGGACATGTCGGCCCGTCACACGATGACGGGCCAGGTCACGAGCGTCACGCCGGACAAGGGCCGGATTCTCGTCAAGACTCCCGAGGGCCGGATGCTGCTGCACTTCCCGTCGTCGGCGCTCCAGAACGTGAAGAAGGGCGACAGCGTAACGGTCGAGCTCGCGCTGACGGACAACGGTCCGGCGCCGAAGGCGAAATAGGGAGGCCACGATGGAGCTGTTCAAGTGCCAGCAGTGCGGCAAGAAGTTCAACTCTCAGGACGAGTTGCGCAAACACGAGCAGGAGTGCCTGCCCGCCCGCGTGAAGTAACGGCGCGGGGTCCCGAGACGCGAGGCATCGGAACGCGCGACCGAAGGAGGACGACATGCTCAGGACCGCCGGCGAGCTCAAGGGCGTCACGATCGAGGCGACGGACGGGGATATCGGCAGCGTGCAGGATCTGTATTTCGACGATCAGACCTGGACGATTCGTTATCTCGTCGTCGATACCGGGACGTGGCTACCGGGCCGCCAGGTGCTGATCTCGCCGTTCGCCTTCGAGGCGGTTCCCGGCGCCTCGCGGCTCCGGACGTCCCTGACGAAGGAGCAGATCAAGAACAGCCCGTCGGTCGACACCGATCGTCCGGTCGATCGGCAGCGCGAGATCGCGTTCTCGCAGTACTACGGCTATCCGTACTACTGGGTCGGCCCGTATCGCTGGGGCGATCTGGCGTACCCGGGGCTGCCGATGCCTCCGGTGCAGCCGAGCGCGCTCGACGAGGAGATGGTGGCCCGGGAGTATGAGAGCACCGATCCCCATCTCCGGAGCGCCCGCGACGTGATGGGCTACTACATCCAGGCGACGGACGGCGACCTGGGCCACGTCGAGGACTTTCTCGTCGATGACGAGACGTGGGCGATCCGGTACTGCATCGTCGACACGCGTAACTGGCTCCCGGGCCGGAAAGTGCTGGTCTCGCCGGAGTGGATCCAGCGCGTGAGCTGGGAAGACTCGAAGGTGTACGTGGATCTGTCGAAGCGACACATCGAAGCCGCTCCCGAATTCGATCCGAGCGTCCCGCTCATGCGCGAGCACGAAGAGCGGCTGTACACGCATCTCGGCCGCGCGAAATACTGGGAGCGCGAGCCGAGGGCACCCGAAGGAAAGGCCAATGGCAAGACTTGAGGTTGAAGAGGTCGTGGCGCTCGAACCGGACGAAGGCTTTCTACCCTGGTACGTGTCGTGGAGCGGCGCATTCGTCGGCGCGCTGTCGGCGCTCGCCCTGCTGCTGGTGTTCGGTCTCACGGCGATCGCGGTCGGCGCGCACCAGATCGGCCAGCGCTTCGCGACCTGGCACGAGTTTCATCTGATCACTCTCATGTTCAGCGTGTTCGGCTCGTTCCTGTCGTTCGTGCTCGGAGGCTGGGCTGCCGCGCGCGTCACCGGCACGCGGCGGGCCGAGACGGCGATGCTTCACGGCGCGATCGCGTGGCTCGTGACCATCCCGGGCCTCTTGTTCTTCGCCGCGCTCGGCGGGGCCGGCTATCTCGGGATCTGGTACGGGGGCCTCGCGGCGCCGCCTCCCTGGGCGCCTCAGGCGACGCCGATGGTCGAGAGCGCCGCGGCGGCGCTCGCCGCGCGAAACGCCGCGCTCGGCGCGCTGACGGGACTGCTGCTGGGCCTCGTCGGCGCGGTG
>CAYVHH010000136.1:0-5047 GCA_964450175.1 uncultured bacterium | reverse complement strand
TCGAGGAGTGCAAGGTCAAGCTGCCGCGAGCGTTCGAGGGCGAAGAATTCGAGCGTCAGAAATCGCAGATCCTCGACAGCCTCCGACACCGGCAGGAGGCGGAGATCCAGCGGCTCGAAGACCGGGCTCGCTCCGCGGGATTCGTCGTCCTGCGAACGCCCGCGGGGCTGGCGGTGGCGCCGGCGCCCGAGGGCAAGCCCCTGAGCCACGAGGAATTCAGTGCGCTGCCCGCGGCCGCTCGGGAGCGGCTCGCGGCCGGCGCCGAGGAGCTCCAGCCGCACGTGGACGTGACGCTCCGACAGCTACGGCAGCTCGAGCGCGATGCGGCCCAGGCGCACGAGAAGCTCGTGCGCGAGGTCGCCGCGGCGGTGACCCGCCACCTGATCGGCGAGCTCCGCGACGGGTTTACCGGGCTCGACTCCGTCCAGCGATACCTCGACGAGGTCGAAAAAGACTTGATCGCTCACGCCGAGGAGTTCCGGAGCTCGCCCGAGGGCAAGCCGGCGCTGCCGTTCCTGCCGCCGCCCGGAGCCTTTCTCGACCGTTATCGCGTGAACGTTCTCCTGGACCGCAGCCAGGATCGGGGCGCGCCGGTCGTGTTCGAATCGAATCCCACGCACGGGAACCTGCTCGGCAAGATCGAGCATCGCGCGCACTTCGGCACGCTCGTCACGGACTTCACACTCATCAGGCCCGGAGCTTTGCATCGGGCCAACGGTGGCTATCTCATTCTCGAGGCGAAGGACGTCCTCCGGAACTTCGTGGCATGGGAGTCCCTCAAGAAGGCGCTGAAGAGTCGTCTCATCCGGATCGAGGAGCCGCTCGAGGAGTTCCGTCTGGTCGCGACGGCGAGCCTGGCGCCCGAGCCGACGCCGCTCTCGGTGAAGGTCGTGCTCATCGGGAGCCCGCTGTTCTACTACCTGCTCTACAACCTCGACGAGGATTTCGGCGAGCTCTTCAAGGTCAAGGTCGACTTCGACGACTCGTTCGAGCGCACGCGCGATACCGAGCAGCTCTACGCGCGCTTCGTCGCGGGCGCGTGCCGCGAGCACGGCCTCAGGCCGTTCTCGGCGGACGGCATCGCGAAGCTGATCGAGCACGGCTCCCGCATGGTCGCTCACCAGCAGCGGCTGAGTTCCAGGCTCGGAGCGCTACTGGACGTCGTTCGCGACGCCGAGTTCTACGCGGGCGAGCATGGGCACACCCTGGTCACCGCCGCCGACGTCGCACACGCCGTCGCTCAGAAGATCTACCGGTCGAACCTGATCGAGGAGCGTGTCGGGCGGATGATCGCGGAAGGCACGCTGCTGATCGCGACCGACGGCGACATGGTGGGACAGGTGAACGGGATCTCGGTGCTGTCCACGGGGGACCACGCCTTCGGCCGCCCGTCGCGCATCACGGCGCGCACGTTCGCCGGCGAGCCCGGCGTCGTCGACATCGAGCGTGAGTCCAAGCTCGGCGGTCGGATCCACTCGAAGGGCGTCATGATCCTGACGGGATTTCTCGCCGGCCGCTACGCGCGCGAGAAGCCCCTGGCGCTGTCGGCGTCGCTCACGTTCGAGCAGCAGTACGAGGAAGTGGAGGGGGATAGCGCATCGTGCGCCGAGCTGTTGGCGCTGCTGTCGAGTCTCGCGGGGATCCCGCTGTCGCAGTCCATCGCGGTGACGGGTTCCGTGAACCAGCGCGGTGAGATCCAGCCGGTGGGCGCGGTCAACGAGAAGATCGAGGGCTTCTTCGATGTCTGCCGAGCGCGCGGGCTCACCGGCCGCCAGGGCGTGTTGATTCCGGAGACGAACCTGCGCCATCTCATGCTCCGCGAGGACATCTTCGACGCCGTGCGACAGGGGATGTTTCACGTCCATGCGGCCTCCACGGTCGATGAAGGCCTCGCGATCCTCTCCGGGCGTCCGGCCGGTGAGCGGGGCAAGCCGGGCGCGCCGTTCCCGCCCGGAAGCTTCAACGCGGCGGTCGAGCAGACGCTGGCCGAGAATCTCGACCGCCTCAAGGCGCTCCGGACCAACTCGCACCCGCCAGCGCGAAGTGCCTCGGGCTGACGCCGGGCAGCGAGCCGACCATCTCCGGAAGGACGCGCTCAGGCATCGCGGTCCTCGACGCGGCGGTCGCGGGCCGCGCGAGCGACCTCCGCGCGCGCGAGGTCTCTGATCCGGACCATCTCCTGCCAATCGCTCTTCTCGGGCGGGATCGGCGCGCCGATCGTCACCGTGATCCGGTGCCGCCGCGGCAGCCAGCGGTAGGCGGGCAAGATGTCGCGGGTGCCGTGTAGCCCGACGGGAATCACGGGACACTGCGCATCGACGGCGGCCTTGAAGGCGCCGAGCCTGAACGGGAGGATCCCCGGCGCGCGGACGAACGTCCCCTCGGGGAAGAACAGGATCGACGTCCCTCCACGCAGCACGCGCGTGACCGTCTCCGCGTCGGCGACGCCTCTGGACAGGTCCACGCGATCGACCGTGAGGTGGCCGACCTTCCGGATCACCGCGCCGATCAGCGGTGCTCGACCGAGCTCGCGCTTGGCGACGAACCGGAACTCGGCGGGGATCGCGGCCAGGAGAGCGACGACGTCCACGTAGCTCGAGTGGTTGCAGACGATGAGCGCGGCGCCCGCCGCCGGCAGATTCGCGAGACCCTCGACCCGCAGCGAGCAACCGACGAGCGCCAGCACGATGCGCGACCAGCCCCGCGTGGCGCGGTCCACCGCGCGTCCACGCGGCAGGAGGAGCACGAGGGCCCACAGCGACGGGAACGCGAGGGTGAGCACCAGCCCGACCCAGCCCGCGTAGGCCAGGGCGCGCGTCGCGGCGGGGACGCGACGCAGTCTGGCCGCGGCGTCCAGAAGCAGCAGCCGGGCCCACTGGCGACGCGCCGAGGGCTGGACGCCGAGCCGCCCGGCGCGGTACGCGTCGCGCGTCGCGCTCCGGCGGATCTTGCCGCTCGGCGTCTTGAGGACGGTCCCGGGACCGTAGATGGCGACGGTGTCGGGCGGGATCCCGAGGCCCGCGATCACCCGCTCGACGACGGCGGTCCTGAGTCGCTCGCGAGCTCCGGACGCCGTCTCGCGACTCTCCGCGACGACCACGAGGCGCTCGGTTCCGATCGCCGGGTCGGGGACGCCGAACACGGCGACGCACCCTTTTCGGATTCCCGGCACCTCGCCGACGAGCTCCTCGACGTGGTGGGGATGCAGATTCCGCCCCGCCTTGATGATGATGTCCTTGATGCGGCCGGTGACGAAGAGCTCGCCCTCCGCCCAGAACCCGAGGTCTCCGGAGTCACACCACCCGTCGTGGAACGCCGCGCGCGTCGCGGCCGCGTTGCGGAAGTAGCCGCTCGTCACCGAGGGCCCGCGGAACTCGATACGCCCTTCGGTCCGTTCGCTCACCGGATTGCCCGTGGCGTCGACGATCCGCA
Source organism: uncultured bacterium (assembly GCA_964450175.1). Lineage (GTDB taxonomy): Bacteria > Methylomirabilota > Methylomirabilia > Rokubacteriales > CSP1-6 > AR31. The sequence goes on along the minus strand of CAYVHH010000136.1, from coordinate 1,615 downwards.
CCTCGTGGCCCGGAAGGGGCGAGCCGCACGAGACGACGCCGTTCTCGATTCGCGGGTGCTGCCCGCGCGTCGCAACGGTCAACCCGACCGAGGCCTCGGCCAGCCCGTAGGTCGGGCACATCGCCTCCGGCCGGAACCCGTAGGGCGCGAATCGCCGCGTGAAGCGCTGGATCGTCTCGACGCTGACGGGCTCGGAGCCGTTGAGCGCCAGACGCCAGGCGCTCAGGTCGAGCCCGCGGATCTCGTCGTCGGCGATCCGCTTGACGCACAGATCGAAGGCGAAGTTCGGCGCCGGCGAGATCGTCCCGCGATGGGCGTGCAGCGCCCACAGCCAGCGCGCTGGTCGTGCCAGGAATGCGAGGGGCGAGAGGATCGTGATCGGAATGCCGAAGTAGAGCGCGCCGAGCCAGGCGCCGATCAGCCCCATGTCGTGGTAGAGCGGCAGCCAGCTCACCCCGACGTCGTCGGGCCGGATCGCGAGCGCCTCGCCGATCGCGCGAATATTCGCCAGGAGATTCTGGTGGGTCAGCAGAACGCCCTTCGGGTCGCCGGTGCTGCCCGACGTGTACTGGATGAGCGCGGGATCGGTCGGATTCAGGTGCGCCGGCCGCGGCCGGTCGCCCGCGGCGACGAGCTGCCCGACGGTGGTGACCTCGGCGACCGACGCGGCGCGGGAGCGAAGCAGCCCGGCGACCCGTTCGGCCTCCGCGAACGCGATGAGGATCCGCGCCTCGGCGTTCGTGAGAATCGAGAGTTGCCGGCGCGCGTACTCTTCGATTCGGTCCGCGCGGAAGGGCGGGTAGATCGGCACCGGGACGGCGCCGGCGAGCAATGTTCCGAAGAAGGCCGCGAAGAACGACTCCTCCGTTCTCAGCATGAGCGCCACCGAGTCGCCCGGGGCGATCTTGCGCTCGCGGAGGCCGGCGGACACCGCGACCGCCCGGTCCCAGAGCGCGCGATACGTGATCGGCCGCTCGCTGCCATCCTCCTCGCCCAGGAAGATGTGCACGCGCTCGGGGCTACGCTCCACGTGCCATCGGAGTGCGTCGATCACGGTCCCGGCTGTGACCGGAGCGGCCCCCGCGGCACTCAGAGGTCCGGCGCGCTCGGGGACGCGTTCGGCGGCGCCGGGCTTGGCCACCAGCACCGCGCGCGCCAGGTCGCGGGGGCTCTCGGCTTCCATCATCGCCGCGTCGGAGAGCCGGACCCCGAAGGCCCGCTCGAGGCGCAAGAGCAGCTCCACCCGCTCGAGGCTGCCGATCGCGAGGTCGCGTTCCAGCGATTGATCGAGCGTGATCGTGGCGGGCGCAAGCGCGCCCTGTAGCTCGACGGTGAGCCCGGTGACGATTTCGAGGACCCGCTCCTCGAGCTGAACTCCGACCGTTTGCAGATCGCCCTCCCTGGGTGGTCCGGTCGACGCTAATCCGCCAAGAGAGGCAAACGCAATGCCCGGGTCGGAACCGTCTCAAGTGCTCGAATTCAGGCCCGTGCGACCGACCGGGATCGGTCGCACGCGCCTCACGTGGGACACGCGGGCCCCAGCGGCCGTTTCCGCGCCGGCGCGCGAATGAGGGCGGTGGCGCCCCACGTGTCGCGTGCTCGCCGCAACCGGAGC
>CAYVHH010000135.1:0-13250 GCA_964450175.1 uncultured bacterium | reverse complement strand
GGCCCAGCGGCGCCGCTGGATGAGCAATGCGCCGAAGTCCGCCGGTGTCGCGCTAAAAGCCATCCGCTCCGGATAGTTGTAGAGCTGCCAGCCTCGCCGACGCAGGTCGACCGTGGATTCGGTGTCCTCGATCACGGTACGGTCGTGGATGAAGACGCGCACCTCGAAGCCGCGCTCGTGCCGCACCTCGACAATCTCCTCCAGTGCGGCCTTCCGTATCATCGCGTTTGCGCCGACCCAGAACGTCGCGCCGAAGTACGTGAAGCCCTGGTGCACCTGATACTGGATATCGGTGGTGGCGCCGGCCACGGTCTCGAGCAGGCGCGCCGAGCCGGGAAAGGCGCTGTAGGGCGTCTGGATGACCGCGACCCGACAATGCTCGGGCTGCGAAAGACCGTGCGCGAGTCTCAGAACGTACTCCGGATGCACGACCGTGTCGGCATCCAGAACGACCACACAGTCGCTGTCGTCGAAGGCGATCCCCCGCTCATCGGCGCTGACGCGCTGTAGCAGGAGCCGCGAACCATCAGCCCACTCACGGAAGCGTCCGCCCATCAAGGCGATGTACGTGTTGAGGTTCATCGCCTTGTTCGGCTCGTGCGAGAGATTCGTGTAGCGCTTGCGCTCGAACGTACGCACGGTGACCTGGAAGCGGCTGGCGAGCCGCCGATAGGCGCACCGCAACAGGCCCTCATCGATCGCTTCGCGTTCGGCATCGTCCAGAAGGTCAGCCGCCTTCTGTCGATACCGACGGCTCTCGCCCAGCAAGGTCACCTCGACGAATATCCGGTCGGTGTGATCGACGATGCGGTGGCGGCGCGCCTCGTCGGCGAACCACGCGGCGACTTCCTGATACAGGGCGGCGAGCTCGCGAGCCTCGTCGGAGAGCCGGAGCCGGCCTGCGTCCGCACGGCGCGCGAACCCCGCAGCGGCGGAACTCGCGCGGGCGTGCACGGCCTCGAGGCGGCTCGCGACGGCATCCGCGAGCTCGCGCATCTCGTTGAGGGCTTGGGCGTCCTCGTGTGTCCCCGCAATGGGCGGGTCATCGATCAGGAGCACGATGGAGCGTCGTGGATAGTCTTGCAGCGCGGCCGAAAGGACCGTCTTCCTGACGAGCGCCGGGTCCTCCTTGTACGAGGGTATGAGGATCGTCGCCGACGGTACGGCGGTCATGCAGAACGCGTCGAGCTCAACGTCACTCGCCGACTGGCGAGTCGAGACACGCCGCGCATAGCCGTAGCGCGCCGAAAGATACGTAAGGCTGCCCGCGACGAGCACGGTGGTCAGCACCACGTACGCGAGGGCGGCTGCGCTTATGCCGTGGTGGTGCTCCTGCAGCGTTACGCTGGCGACCCGGAACACGTGCAGCACGGCGAGCGCCCAAGCACTCAGTGTTATGGCGACGGCGGACAGAGTGACGATTCTCGACACGTGGGTACCCACTGGCTATGAAGATCCGACACTGCGTCGGGCTTGCGAGGTTCCGCGGAACACTTCAAGGCCTGTGCCACGCTCGGCCGCGCGTTTTTCCCATAGTTGGCGCCGAGCAACGGCCACTATGGCGTCAAACCGTTGTCAGGCCGTCATGTATCCACCACACGCGCAGCACCGGATGATCAAAAATGAGTCTGAGTCTTTCTTCAGTTCGCGCCGCGGGTAGATCTGGAATCGGACGACAGGGTGCTCTGTCCGTCAAACGCTCGCGGACTCGCCCGCCCCTGGCTGGCCGTGAGACGTCTGCTGGGAGTTAACCGCCGTGTTTCATGGAGCCTCGCGATGACTCGACGACAAACGAAGGCGCGGAATCGCTGGCGGGCTTTGGATGTCGGCGGCGGGTCGCCTGGCTGAAACAGCCAACGCGCGTGTAAACCCAATCTCCGAGAGTCTCCGAATCACGACTCCATTCGACACACGTTCTGTACAAAGTGAGTCGCTCGGTTATCACGCGGCAGATCCACGGTGAGTGCCACAAGAACGCTCCTAGCAGGGCGAGACCAACGGCAACCACAAGAGCTACGAGCGTAGATCGCAACCGACGGAGCCCATTTGTTTCGTCGCGTTTGCTGGACATCACGCCGGTTATGATAACCAGCTCTGATTGCCTCTAGCCCGCTCTGTGGAGAATGCGCGGCTGCCCTTATAGGTCTGTTGGCCAGACGCCGCTTTCGAGTCTTGATGTACCGCGGACACTGAAACGGGACACGATCGAACTTGCGGAATGTGACGCCTCATACGCACAGCCTGGAAAGCGCCGGGCTGATTGCGCCTCGCCCGACGAGCACCGACGAACCGGAGGCCCCGGACAGCGCTTGCACCTGACGACGTCATAAGGTCCAATCGGCCGATGATCGGACCGACCTCACCGTCCGACGGTAGTCAGGATCTGCCTGCCGTCACCGCCGACCCGGCTGCGTTGTTGCGCGTGCCTCGGGCCACCTATCGGCTTCAGCTCGGCCCCGACCTGACCTTCGATGACGCGACGGCCCTCGTACCCTACCTCGCAGCGCTCGGCATCAGCGACTGCTACATTTCGCCCTTTTTCGAAGCCAGCTCGAATCGCTCGCACGGCTACGACGTGTCTGATCACGGCCGCTTTCGCGCTGAGCTGGGGGGCGAGACAGCCTTCGGCCGCTTCGCCGAGGCGCTCCGGCATCACGGCCTGGGCCTCCTCATCGACGTCGTGCCGAACCACATGGGGATCGCTGGCAACCGGAACGCCTGGTGGTCCGATGTCCTCATGCACGGGGCTTCCTCGCCGTACGCTCCTTTCTTCGACATCGACTGGATGCCGGTAAAGGCGGAGCTCGCCAACAGGGTGCTCTTGCCGATGCTAGGCGACCAGTACGGTGTCGTCCTCGACCGGGGAGAGCTGCGCGTACAGCTGTCCGACGGACGCTTCACGATTCACTACTACGACGCGGTGCTGCCGGTGGCGCCGCGGACGTACGTCCAGATCCTCGGTCACCGCCTGGACCAGCTCGAGGCCGCGCTGGGGTCCGAGCACACCGCCTTGCTCGAGCTGAAGGCCGTCTACCAGCTGTTGCTCACGATCCCGCACCGCACGGAGACAAATCCCGAGCGGCTGGCCGCGCGCCATCGCGAGACGGAGATCGCTCGCCAGAAGTTCGCGAGGCTCTTGGAGACATCAGGCGACGTCCGCGACTTCATCACCGAGAACGTGCGGCTCTTCAACGGCACTCCCGGCGACCCGCGGAGCTTCGATCTCCTGGACGGGCTTCTCAACGATCAGGTCTACCGCCTCGCCTACTGGCGTGTCGCAGGAGAGGAAATCAACTATCGACGCTTCTTCGATATCAACGAGCTGGCGGCCATCCGGACGGAGGACCCACGCGTTTTCGCGGAAACACATCGCCTCATCTTTCGCCTCGTCCGCGAGGGCATCGTCACCGGCCTTCGAATCGACCACCCCGACGGGCTCTATGCGCCCGGCGAGTACTTCCGCCGCCTCCAGCGCGCCTGCTATCTCGAGACCGTACGCGGGAAGGTCGCCGCGGAATCGGCCGGCGACTCGACCGCCTGGCGCGATCGCGCCGTGCTCGAGCACTACGATGCCGTCCAGCAGGAACGCGGGCCCGTCTTGCGCCCCTTCTACATCGTGGCCGAGAAGATCCTGGCCCCGGGTGAGCGGCTGCCCGATCACTGGGCGGTCCTGGGCACCACGGGCTACGAATTTCTCAACTGCCTGAACGGCATCTTCATCGATCGCCAGCAGTCTGCCGCCATGGAACGGATCTACATGCGGCTGATCCGCCAGCGGTCTGCCTTTCCCGAGATCGTCTATCAGTCGAAGCGGCTCATCATGGAGACGGCCATGGCGGCCGAGCTAATCATGCTCGGACATCGGTTCGATCGCGCCTCCGAGAAGCATCGCTCCTCGCGGGACTTCACACTGGCCAGCCTGACCCGGGCCCTGCGCGAGATCATCGCGAACTTTCCCGTCTATCGCACGTATGTCGGCGATCGCGGCGACGGCCCCAGCGAGCGCGACCGCGAGTACATTGGGCGGGCGGTGGTCGCCGCCAAGCGCCGCACGCCGACCATGGACGTCTCGATCTACGACTGGATTCACGATCTCCTGGTCTTGAAATTCCCGGCGTGGGCGGAGGAAGCCGATCGTGCCGAGCGTCTCGATCTCGTCTTGCGCTTCCAGCAAATGACCGGCCCCGTCACCGCCAAGGGATACGAAGATACGGCGCTCTACCGCTACCACCGTCTGGTGTCGCTCAACGAAGTCGGCAGCGACCCCAGCCGCTTCGGTACCACGGTTGCCGAGTTCCACGCCTTCAACGTGACGCGCCAGGCGTCCTTCCCCCACGCGCTCTCGGCCACCTCCACGCACGACACCAAGCGGAGCGAGGACGTCCGGGCACGCATCAACGTGCTGTCCGAGATCCCCGGTGAGTGGCACGCGAAGGTCAGGGCATGGCAGAACCTGAACCGCAAGCACCGCGTGGTCGTGGACGGACAGGCGGTGCCCGGTCCCAACGAGGAATATCTGCTCTACCAGACTCTGGTCGGGGCGTCGCCGATCTCGGTCGATCGGGTGCAGGAGTTTCTCCGCAAGGCGATCCACGAGGCGAAGGTCGAGACGAGCTGGATCAACCCCGCTATCCGGTACGACGAGGCCGTTCTGAGCTTCGCGAAGGCTGTCCTCGACCCCGCCGAATCCGCCCGGTTCCTGACCGACTTCACGCGATTCCAGGCACGGATCGCCGTCTTCGGCGCTCTCAATTCGCTGGCCCAGGTCCTCGTCAAGGTGACGGCGCCCGGCGTGCCGGATTTCTACCAGGGGACGGAGCTGTGGGACCTGAGCCTGGTCGACCCGGACAATCGCCGGCCTGTCGACTGGGCGCTCCGCCGGCGACTGCTTGACGATCTCGTCAAGGAGATCGAGAGCACCCAGAGTTCGGCTGCACTCGCCAGGAGTCTTCTCGAAAGCCGCGAGGATGGGCGGATCAAGCTGTACCTGACTCGACAGGCACTGGCCTTCAGGCGCGAGCGGGCGCTTCTCTTCGAACGCGGAGAGTACCGCCCGCTTGAGGCGCAGGGCCCGCTCGCCGAGCACGTTTGTGCCTTCGCGCGCCTCGGCGACGGCGGCGTCGCGCTGACGGTTGTGCCACGCTACCTCGCCAGGCGCCGGATCGACGACCCGCCTCTGGGTCCGGACTACTGGGGAAGCACCTGGTTGCCGATCGCGGAAGATCTTGGAGCGCGCTTCCGCAACGTGCTGACCGGCGAGATCCTGGAGGTAGGCCTCACGACTGAAGGTCGGGGCTTGGCACTCGGGCGAGTGATGGCCAACTTTCCGGTTGCGCTGCTCGAGACTGCGCCCTGATGGCGCAGGGCCATGCCCATGCCGGCTTCGGGTGTCACGCATGACGCTGGACCCGCACGCCATCGACGCGATCATGGAAGGTGAGCACGGTGACCCGTTCGCCGTGCTCGGTCCACACCGGGTGCAGACACCGGACGGCGCGGCCGTGGCGGTGCGCGCGATCGTGCCCGGCGCGGCCGCCGTCCGCGTCTTGCCGGCCGACGCGCCCCCGACTAGGATGGAGCGGCTGCACCCCGCGGGGTTCTTCGAAACGGTGCTCCCCGACCGGCGCGACCTGTTCGCCTATCGGCTCGAGGTGACGCGTGACGGCCGCACCACCGAGATCGAGGACCCGTACCGCTTCCCGTCGCTGCTGAGCGACTTCGACCGCCACCTTCTGGCCGAGGGCACACACTACCGCGCCCACGAGAAGCTCGGCGCGCATCCGGCCGTGCTCGACGGAGTGACCGGCGTCGCCTTCGCGGTGTGGGCGCCGAGCGCCCGGCGCGTGAGCGTCGTCGGCGACTTCAACGACTGGGACGGCCGGAGCCATCCGATGCGTCTTCATCCCGGCAACGGCATCTGGGAGATTTTCGTGCCGGGGCTGGCCGAGGGCGACCGCTACAAGTTCGAGATCCGCGGGCCCTCCCTGCAGCCGCTGGCGCTGAAGTCAGACCCGTATGCGCTGGCCTTCGAGGCGGAGATGCCACGTGCGGCGTCGGTCGTAGCCGGCCTCGATGACTTCCGGTGGGGCGACCAGGCCTGGCTCGCCGCGCGCGCGCTCCGCGACCCGCTCCACGAGCCCCTCTCGATCTACGAAGTGCATCTCGGCTCCTGGCGCCGCGTGCCGGCGGAGGACGACCGCTTCCTCGACTACCGCGAGCTGGCCGACCAGCTCGCGGATTACGTCGACGAGATGGGCTTTACCCACGTCGAGCTCCTGCCCGTGATGGAGCATCCGTTCTACGGCTCCTGGGGGTATCAGACGATCGGCTATTTCGCCCCCTCGCGCCGCTATGGCGGCCCGCGGGAGTTCATGGCCTTCGTCGACCATCTCCACCGTCGGGGCATCGGCGTCATCCTCGACTGGGTGCCGGCGCACTTCCCACGCGATCCGCACGGGCTCGTCTACTTCGATGGCACCCACCTCTACGAGCACGCCGACCCGCGGCAGCGCGAGCATCCCGACTGGGGCACGCTCATCTTCAACTACGGACGGAACGAGGTCGCGAACTTCCTGCTCGACAGTGCGCTGTTCTGGCTCGACCGGTATCACGCCGACGGGCTCCGGGTCGACGCCGTCGCGTCCGCGCTCTACCTCGACTACTCCCGCAAGCCGGGCGAGTGGGTGCCGAACCAGTTCGGCGGGCGCGAGAACCTCGGCGCCGTCGCGTTCTTCCGCCGCATGAACGAGCTCGTGCACGGCGCCCATCCAGGCGTGATCGTCGCCGCGGAGGAGTCGACCTCGTGGCCGATGGTCTCGCGTCCGACCTACCTCGGCGGGCTCGGCTTCGGGTTCAAGTGGAACATGGGATGGATGCACGACGTCCTCGACTATATGAGCCTCGATCCGGTGCACCGGAAGTACCAGCACAACCGGTTGACCTTCGGGCTCCTCTACGCCTGGACGGAGAACTTCGTCCTGCCGCTCTCGCACGACGAGGTTGTGCACGGCAAGGGTTCGCTTCTCGCCCGGATGCCCGGCGACGACTGGCAACAGTTTGCGAACCTTCGCGCCCTCTACACGTACATGTGGACGCACCCCGGCAAGAAGCTGCTCTTCATGGGCGGCGAGATCGGGCAGCGGCGCGAATGGCATCACGACCGCAGCCTCGATTGGCATCTGCTCGACGAGGGCTCCCACCACCGAGGGCTTCAGCGGCTGGTGCGCGACCTCAACCGGCTCTACGGGCGCGAGCGCGCGCTCCACGAGCTCGACGCAGACCCCGCCGGGTTCGCGTGGATCGACTGTGCCGACTGGGAGCAAAGCGTGGTGTCATTCGTGCGACGCGCCCGAGACGCTGGCGACTTCGTGCTCGTCGTATGCAACTTCACGCCGGTGCCACGCCGTGCCTACCGAATCGGAGTCCCGCGGCCCGGCTATTATCGAGAGCTGATCAATAGTGACGGAGGCGAGTATGGGGGCAGTAACCTCGGCAACGCGGGCGGCGCGTGGGCCGAGTCAACACCGTGGCAGGGACAGCCGCACTCGCTCGCTCTCACCCTGCCCCCTCTTGCGGTCCTGGTCCTGAAGCCGCAGTGACAGGCCTTCACTCCCGAGTAACCGGCTGCTCCACCACAACCCACCCAAGCTGCCGCAGGAGGGCGTCGATGCTCGCTGCCCGCCGCTCCCTTGCTCGGCGATTGACCTCAATCGGGATAGCCTGCCAACGTCGTTCGCGGCGTCGTCGGTCGAGGATCACTTCGATATGAGCGTGACCGGCAAAGCTCTGCTTCATCGTCTCGTACATCAGAGGATCACGACGCGCGATGATGAATCGATACTTTCGCACGGCCCGAGGTTCAATGCCTCCCGGTTACGAGACGAGCGGCCTGCGGCAAACGCGTGGTCTCGGCGAGCCAACTCTAACGATTCAGCTCCGCGGCTCCAAGCTTTCTGCTTGCCTCGAAAGTCAGACGCGACTGAAATCCTCGTTCGGTCTTCGGCTCGCGTGCGCGCCGTGTCGAGCGCCGCCTCAGCGCCGCTCTATACAGGTTCACGGGACCCGTCGTACGGGCGCCATGAACCTCGGGCTTCGGGTAGCGAATGCGCACGCTAACCCCCTGTCGTCAAAGGCTCCAGGCCACGCAGGAGGACCCGCGGACGAAGATCATGTTCAACCAAAGTGACCAATTTAGTTCATCAAGTGACGGCAGATCGGGCCGTCGCGCCGGTGCCGCCTGAACGCATTGCCTGGAACATCTGGCGGCCTGCACGCAGATCCTACGCGTCGGCGAGCGCATGACCTGGGTGACGACCGACGACAATCACCGATGGGTCAGTTGCAATGTCGTGCCGGGATCCGCCTCGGGAGTCTGCCGTACAGCAACACTATCAGCAACACGCGGCGCCGCAGCAGCACGGTCAGCCCCAAGGTGCGGGATAAGGGAAGGGTCAAGAACACAAGAAATGATTGGGACGGGAGATATCGTGTCCTGGACGATCCATCGGCGCCTGTGGGACGTCGTTTGCCGGCGCTAGCGACTCGAAGACAGAACGTTGTGCTGCTCATCAGCGTCTGTCTGCTCGGCCTGGCGCACGCGTCATGTGCTCGGGTGCAGTCTCACTACCAGCTCCCGCAGCTGGCGGTGGCAGACCCCGCGTTCCTTCCCACGATGGAGGCCTATACCTCGGCGGCCCACGCCGGCAACACCGTCGACCTGCTGCTGAACGGCGATCAGATCTTCCCCGCCGCGCTCGACGCCATTCGCTCGGCGCGCCAGACGATCACGTACGCCCAGTACTTCTACGAGGAGGGGCAGATCGGCCTCGAGCTCGCGGAGGCGTTGGCGGAACGCTGTCGCGCCGGAGTCCGCACCCACATCTTGCTCGACGGCTTCGGCAGCTTTCTGATGCCGGCGCAGTATCGAGATTCGATGACGCGTGCAGGCTGCGAGGTGTCCACCTTTCGACCGTTGAATCCGCTGGTCTTCCTCAGTCCCTTCGGCTTCGGACGCGGTGACAATCGCAGTCATCGGCGCATCCTAGTCGTCGATGGCCGCGTCGGATTCACCGGGGGCGTCGGCGTGAGCCCGAAATGGCTGGGCGACGGACGTACGGAAGGTCATTGGCGCCAGACGGATGTACGCATCGAAGGCCCGGTCGTCGCGTCGCTTCAGGGCGCATTCGTCGAGAACTGGCTCGAAGCGACCGGCAATGTGCTCGGCGGTGAGTTGTATTTCCCGCCGCTGCCCCGGCGCGGGCAGGTCTTCGCCCAGATCGTCCGCAGCTCTCCCGCGGGGGGAAGCTTCTCGATGTACACGATGTTCCTGCTCGCCATGTCGTCGGCGCGCCAGTCGATCTACATCACGAATCCGTACTTCCTGCCCGACGACCGAATGACTCTCGCGCTCACCGAGGCGTCCAAGCGCGGGGTGCGGGTCGTCATCCTTTTGCCAGGGGCGATCGACAACAACATCGTTCGTCAGGCAAGTCGCTCGAACTTCGGACCGCTGCTCGAGGCGGGCATCGAGATCTACGAGTATCGGGCGGGGTGGCTTCACGCCAAGACGATGACCGTTGATGGGATCTGGGCGACGATCGGCAGCACGAATCTGGACACGCGCTCGTTCGCCCTCAACGACGAGGTCAACGCGGTCATCTACCACAACGAGGTCGTCGGCCACCTCGAGAAGATCTTCGCCGACGATCTGACGTACTCGCGAAAGGTCGACCTCCAGCGGTGGCGGAACCGGAGCCTCTACCACCGGCTGCTGGAGATTCTCTCCCTTCCGGTTCGCGGTGAGTTCTAGCGATCACGGCGACTCCTTGTGCCGCTGGTCCTTTCGCGCCACCCCAGGTAGTCGCGCTTGGCGCGCTCGAGCTCCTCGACGATCTCACGGCGCTCAGCGAGTAGGCGCCTCGCTTCCTGAGCGCGCGTGAGGAGGAGCGCGCCGAACCTGAGCTGGTGGCGCAGGCGCCCCGTGCCGACCAGATACCGATAGGCGATCAGGCCTCCGAGCGGGAGCGAGAGGAAGAAGGCGAGCGCCCAGCGGAGACCGGCGACCCATCCGACCAGCGACGTCTCGAGCGCCCAGAAGAGCGGGAACGCGACGATGCTGGTGAGGAGCCGGATTGTCGCGTAGTCCGTCTCCCGGCGAGCCATTCGCCCCGCGAGCCACCCGGGTAGGTAGTACGGCAAGAAGTTCACCGCCGCACCGTAGGCGAAGAGCGGCAGGCCCACGATCGCCTGCCTTGACCGCGCCACCCGCCGCCGCGCCGGCGCATGCTCGAGACCAGTCCGCACGGCCTCGTCGCGGAGCCGGTAGGCCGCGAGGAGGGCGCGGTAGCCAAGAATCCGCTGCCAGAGCCGCTCGATGCGCTCGGGGTCCTGTGTGCGGAAGTGCTCGATCGCGTCCGCGATCGACCCAGAGAGCTGAAACGGGTCGATCCGCCGGCCCGAGAGCCCGCGCTCCTCCCACAGCTCCCGCTCGAGCTCGCCGCGATAGAGCTCCTGCACGGCGCGCGCGAGCGCCGCCGTGTCGATGCGCTCGACGTGGACGACCTCGTGCTCCATCGCCCACTGGATCGCCGCCGTGAGCGTATGCAGCGCCTTCGCCGGCTCCTCGCGGTAGCCGGCGAGGTACGACGAGACGGCGACCGGCTCGCCGAAAGAGACGAGGACGCGTCCCCTGAACCTCTTGCGAGCCTCGAAACTGAGCCCTACCGGCACCACGGTGAGACGCCCGGGAGCCTGCGCTTCGTAACCGAGCGCGATCCGCGCCGCGCCCGTCTTGATCCGTTGTACGTGCGCCTGCGCGTGGGTAGCGCCTTCGGGGTAGATGGCGATGAGCCATCCGCGGTCAAGCGCCTGGTCACATGCCGCGAACATCTCCGTGTTGCGGTCCATCTTGTCCGGGTCGTCCGCCTTCCGGTAGATGGGAATCACCCCCAACGCGAGGAGGAACCGCGCGATGAGCGGGTTGCGGAATAGCGTGGCGGTGGCGAGGTAGTGCACCTTCCTCGGGAGCACCGACCCCACGAGCAGCGAGTCGATCAGATTGTTCGGATGATTGATGCAGAGCAGCACCGGACCCATCGACGGTACCCGCTCCGGGTGCCGGATCTCGACGCGCTCGAAGAAAAACCAGATCCAGAACCTCGCGAGCACCCTGACGACAACATAGAAAGCGTCCACTATCTCGCTCGTCCTTCGCATCCTCGCCTGGCGAACGATGCTACGTGTGCTCAGGCCCTTCGTGCAGTGTCGCGGTCCCCCTGCCGGGTGCGTTGCCTGGCCCATCCTCAGGGAGTGGATCGAGCAGGGGCACGACGAGGTGGACGAGCGCTGGTCGCACGCCGGCCCGCGACATCACCCTTCGTGCCCATTTCACGCTGGAAGATCGCGCGCGCGTCAGCGGCCGGCGGGCAGCTCGAACGATCCCTTGCGGATGTTCTGGAAGACGAGCTCAGGCAGGCTGAACACCACTCCCCGGAGCCCTGCCCAGAGGGTCTCGCCGCCGTCCGCCGGCAACATCGCCAGCCCGACCGCGCTCGCGGCGAGGCCGGCTATGAGATTAGCCGCGCCGAACAGCGGACGCGGCGCCACCAGATCGTCGGTGAAGAAGAGGAAGATCGAATCCTGCGGATGCGCGCGGTAGAGCGTCGAGGTGACGACGTTCGACTCGCGCAGGAACACCCACGCCGCGTTCTCGTCGCGGCGCATCTCGGCCAGCCGGCGCTGGCGATACGACTCGAAGCGGAGCCGCTCGGCCACCGCGTAGGTGTCCTCCACCACCAGCGCCGAGATCTGGGGGACGAAATTGAGCGAGCCCACCATGGCGACGTGGCCGCCGAGCCGGCGGATCGACTCCTCGCGGATGACCGCCTCATCCTTACTGTCCACGGCGCGGGCCAGGGCCACGTCCAGCTCGCGAAAGATCTCCGAGACGCAGTTGCGGGTCACCACGTTGTACGGATAGTCGCGCTCGAGCGCGGCCAGCAGCCGGTCTTCCTCGCGGGCGATTGCCTTCGCGGTCTGCGCGAGGCTGACCCGGTCGTACGACGGCATCCGCCTCGCCGGCGGCAGACCCGGGCGAGCGGGCAGCAGCACGCCCGGGTGCACGCGGAGCGGCCGTCCCTCGTCGAGGGCCCGGCTCACCTCGAGCCAGCGATTGGCCGCTGCTTCCAGCCGGGCGTAGTCGCCCTCGGGGAACCCGTCGGCGACGTCCACCGCCTCGAGCAGGGACGCCCGCGTCCTCTCGAACCCGAGCCGGTTGTCCTCGCGGATCGTCGTCAGGTGTGCGCGGCGGCGCGAAGTGCGGATCGCCGGCAGCACGGTCGCGTCGACCGGAAAGGCGTCGATGACCACCCAGTGGGCGGTCTCGACCGTCTCGCGGAGCGCGATCAGCCGGGCCATGCCCAGCAGCATCGGCAGACCCCAGTCGGGCCGCCTGGTATCCATGAGCCGCACGAGGCTCTCCTCGAGCGCATCGGCCAGCCTCGTCACGCGGGCGGCCTCGCCGGGCTGCAGCGGTAGCCCGGCCGAGACGGACCGGATCGCGTCCGGCCGCAGAGGACGAGCGGCGTCGAGCACATCGAGCGCGGCCAAGGCCTGGCTCGTGTCGAGGAACCGCTCGGCGAAGCTGTAGGTAGGCGGCGGGATCTCGTCGTCGACCGCGACCGTCTGCGATGGACCCTCGGGCTCCAGGGCGGCGAGCCGGGCCGTCAGCTCGGCGCTGCGCTGGGCGATGAACTCCGGCCCGTAGCGCGCGTCGACGCGCGCACGCAGCGCGTCGAGGGCGGACGAGCGACCGACGGCGTCTGCCCCGGCGTCCGCCGCGTCGGCGAAGAAACCGAGACCGGCGATCGCGACGACGCCGGCCTCGAGCAGGGTCTCGAGGAGCTGCCGATCGCGGCGCGCCGCGGCCAGCGCGTCGAGACGCTGGCGCTGGGCCATGTGATGACGCGAGAACTGGGCGAGCAGAAGGTCGTAGGTCTCGTCGCTGACCGGGATGCGGCTCACCTCGATGGTGCGGTTCTCCAGATCACCGTAGAGATGGCGGAAGGGCTCGAACTCACCGCGCGCGAGAACGAGAAGGCCGGGCGGCCGGTGCTCTAATTTAAACACCTGATCGCCGATGCGCAGCGCCACTTGCCGGCCGGTGGCGCTGCCCTCGGTGGCGTTGTTGTAGTGGTAGTCGATGACGCGCGGGGGCTCCGCCGCCGCCGGCCCGCCCGACATCGCCAGGAGGA
>CAYVHH010000134.1:0-12962 GCA_964450175.1 uncultured bacterium | reverse complement strand
ATCCGGGAGATGGATGGCGACCAGATTCTGCTCATTGTCAAAGTCGTAGCGGGTCGTGCTGGTGGTCGATTGGCCAGCCTGGCGCATCGCCGTACGCATCTGCCAGCGGTATTCGAACCGCGATTCCGATCCGTCGGGCCGCCGGACCGCGGAGAGCAGCCCGCTCTCGTTCCAGATGTACTGTGTGCGCCGGCCGTCGGGCCCCGTGCGTTCAGCCAGACGGTTACAGTCGTCGTACCGGCACGCGACCAAGAGGTCGTGTCCCTCGCGGACCTCCGAGATGTTCGAATACTCGTCGTAGGAAAGGTGGACCTCACTACCGTTGTTGTCGACGATCGAGACGACGCGGTGGGAGTTGTCGTATTCGTACCGGACCTCGTAACCGAGAGGACCGCGCAAGCGTTCCACGTCGCCCTCGGCGTTGTAGGCCCATTGACACTGCACGACAGCATTCTCCACTAGCCGCACCAAGCGGCCGCCGTCGTCATAGATCCACCGTTTCACGCCGCCGCCCGCTTTCCGCGTCTCGATGAGCCGGCCGGCGTCGTCGTAGAGGAGCTCCGTTGCGCCCCCGCCCGGGGTCACGGACATGATCTCGTGTCCCTGCTCGTCGTGCTGGCTCAGCCATCCGATATCGGTCTCATCGAGCTGGGACGTGAGCTTGCTCTGGCCGTCGTAGACGAAGGTCTTGCTGGCGCCGTCACCGTGCACGAGGCGATTCACCAGCCCCCCGCTATGGTAGTAGAATCGCGTGGCGCCGCGAGAATCGGTGACCCGCGTGAGGTTGTTCTGGTCGTCGTAGTCGAGGCGGCGATACAGGAGCCCGCCGTCCCCCCACGTCGTCGTGCAACGCTTCTTGGAGTCATACTGAAAGTAGAAGGAGAACCCGGATCGGTCCGTCTCCTGCACGAGGAGCCCGTGATCGTACCGGTAGGAAATCGCCGCCCCGCTCGCGTCCTTGACGGCCGTCAAGAGCCCCGTGTCGTCGTAGGCGTATTCCACGCAGACCCGAGACGCCGACGCGAGCCGCGAGGACCGCTCGACGACCCTGGTCAGGCGGTCGCGGCTGAACTCAAAGTCGAAGAGCCGCCCGCAGCGGTCCCGGATGGTGGCGACGCGCTGCGACACATCGTGGGCGATCTCGAGGGCAACATTCGGACCGTCGTGGATCCCGACCAGCAGCAGGCGGTCGGAGAGACGTGCCCGGAAGTGTAGCCCGTCGTTCGGCCCGCGCCAGATGATGTACTCGTCCGGCCCCGGGGCTTCAACGCGGATGGCGCCCAGCCTGAGCGTCTCGCCGACGGCGGGCCGCGGCAGGAGCAGCCTGAAGCCGTTCTCGTCGGTGAGCTCGAGCCCCTCGCCCGACCGGACCAGGGAGAACTCGTAGTTGTGGCGCCATCCGGGGCCGAGGTCGCCGCTCGGTTGCATCGCGGAGCTGTAGGAGCGCCGTAGAATGAACAGCGCGGGGCTCAGCCGCTCGATGTCCATGACCTCCTCGATCAGCCTGCCGCTGACTACGTCCACCGGGTGGCCTTCGGTCTGGCAGACGTTCGGGTCGGCCCCGCCGCCTCCGCCCACCATCCCGATGAGCACGGTGAATTCGCCGACGACGATGTTGTTCGGAGGAGGAAGGGGCACGAGCGCATGGGGCTCGGTGACAAGGTCGCCGACACGGGCCGCGGGCTTGCCTTGAATGAGGACCACGCCTGAGCCGCCGTCAGGAATGGGGGCCGTGATCCCGGGGCCGTGGGGTGCGCCGTCGCAGACCGGAGGCGGCGCGTTGGGAATAGGGCACGTGTGCTGGTCGGTGCCCCGCCAGGCGGGCTTGCCGCCGATCAACACGGTCGTCGCGCAGGCGCCGAGCAGCGGCGACCCGTGCATCGTGGTATCGCCTAGGCGAGCTGCGGGCTTACCCATCGCGCGTCTCGTGTCGTTGCCGACCTAGAGGAGCCGACTCTGGACCGAACGCCATAGACCGGCTCAATTGATTTTCACGAGGGCACCCTTGACCGTGTTGATGCCGGAGGCTTCGATGTTCACCAGCGCCCCCTTCACGGTGTTCTTCGCGCTCGCGTCCGCCGTGATATTGGGCGCCTTCTCATCGATCGTCGCAGTGCCCTCTATGGTGATCTTCGTGCCTTTAATGATGATGTCGCCGCCGCTTTTCAGCGTGATGGAGGAGCTACCGCAGGTAATCGTGATCTCCGACGCCGCAACGATCGAGGCCTTCGCTTTGGAATCGACTGAGTAATCGCCCTTGCTTTCAAACGACATCGTAGAGCCCGCTGACCCCGAATACGTCCCCTTGGCAGCTTCCGAAATGTTCCCACCTGCGTTGTCCGAGATGTTTCCTCCAGCGGTCACCGTCTTGTTCGATGAGACGTTCTCGCTGCTCGATGCGCCGACCGTCACCATTTTGGGCCCGCCGACCTGCTCAGCCTTCAGGGCACCTACTGATTCGTTCATCGCGGCGCCGACGCTCACCTGGTACGCCGCGCCAATGGTGAGCATCTTGGCGATGCCGATGGTCTCACTCTTGTTCACACCGACGTCCTCGCTCTTGCTGCCCCCGACGGTCACGCTGCGATTGCCGGTGATGGTCTCGGTCTGGTTAGCGCCAACTTTGAGCGTCTGGTTACTGCCGATCGTGATGTCCTGATTCACGCCGACCGACTGTTTCTGGTTGTTGCCGATCGTCTCCGAGTCGTCGACGTCGACCTTGTCCGTGCGATTGTTGTGGATGGTCGACGTCTGGTCGTGCTCGATCGCCGTGTTCATGTCGTACTGCCCGTGGATCGTGATCTTCTCCTTGCCGGCCGTGTCATCGGCGGAGATTTCGTTGTAGCCCCGCCCTTTGACGGTCTTGGTCTTGAGACCGCTGACGACTGCCGCAGCGGGCAGCCCATAGGGCGGCATGTTGTCCGCGTTGTAAACCCGTCCGGTGATCAACGGCTGGTCAGGATCGCCCTCGAGGAAATCGACGACGACCTCCTGACCGATGCGGGGAATCGCTACCGTGCCCCAGTCTTTGCCGGCCCACGGCTGTGACACCCGCATCCAGCAGCTCGAGTTCTGATCCTTCTTCCCGTAGCGGTCCCAGTGGAACTGCACTTTGACCCGGCCGTACTTGTCGCAGTAGATCTCCTCCCCACCAGGCCCGACGACGACCGCCGTCTGGGGCCCGCCCATGGTGGGCCGGGGGGTGATGCGGGCCGGGCGAAACTGCTGGCGGCTCTGGAGCACCGTCATCGCGCAATGGTAGATCGCGTCCTCGTTGGTGTTGGTCTCGTACGTGTTGTTCTGCAGGTCGTACTCGGCCTTGACGATCAGATAGTCCTTTTCCTGATCCTTGCGGGGCGCGTTGGTGAGCGTGAAGAGATGGCCGACCGCGATCTCGCGCACGTTGCACTCCGCCTCGGCCAGATCGAACTCCGAGTGGAGCTCGTCGATGCGGACCCGGGCGTAGTGGTCGCCGTTGTCCGTCTGGATGTAGTCGCCCTCGTAGTCGTAGATCTCGTAGTCCGCGCTCTCGTGCTGCTGGACGTTCTTGGCCTTCACGCCGAGATCGGCCTTCGGCTTGGCGAAGTCGAACGACCGCATCGCCACGTTGCCGGGCTGGATCCGCTGGTCCTGGCGGAACAGCTGGATGAATTCTTCGTCGCCGTGGAGTGCACGGCCCGGCAGGTGATAGGCGATGCTCGACTTGCCCTCGAGCTTCGGGTGCCCGGAATCCGAATCGACCAGCTTGAGCGTGTGCTTGCCGTCGCTGTGATCGAAGTAGTAGTAGATGCCCTCTTCTTCCATGAGACGGCTCACGAAATTGAAGTCGGTCTCCCGATACTGGACGCAATACTCGCGCTGGGCGTACGTCCCGTTGAGCCCGTCGTCGAAGACGGCCATCGAGTGGTCCTGGAAGACCTCCTTGATGATGTCGGGGACCGTCTTCTCCTGAAAGATCCGGCAGTCCGTGGTGCGCGTGAGGAACCAGAGCCACGAGCGCACGGTCATCCGATACTCGTAGTAGCGTCCGATCGTCTGGCCCTGGGCGAAGCGCGTGACGTGGCCGTTGAAGTAGCGATAGCCGCCCTTCACGCGCTCCAGCTTCACGGTGACCTTCTTGCCGAGCAGATCGCTCGGCTTGATATCGCTGCGCGTCGACAGCGCCGACAGCTCGAACTCCGAGGGGCGACCGAGCTCCTCGCGCCCGCGGAAGGCGCGGAAGAGCAGATCCTTCCCCACCGGGGTGGTGAGCTCGATCATCCGGGCCATCACGGCGCTCATGCCAGGTCGAACGAGAAGTCGCCGTTCCGGACGCCGAGGGTGATGGCCCCCAGCGGGCGACCGGCCACCGTGCGAGCGAGATACTCCTCGCTGATCCGCGGCAGGATCGTGTTGGTCAGGATCGCGTCGATCATGCGGCCTCCGCTCTCCACCTCGGTGCACCGCGAGACCACCAGCTTCACGACCGCGTCGTCGTAGGTGAAGGGCACCTTGTGGTGCTCGGCGATGCGCCGCGCGATGCGATCGAGCTGCAGCCGCACGATGGCGCCCATGATCGTGTCGGGCAGCGGGTAGTACGGAATGACCACGAGACGTCCCAGCAGCGCCGGCGGGAACACCTTCAGCAAGGGCTCGCGGACCGCGCGGGCCAGCGCCTCGGGATCAGGTAGAAGATCGGGATCCTTGCAGAGCGCCATCATCCGGTCGGTCCCGGTGTTGGAGGTCAGCAAGATCACCGTGTTCTTGAAATCGATGTAGCGGCCGTCGCTGTCCTCCATGAAGCCCTTGTCGAAGACCTGGAAGAAGATCTCGTGGACGTCGGGATGCGCCTTCTCCACCTCGTCCAGCAGCACGACGCTGTACGGCCGGCGGCGCACCGCCTCGGTCAGCACCCCGCCGCGCTCGTAGCCGACGTAGCCGGGAGGGGCACCCTTGAGCGTGGAGACCGTGTGCGCCTCCTGGAACTCGCTCATGTTGATCGTGATCACGTTCTCCTGGCCGCCGTAGAGCGACTCGGCCAGCGCCAGCGCGGTCTCGGTCTTCCCGACACCCGACGGTCCCACGAGAAGAAAGACGCCGATGGGCTTGTCGGGGTTGTCCAGGCGCGCGCGCGAGGTCTGGATGCGCCGGGCGATCATCTCCAGACCGTGGCGCTGCCCCACCACGCGCCCGGCGAGCGTGTCGACGAGCTTCAGGACCGCCTCGACCTCGTTCTTGACCATGCGGCCCACCGGGACACCCGTCCAGTCGGACACCACGGCCGCTACGGCCTGGGCGTCGACGCTCGGCAGGATCAGCGGCGCGTCGCCCTGCGCCTTGGCGAGCGTCGACTGCAGCTCGCGCAGCTCGGTCAGCCTCGCCTCGCGCGCCGCCGGCTCCTTGGCCTCGGTCTCGTCACGCAGCTGACGGCGAAGCTCGAGAATCCGGTCGACCAGGGTCCGCTCCTCCGCCCAGCGCTGCTCCAGTCCGGTGAGCCGCTCCTTCTCCGTCGCGAGCAGGCCCTCGGCGTCGGTGCGGCGCGAGCCGACCGCGAATCCCGCCGACTCCTCGCGCGCGATGATGTCGAGCTCGGTCTGCAGCGCCTCGATCCGCCGGCGCGAATCTTCGACCTCGGGCGGCGTGGCATGCTGGCTCACCGCCACGCGGGCGCACGTCGTGTCCAGCAGGCTCACGGCCTTGTCCGGGAGCTGGCGCGCGGGAATGTAGCGGTGTGAGAGCTTGACCGCCGCATCGAGCGCCTCGTCCAGGAGCTGGACGCGATGGTGCTTCTCGAGCGTCGAGGCGACGCCGCGCAGCATCAGCAGCGCCTTCGACTCGTTCGGCTCGAGGACCTGCACCACCTGGAAGCGACGGGTGAGCGCAGGATCCTTCTCGATGTACTTCTTGTATTCGGCCCACGTCGTCGCGGCGATGGTCCGCAAGGTACCGCGCGCCAGCGCCGGTTTCAGCAAGTTGGCCGCGTCGCCCGTGCCGGCGGCGCCCCCCGCGCCGATCAGGGTGTGCGCCTCGTCGATGAAGAGAATGATCGGCTTCGCCGAGGCCTGCACCTCGTCGATCACGGAGCGAAGCCGGTTCTCGAACTCCCCTTTCATGCTGGCGCCGGCCTGCAGCAGCCCGATGTCAAGCACCCAGAGCTGCACGTCCTTGAGGGAGGGCGGCACGTCGCCATGCGCAATGCGGAGCGCGAAGCCCTCGGCGACCGCCGTTTTCCCGACCCCGGCTTCGCCCGTCAGGATCGGATTGTTCTGGCGCCGGCGCATCAGGATATCGATGACCTGCCGGATCTCCTCGTCACGGCCCGTGACCGGGTCGATCTGGCCCGCGCGCGCCCGCGCCGTCAGATCCGAGGCAAAGCGGCGCAGCGCTTCCTGCTTGCCCATGGCCGCCGGCGGGATCGCGTGGCTCGCCTCCCCCGGCGTCCCCGGCGCGAATCCGTCGCTCGCGATCTGCCCGTCCTCCGGCGAGCCCTTGACGATACGCGCGAAGTCTTCGGTCAACGTCTCGACCTTGACCTTCTCGAACTCGCCCGAGATTCGCGTGAGCACGTTACGCAGGCGGTCGGTCTTCAGGAGCCCGACCAGGAGATACCCGCTGCGCACCTGCGATTCGCCGAACAGGAGCGTCGCGTACATCCAGCCTTCCTTGACCGCGTAGGGCAGATGCTCCGAGAAGTCCTCGATGGCCGAGGCGCCGCGCGGGAGCCGCTCGAGCGTGGTCTGCAGATCGCGCACGAGCCGCGCGGTGTCGACCTCGAAATGCCGCAGGATGCGGTGCAGGTCCGAGTCCGGCAGGTTGACGATCTGAAAGAGCCAGTGCGACAGGTCGACATGCGGATTGCCCCGCAGCTTGCAGAAGGTCACCGCGCCTTCCGCCGACTTGAACATGAGCGGGTTGAGCTTGCCGAACAGGGTCGCACGGCTGATCTCGGCCATTGGTCGTCCTCTCTTATGCCGCCGCTCGATTCGTCCGTGGCGGCCGCGCGCGCTCTGGTGACAAGGTCAGGTCGTCCGCGTCCGTCTCCGCCTGCCGGGCGCCGAGCCACGTCGTCCACCCCAGCTGGCCTTCACGCCCGAGGCGGATCCCGGGCACCTCGTCGCGGGCCAGGACGAGCTGGACATCCCAGTCGAACTCGAACCCGACGTAGTTGCGCACCCAGTGCTTGAGCCGTTCCAGGCTGCGCCCGCCCGGCAGGAAGTCGCAGAAGCGGTCGAGATCCATCGGCCCCATCACGGCGCGGAACCGGCTCTGAACGTCTCGCACGCGCTCGCCGAGCACGGTGCCGCGACCGAGCATCCCGCTGAGCCGCGGTGCACCCCCGAGCACGGTCCGCTGGTCGCGCGGGAGCTCGAGCCAGCCCAGCACGAACTGATCGACACGCGTCGGCAGCCGGAAGAACCCCTCCAGGATCGACGCCAGGCCCTCGGCGTTCTTTGGGTTGCGGGCCAGATGCCCGACGAAGAACCGCTTGGCGTGATCGGGCACGGCGTCGCGCGCCACGACGCCGGGCATGCCGTGTCCGGATAGCGAGCCCACGTACGCGGTGAACCGATCCTGCTCGGGTCGGTCCTGGTGGACCGTCGGCCGCGCCTCGGCCCACGCGCGATAGAACAAGAGCCCCATCCGGTGGTGAAAGAGATCGAGGAAGCGCACCAGGGTCGGATCGCCGTTGTGGATGAGCCGCTCGCGCGCGTACTCGGTCAGGTGCAGCGGCAGCGGTCCGTTGGCGCCGAGGAGGCCGAAGAATCGCTGCTCGAGCCTCGGCGGCCGGCCGTCGGCCGTCTCGCACGCCGACAGGGTCGACGGCGCGAAGGCGACGGACGCCTCCTGCGAGAGGCGCACCGGCTCGTCTCCGGGACGCAGCGCCCTCCCGAGCTTCGGCTTGTCAGGGAAAAGGCCTTCGATTCGCCGGAGCGCCTGGAAGAAATCGAACGTCCAGGGCGCCCGCGCGAGCGCGGCGAACAGCCTCAGACGAGCTGGCGCGCGGCCATCCGTGGCGGCCACCGCTTGATCTCCCCGCGACGCTCGGACACCAGCACGAGCTCGGTAAAGGTGTTCATCGAGGCCAGGCGCGCGAACACCTGCTCGAGCACCGCGCCGAGCAGGAAGGCGCTCGCCCCGGCGAACGACGTCTCGTCCACGATCAATCGAATCTCGAGGCCGCGACCGAACACGATCGGGCCGGGCGCCGGAAGCCGGCGTGTGCGCGGCGTGACGGACACCCGGCGGACCCCCTGTGTCTGGCGGCGCGAGATCGCATCGGGCATGTCGGCGTCGACCAGATCGGCGTAGAGCTCCAGGAACTCGCGCAGCGCCGTCGCGCCCTCATCTTCGTTGAGGTCGGCGACCGTCAGGTAGTTGAGCGAGAGATGGCTGGTGAGTCGCCACGGGATCTCGCCGTCGAGGACCGCCGGCCGAGGCCGGCTGGGCCCGCGCAGGCACCGGATGCCTTCGACCGGCGCCGAGATCGCCAGGCTGAAGTCTCGATCGCTCCCCACCGGCATCAGCAGGGGCAAGTCGCGGTTGGTCACCAGCACCTCGACCGCGAGCTGTCGCAAGGTCTCCGAGTACGGCGCCTCGCGAGAATCGACGAGCGACAGCGACACCTCGCTACCCATGTAGCTGGTCCGCGGACCGTCGCGGCGCTGACGCTCTGACAGCGCACGCGGCTCGCGCCGAATCGTGAAGTAGCCGTGCGCCGGGTGGATTCCGTCAGCGTCGACCGAGGCGTAGAACGGGCGAAACTCCCGTTCGGCTTCCAGCGTTTCGCTGTATCCCACGACGCGCTCGACGGAGTACACCTCGAAGTCCATCGGCTTGGTGCGATCGACGACCACGTGGTGCTCGGCCTGCTGGTCGCTCACGTGGATGCGGTCGGCGTGCCGCGCGAAGAGGTTGACGGCCGGAGTGCAGTGGAGCGCGAAGCCACCCTTGTCGACCTGCGCGCCCAGGGCGCCGTCCGAGCGCGCGAGCGGGATCACCAGCTCGATCTCGTCGCCGCCGTGACGGGCCAGCGCCTTCCGGAGGCCCGCGAGCTCCACGAACCGGAAGCGCTCCGGGAAGGCGAAGTATTCGTGCAGCAGCCGGTAGCCGCTGAACGAGCGCGTCGTGTACGGGATCAGTGCCTGGTCGCGCGCGAAGCCGACCGGCTGGATCGCCTCGCGGCCGAGCCACTCGAACCACGGCGCGGGGCGCGCCGGCGGCGCGACGAAGACGCCGAGCCCGCTCCCGAGGATGAGCTCGTACAGCTTCAGCGCCACCTCGTCGCCGGCGGCGAGGAACAGATTCAGCCGGTCCATGGCGAGCTGATCGAACGTGAAGGGCGCGGCCGCGCGCAGCCGCAGGCGCAGCACCGCCTGCACCGGCTCGGTCAGCCCCAGCGTGTTGAGCGGCAGATCCGGCGCGAACGGCGCGTAGCGCGCCTCGGCGATCTCGATCGGCCACAGGGTGAGCTCGTGCGCCGTCCGGAACTGACACGCCGTCACCTCGCCGCGTGGAATCTGGCCGCGCAGCACGGTCCCCCGCGGCACCGTGAACCCGGTCGCCAGGGACCCTTCCGTCATCGCCGGCGTGAACTGCACGATGGCCATGGACGGCGTCGGCGCGAGGTAGTGCGGATACACGCACTCGAGCAGGTGCTGCGTGAAGCGCGGGAACTCTGCGTCGAGCTTGAGGCGCACCCGGGCTGAGAGGAAGCTGAACCCTTCGAGCAGCCGCTCCACGTACGGATCGGCGACCTCGGTCGCGTCGAGCGCCAGCCGCGCGGCTATCTTGGGGAACGCGGCGGCGAACTCGGCGCCCATCTCGCGCATGTACGAGAGCTCCTGGTTGTAGTACCGGAGCATCCGCGCGTCCATCAGCGCCCCTCGGCCAGCCGGATCTCGCCGCTCTCGAGATCCATGTCGGTCTTGATCAACAGCTCGACCGGATACGGCTGCGACCAGAGCTCGCCGGTGATCTCGAGCGTCATCACGTTGTGATGCCCCATCGGGTCCGCGGCGGGGATGCTGCGCACCGCCAGGGTGTGCGGGAGAATGCGCGGCTCGAAGCGCAGGATCGCGTCCTTGAGGATCCGCTCGACCTCGCCCGGCTCGAGGCCCGCCACGGTGTTCCCCGCGAGCGCGGCCAGGCCGTAGTTCAAGGTGGACTGCGCCGCGAGCGGGTGGGCCGACAGGTCGACGGAGCTCGCGAGGTTCGTCGAGTTGAAGAGCCAGGTGAGATCACGCAGCACGGACGCCCTGAGCTGCGCGCGGCTGAGCACGCGCTCGTCCCGGCCCTCGACCTTGCGAGTAGGGTCGTGGTCGGTCAGGCGGTCGAGTAGGGCGGGCTGCAGCGCATCCCGCGCGCCGACCTCGACCATGTCACGCCTCCGCGCCTCCGAGTTCGATGTGCCGCACGCTCAAGAGGGCGTACTCCCCCTCGGCAGTGGCGAACATCCGCTGGCCGCGGCCGTGAAACGTGTCGGGCGTCACCTCGTCCCACTCGGTCTTGCGGCCGAGTCGAACCATGGCGTCACCGTCAGCTTCCGACCCGGGATACCGGGCCGGGATGAGCGCGGCGGTTTCGCCGCCGTTGGCGAGGCCGAGCTTCGCGGGCATCCACACCACATCACGCAGATCGCTGGGCGCTTCGAGCCGGATCGACCGGATCCGCTCGAACGGAACCCAGTAATAGCGACCGTCGACAATGGCTTCGCAGACGGGGCCCAATCGCGAATCGGCGTCGGCGATCCAGTCGAAATCGTGACCGTCGATCTCGCCGGGCACCGCGCTCGCCTGCTCCAGCGCCTGGGCGCGGAGCGCGGCGGCCGCGGCCGCCCGCCCCTGCGCGGCTTCGGACAGCGCCTGGATCAGGGGCGCGACCCACGGAAGCGGCTCGCCGAGGATCAGCGGAGTCCGGGCGCCGGCAAAGACGTCACGGCGAAGCAGCTCGCACGTGATCGCCGTGCCGTAGACGTGAACGAGCGGGAGCGCGCCCGCGCTCAGCTCACTCAGCACCTTGAGCTGAGTGCGGGCACGCTCCCAATCCCCGATCACACACAACAGCTGAAATAGGAACACGCGGTACTCTGCGTTGTCGGGCGCTTTGCGGACGTGATCCTGTAATTCAGCCAGCGCGTCCGCCACGCGCCCCTCACGCAGACTCTGCTCCGCCAGCATCGGTCGGTCCGTCGACCTCTAGAGCTTCTTGTTGGCGGCGATGTCCCAGCCCATCTTCGGCTTGGCCCCCGCGCCACCCTTGTTGTCCTGAGCCGAGTAGTCCACCTTGACCCGGGCGAAGTTCAGGCTGACGTTCTCGGTCAGCCGATCCTCGCCGCCCGACCCGCCGGGCGAGACCGAGCTGATGATGACGTCCTCCATCGTGACGATCAGATACTCGAGCGGGTTCTCGCCGGCCTTGCGCACCACCAGCTTCGCGTCCTTCAGATGCTTGCCGTTGCAGCACGACAGATACAGGTCCGGCGACGACACGTCGATGTACTTCGTGAACGAGAGGTCGTGCACATTGACCTTGCCCGACCCGGCACCGCCGCCCATGTGGGCTGAGCCCGACTGCGACATGCCCCAGCTCCACGACAGGACGTCGATCTCGTCCTTGTGCTTGTCGTCCGAAGATTCACCTTTAATTCCGTCCATCTTGAGGAACATATCAACGGCCATGGATCGTCTCCTCTTCTCCCTCTCGCGCCGCGTTCTCCGCTAGTGAATCGTGATCCGCCAGAATCAGTTACTTCATTTCCCGCCCTTGGCCGACGGCAGCTTGGACACCAGGCGCAGAGATACCGTCAGGCCCTCCAGCTGGTAATGCGGCCGGAGATAGAACTTCGAGCTGTAGTACCCGGGATTGCCTTCCACCTCTTCGACCGTGACCTCGGCCGCCGACAATGGATACTTGGCCTTGGTCTCCTCACCCGCCGACGCCGGATTGCTCAGCACGTACTGCGAGATCCACTTGTTCAGCCACGCCTCCATCTCGTTGCGCTCCTTGAAGGAGCCGATCTTGTCGCGCACGATGCACTTCAGATAGTGCGCGAACCGGCAGGCCGCGAAGAGGTACGGCAGCCGGGCCGAGAGATTGGCGTTGGCGGTGGCGTCCGGATCGGTGTATTCGAACGGCTTCTGCAGTGACTGGGCACCGATGAACGCCGCGACGTCGGTGTTCTTCCGATGGAGCAACGGCATGAAGCCGTTCTTGGCCAGCTCGGCCTCGCGCCGATCGCTGATGGCGATCTCGGTCGGGCACTTCATGTCCACGCCGCCGTCGTCGGTCGGGAACGTGTGAACCGGGAGACCTTCCAGCGACCCGCCGGACTCGACGCCGCGGATGCGCGAGCACCAGCCGTAGAGCTTGAACGACCGCGTGATGTTCACGGCCATCGCGTAAGCCGAGTTCACCCACGCGAACTTGTCGTGACGGGCGCCTTCCGTGTCCTCCTGGAAGTCGAACTCCTCGACCGGGTTCGCCTTGCCGTAGGGATACCGGCCCAGGAACCGCGGCATCGCCAGCCCGACGTAGCGCGAATCTTCCGACTCGCGCAGCGACCGCCACGGGGCGTATTCCGCCGTCGTGAAGATCTTGGTCAGATCACGCGGGTTGGCCAGCTCTTGCCAGCTCTCCATCTGCATGACCGAGGGCGACACGCCCGCGATGAACGGGCAGTGTGCGGCCGCGGCGACCTGCGCCATCTGGCCGACCATCTCGACGTCCGGCGGCGTGTGGTCGAAATAGTAGTCCCCGACGAGGGCGCCGAAGGGCTCGCCACCGAACTGGCCGTACTCCGCTTCGTAGAGCTTCTTGAAGATCGGGCTCTGGTCCCACGCCACGCCCTTGAAGCGCTTGAGCGTCCGACCCAGGTCGGCCTTCGAGATGTTCATCACGCGGATCTTCAACATCTCGTCGGTCTCGGTGTTCGTGACCAGGTAGTTGATCCCGCGCCAGGCGCTCTCGACTTCCTGGAACGCCTT
>CAYVHH010000133.1:0-6185 GCA_964450175.1 uncultured bacterium | reverse complement strand
AGCCGCCGCAGGAGAACAACGCCAAGTGCGGGCTCGCGTGCCACACGATCGTGAAGACCCGAGACTACGTTTTCACAGACTACGGGAAGCGGTGAACGGGATCTCGGCTCTCTCAGCCGGTAGACGCGGTGAAAGCGAGGTTGTGCCGATGGTCACCTTGAGGATCAACGGTAAGTCACATCGGATCGACGTGCCGTCAGACATGCCGGTGCTGTGGGTGCTGCGGGATGTGCTCGGCATGACAGGAACGAAGTTTGGCTGTGGAATGGCGCTCTGCGGCGCGTGCACGGTGCAGCTCGATGGACAGGCGATACGCTCCTGCGTGACGCCGGTGAGCGCCACCGCCGGCAAAGCGATTACCACCATCGAGGCGATCGGCGCCACTCTCGCCGGCAAGAAGGTGCAGCAGGCGTGGATCGCGTTGGACGTGCCTCAATGCGGCTACTGCCAATCAGGCCAGATCATGGCGGCCTCCGCCCTGCTGGCGAAAAACGCCCATCCCACCGATGCCGACATCGACGCAGCGATGGCCGGCAACATCTGCCGCTGCGGCACCTACGGACGTGTCCGCGCCGCGATCGAGCAGGCCGCCAACGGCGCTTCGATCAGAGGCAAGGGGGCCCGGTCATGACGAGGGTGTCTCGGCGAGAGTTCGTGACGGTCCTGACGGCAGCCGGTGGAGGTTTACTGCTCGGCTATCGCGTAGAAGGGGCGCCGCGCGCGACATCCGCAGCCACGGCCGCGGCGAGCCCGGGCACGAGCTCAGCGAGTTTTGTACCTAACGCCTTCATTCGCCTCTCGCCCGATGGCACCGTCACGCTCGTCATGCCGCAGGCCGAAATGGGACAAGGCGTGTATACGTCGCTGACCATGCTGCTAGCGGAAGAGCTCGAGGTCGCACCGGACCAGATTCGGCTCGAGCACGCTCCGCCCGACGACAAGCGGTACGCGAACCAGTTCTTCGGCGAGCAGCTGACGGGGGCCTCGTCGTCCGTGCGTGCGTTCTACGAGCCGCTCCGGCGCGCGGGGGCGACCGCGCGCGCCATGCTCGTGGCCGCAGCGGCAGGGTCCTGGAACGTCGATCCAGCTTCGTGCCGTGCGCGTAAAGGCGTGGTGACCCACAACCCAACCCGCCGCACCCTCACCTACGGCGTCCTGGCGTCCACAGCGGCTTCACTGCCGGTGCCCGACAAGGTCACGCTCAAAGACCCGAAGGACTTCACGCTGATCGGAACACCGCTCAAGCGGCTCGACACGCCGAGCAAGGTCAACGGGACGGCCCAGTACGGGATCGACATACGACTCCCCGGGATGCTGATCGCGACGGTCGCAGCGAGCCCGGTCCTGGGGGGCACGGTGGCCGATATCGACGATCGGAAGGCGAAAACGGTGCCGGGCGTTCGGCAGATCGTGCGGCTCGATGATGCCGTCGCCGTGGTGGCCGATCACATGTGGGCGGCGAAGCAGGGGCTGGCCGCGCTCGCCATTCGCTGGGACGACGGACCGAATGCGAGTCTGACCACGGCCGACATCGTGCAGGGGCTCGCCAAGGCGTCGGAGACCGCGGGTGTGACGGCGCGCAAAGACGGCGACCCCGAGAGCGCGTTCACGGGCGCGGCGAAGAAGGTCGAAGCGGTCTATGAGGCGCCATTCCTGGCGCACGCCGCGATGGAGCCGATGAATTGCACGGTCCACGTGCGGAAAGACAGCTGCGAGGTGTGGACCGGCTCCCAGGTGCTGAGCCGCGCGCGGGCTACGGCGGCGGAGGTCACGGGATTCCCCCTGGAGAAGGTCGTCGTCCACAACCATTTCCTGGGCGGTGGCTTCGGACGCCGGCTCGAAGTCGACTACGTGACCCAGGCGGTGCGTATCGCCAAGCAGGTGGATGCACCGGTCAAGGTCGTGTGGACCCGCGAAGAGGACGTCCAGCACGACGTCTATCGCCCCTACTACTGTGACCGACTCGCAGCGGGCCTCGATCAGCGGGGCATGCCGGTCGTTTGGACCCATCGGATCGTCGGCCCGGCCATCATCGCGCGGTATCTGCCGCGTGCCTTCAAGGACGGAAAGGATATCGACGCCGTGGACGGCGCCGTCCAGCTGGTCTACGACATCCCGGCGATCCAGGTCGAGCACGTGCGCCACGAGGAGCCGGTGCTCAATACGGGCTTCTGGCGCGGAGTGGGAGTCACCCACAACAACTTCGTCGTCGAGAGCTTCGTCGACGAGCTCGCTGCCGCTTCGGCGCAGGACCCGGTGGCGTTCCGGCGCGCGCTGCTGGGCAAGTCACCGCGTGCGCTGGCCGTGCTGGACCTCGCAGCGAGGGAAGGCCGATGGGGCCAGCCGTTGCCCCGTAACCGCGGGCGTGGCGTTTCGCTTCTCTACAGCGACTGGGGCAGCTACCTGGCACAGGTCGCCGACGTCGAGGTCACCGGCTCGGGAGACGTACGGGTACACCGGATCGTGTGCGCCGTGGACTGCGGCCAGATCGTCAACCCGGACATCGTGAGAGCACAGATCGAGAGCGGTATCGTGTACGGCATCAGCGCCGCGCTGTGGGGTGAAGTGACGCTCAAGAACGGCCGGGTCGAGCAGTCGAACTTTCACAACTACCGCGTCTTGAGAATGAACGAGGCCCCGCCGATCGAAGTGTACCTGCTGCGCACCGGCGAAGCGCCTGGCGGGATCGGCGAGCCGGGCACAGCGGTGACGGCCGCCGCGCTGAACAATGCGATCTACGCGGCCACCGGAAAACGGCTGCGCAAGCTCCCACTTCAGCGTGGACTCACGCGCTGAGGAGTAGCATGGTGACTCGTCCTCACCAGCCCGGCCAAGCCGTCTTCCAGTCGATCCTCCCTGAGGACATCGCGTGGAAGCCCTTCCCTGCGTTTCCGCCCTCCGCTCGTCTCGCGCTGGTCGTCGGTCAACTCTCGGAACCCGGTCCCTACGTGGTCCGCGTCAAGGTGCCGGCCGGTGTGAAGCTCATGCCGCACAAGCACCCGGAGGACCGCGTGTACACGGTCATGTCCGGCGTCTTCTATATCGGTCTCGGCGACAAGTTCGACGCGGACAGCGTGAAGGCGTATCCACCCGGCAGCGTCCTTGTCCTGCCCGGCGATACCTTCCACTTCCATTGGGCAAAATCGGGGGAGTACATCACCCAGGTGACGGGAATCGGCCCGCTGGGCCTCGAATACCTGGACCCGAAGGATGATCCGCGCAATAGGAGCTAGAACACGCTCATCTCGGGGGACGAATGAGAGCTAGCCTGCCCTTCGTGTTCCTCGGTGTCGCCATAGGTGCGGGTACCGCCAGCGCGGCCGGCGACATGCCGGCCTTCAAGGTGGAGCGCTGGGTGAACTCCGGACCACTCACGGCCGACAGGCTGCGTGGCAAGGTCGTCCTGGTCGACTTCTGGGAGTACACCTGCGTCAACTGGATCCGCACCTCGCCCTACGTGAAGGCGTGGCACCGCGATTACGCCGACCGCGGCTTGGTCGTCGTCGGCGTGCACGCGCCCGAGTTCGAGTTCGGGAAGCGCGCCGAGAACATCGATCGTGGGATTCGCGACCATGGGCTCACCTATCCGATCGCACTCGACAACGATTTTGCGACCTGGCATGCCTTCGGCAACGACGCCTGGCCGGCGAAGTATCTCTTCGACGCTCATGGAACACTGGTGAAGCGGTGGGTGGGTGAGGGCAGCTACGGCGACATCGAGGCAGAGATCCGGCGCCTTCTGGTCGCGGCCAACCCCGGGACCAAGCTGCCGCCGATCAGCCCGGAGGTGACGGCGTTTGCGAAGATCGGCGAGCCCTCGTACGCCGGCATCACGGGTGAAACCTACGTCGGTTCCGAGCGGGGCGAGCCCGGCACGGTCACCCTGGAGGGCCATTGGCGGAGTTCACGCCAGTACCTCGAGCTCCAGAACGGGACTGGGAAGATCGTCCTTCCGTTCCGTGCCGGCGAGGTCAACATGGTGATGCAGCCGGGAGCGTCAGGGAAGGCGGCGGTGGCGGTGGTGCTCGACGGGAAACCGGTCGGCGAGGTCCGCGGCGCCGACGTCGGCCCCGACGGGGTGGCGCGCTTCGATCGATCCGGAATGATTCGCCTAATCGCCGACGCGCCGCGAGGAAGCCACGTTCTGACCCTTGTCGCGAGCGATCCCGGGCTGCGAGCCTATGTGTTCACCTTCGGGCCCTGATGAGACGCCTGACTTTCCCTCGCGGGACCGCATAGGAAGACGCCACATGATCGACGTACGCGCGTGGCTCGGAGTCTCGCTGATCGGGCTGGTGGCGATCACCGCCGCCGGTTGTGGCGACGCCCCTCGCGCGACCGCGACGCCGCCACCGGCCATCGTGAAGGTCGAGCCGGTGGTGGAGCGCGACGTGCCGATCTCCGTCGAGTATGTCGGGACGCTGGTCGGCTTCATCAACGCGCAGATCCGGGCTCGTGTGGCCGGGCACCTCGTGAGTCAGAACTACACGGAAGGGTCGCCCGTGAAGGCGGGCGACCTGTTATTCCAGGTCGACCCCCGGCCGTTTCAGACGGCCGCCGATCAGGCCGACGCCAAGCTCAACCTTGCCGAATCGCAGTTGAGCCAGGCGAAGGCACAGGTCAGCGCGAGTCAGGCCCAGGTCGAACAGGCGATCGCGAAGGTGGCCCAGGACGAGGCCCAGGTGAAGCGGGCGGAAGCGACCCAGCGGCAGACGGAGCTCGACGTCAACCGGTATACCCCGCTGGCCCAGCGCGGCTCGGTCAGCCAGCAAGAGCTCGACAACGCGGTGCAGAGCAATCAGGCCAACCTGGCGGCAGTGGCGGCAGCGCGTGCGGCGGTCCTGAACTCGCAGGCCGGCGTGTCGCAGTCGCGGGCCACGTTCGAACGGTCCCTGGCCGACGTCAAGACGCAAGAGGCCAACATCGCCGCCGCGCGCGCGGCGCTCGCGGACGCCCGACTCAACCTCGGCTACACCCGGGTGCTGTCGCCGATCGCCGGCGTCGCCGGCTTCCGTGGGGCGAACATCGGCGACTACGTCGGGCCGAGTGACAGCACGCCGCTGACGACGGTGTCGCAGGTCGATCCTATCTACGCGGAATTCCCCGTCAGCGAGCAACGGGCTCTCACCGTGTTGCGCCGGTGGGCGGCGGACCCGGGCGAGCCCCGCAGGCTCGAGCTGCAGCTGATTTTGGCCGACGGCACCGTCTATTCCCACCCGGGCCGCGCAGCGGCTCTCGACCGACAGGTGGACGTTACCAGCGGCACCGTGCTCGCGCGAGGGGTGTTTCCGAACCCGGGCAACCTGCTGCGGCCCGGCCAGTACGCCAAGGTCCGCACCGTCGTCGAGGTGAAGAAGTCCGCGCTCTTGATCCCGCAGCGCGCCGTCCAGGACGTACAGGGCATTCACCAGGTCGCGGTGGTCCGCCCCGACGACACGGTCGACGTCCGCACGGTCAAGGTCGACGTGCGGGTTGGGTCTCTCTGGACGGTGACCGAAGGGCTGAAGCCCGGCGAGCGGGTTGTGGTCGAGGGGGGCGACCGGGTCCGCGCTGGCCAGAAGGTTCGGCTGGCGGCGAACACACCCGCCGAAGCGAGCGCAACAGCGAAATAGACCCACCATGGCCAGGTTCTTCATCAACCGGCCCATCGTCGCCATGGTCATCTCCATCCTCATGGTGATCCTCGGCGTCGTCGCGATCGTGCAGCTTCCCGTCGCGCTCTATCCCAACATCGCACCGCCGGAGATTCTGCTGACCGCGCGGTATCCGGGCGCCGATGCCGTGACGCTCGAGCAATCGGTCGCCACGCCGATCGAGCAGCAAATGAGCGGCGTGGACAAGATGCTCTACATGTACTCACTCAACCAGAGTGCCGGAAGCCAGATGCAGCTGCGCGTGAACTTCGACGTCACCACCGACCCGAGCGTCGACCAGGTGCTGACGAACCTGCGCTACTCGCAGGCCGCCTCCCAGCTTCCGCCCGACGTGGTGAACCAGGGCGTCACCGTTATCAAGTCCGTCACGGCGCCGCTCGGGCTCTTCGCGCTGTACTCGCCGAAGGGCACGTACGATCCGCTGTTCCTCGCCAACTACGCCTACGTCAACATCAACGACCCGATGACGCGCGTGCCCGGCATCGGCCAGGTCTTGATCTTCGGCGCGTCTCAGTACGCGATCCGCTTGTG
>CAYVHH010000132.1:0-14560 GCA_964450175.1 uncultured bacterium | reverse complement strand
CACGTCGACCGCTCGCTGATGGAGCCCGACGCGTTCCTCAAGACCGACGTGTTCGGGGTCTTCACGCTCCTCGAGGCGGTGCGCGAGCTCAAGATTCCGCGCTTCCTCCACATCAGCACCGACGAGGTGTACGGCTCGGTCGAGCGCGGCTCGTCGCGCGAGAGCGATCCGGTGCGGCCGTCCAATCCGTACTCGGCCTCCAAGGCGGGCGGCGACCTGCTCGCGCTGGCCTACTGGCATACCCATCGCGTGCCGGTCGTGATCACGCGCTCCTCCAACAACTTCGGGCCCAACCAGTATCCAGAGAAGGTCATCCCGCTGTTCGTGACGAACGCGCTCGACGACACGCCGCTGCCGCTCTACGGCGACGGGCGGAACGTTCGCGACTGGCTCTACGTCCTCGACAACTGCGCAGGCATCGACCTGGTGCTGCGCCGCGGTGCCGACGGCGAGGTCTACAACATCGGGGGCGGCCACGAGGTCGAAAACATCGTCCTCACGCGCCAGATCCTCCAGCTCACCGGCAAGCCCGAGACCTTGATCCAGCCCGTGAAGGACCGCCCGGGTCATGACCGGCGCTACTCGGTCGACTCGAAAAAAGTCCACCAGCTTGGCTGGGCGCCGCGTCACCGGTTCGGCGACGCCCTGCGGGCGACCGTCGAATGGTATCGTGAGCACGAAGCGTGGTGGCGTCCGCTCAAGTCCGGCGAGTTCCGCGCCTACTACGAGCGGCAGTACGGCCGCCGCTGACCCAGGTGGTGCGCGCTGCAGGCGGTCGTGGGGCTGGGGCCCCGCCGGCCGGGGCGCGCCTCCCAATTGGAGAAGTTCCATGAAGCGCATCCCGGCCGTGCTCCTGGCGATTCTTCTGGTCATCCCGTCCGCCGTGCGCGGCGCGCCGACCTCGGCCCCGGCCCCACGTCTCAATCCCGGCGAGGTCTCGGCGTTCCCGTCGTTCGTGCGCCGCGTCGAGCCGGCGATCGTCGGGCTCCGCGTGCGCAATGCGGAGAGCGCCGCGTCGTCGGCGCGGCTCGGAAGCCGCCGCTTCGGCAGCGCGGTGATCTTCGACGCAAGGGGCTACGCGCTCACGGTGAGCTATCTGCTGCTCGACGCGATCGAGGTCGAGGCCCGCGGGCGCGACGGACGTGCCGTGTCGGCCCATGTGGTGGGCTTCGATCTCGATACCGGCCTCGGCGTCGTCAAGCTTGCGGGGGACGGCCCCTGGCCCGTCGCGACGCTCGGCGACTCGCGGACGGTCGTGGCCGGCACCCGAACGGGCACCGTCGGCGTCGACGAGGACAACGACCTCGTCCAGGTGACGGGCGCCGTGAACGCGGTCAAACGGTTCTCGGCCTACTGGGAGTACATGCTCGACCGCGCGATCATCGTGGCGCCGGCGAGCCCGCAGTGGGGCGGCAGCGCCGTCGTCAACGACCGGGGCGAGCTGATCGGGATCGCCTCGCTCCGGCTCGGCGAGCCGCCGCACGTGAACCTCGCGATCCCCATCGAGAAGTTCGTGCCGGTGAAGGACGAGCTGATCGAGTCGGGGCGTATCGCGAGCCGGCCGCCGCGGCCGTGGCTCGGGCTCTACACCGTGGCGCTGCCCGCGGGCCTCTTCGTCAGCGAGCTCTCTCCCGTGGGCCCGGCATCGCGCGCCGGATTCCGGCAGGGCGACCGCATCCTGAAGATCAACGGCGTCGCCGTCGCCTCCCAGGAAGAGTTCTACGAGCAGCTCTGGTCGCGGCGCGCCGGCGACCTCATCGAGCTCAGCGTCCAGCGGGACGATCAGGTCCGGGTCATCTCGGTGCCCTCGGTCGACCGGTACGGCCTCTTTCAGGTCCGTTAGCCCCGCTCCGTCGGGGTAGACTCTGTTCGATGAAGGACGCCGAGGGACCCTATCAGGGGCGCGGTCTCATCGCCGACCCCATCCATCAGTACATCCTCTACACGCGGCCCGGCGGCATCCCTGGCGAGGCGACCGAGCAGGATCTGATCGACACCTCGTGGATGCAGCGGCTGCGTCGCGTGCCGCAGCTGCAATCGGCGCGCTGGGTCTATCCGGCAGCCGAGCATAGCCGCTTTCAGCACTCGCTCGGCGCGATGCATCTGGCCGGGCGGCTGGCCCAGCAGCTCTACCCGTCGCTTCGCTCGGTGTTCCCCGACGCGCCGTCCGGGGCGCTCATCGAAGAGCTCCTGCGCACTGCGGGCCTGCTCCACGACATCGGCCACGGTCCGTTCGGCCACTTCTTCGACGACAACTTCCTGGTCGACTACGACCTGACCCACGAGCTGGTCGGCCAGCGGATCATCCGCGAGGAGCTCGCGGATCTGCTCCGCGGTCTGCGCCGGAGCCCGAGCGGCGCGTTCGACGCCGGCGAGGTCATCGATCCGGAGTGGATCTGCTACCTGATGGGGAAGAGCTACACGCAGCCGTTGACCTCCCACCCGCGGTGGCTGCCGCACCTGAAGCCGCTGCTGTCGGGCGTCTTCACCGCGGACAACATGGACTACGTGCTGCGCGACGCCTACATGTGCGGGGTCGCGGTCGGGCCGATCGACATCGACCGCATCATCTATTACTCGTTCTTCTCGGAGAAGGGCCTCACGCTCGATCGCGCCGGCCTTCAGGCCTTCACGATGTTCCTGAACGCCCGCTTCTACATGTACACGAACGTCTACTACCATCGCACCACGCGCGGGATCGACCTGCACCTCAAGGAGATCTTCCGCGACACGATGCGGATCGCGTTCCCGTACGACCTCCGCAAGGAGCTCCACCCGTACCTGCATCTGACCGAGTGGACCTTGCTCGAGGACGTCGGACGGTGGCACGACGACGAGGATCCGGACCGGCGGCGCCTCGGCGCCGAATGGCGGTACATCCTCGACCGCAAGCTCAAGTGGCGGATGTCCAGCGAAGAGGTGCTCGATCAGTTCGAGGCGCGCAAGGGCCAGGGCTTCCTGGACGTCGAGACGGTCAAGACGCGCGTGCGCAAATTCCTGCCCCCGGCTTTGCGCGACTTTCCGTTCGAGATCGACATGGCGCTGCAGGATCCGCGGCCGCTGAACCCGCTCAAGATGGGCGATCGGCAGATCTACGTGTACGACTCCTCGAAGCGCGTCTCGGAGGAGCCGCTGACCGAGATCTTGAAGTACCTGCCCGGCAAGGTCGCCCAGTGCCGGATCTTCGCGATGACTCACGAGCACGACCTCGAGCTGGCGCGGGCCCTCCGGCGCGCGCTGAGCGAGGAGTCGCCCTCGATCATCACGAACGTCTGACGTATGATCGGACGCGGTGCGCGCCTCTGAGCCGATGAGCATGGCGGTCCATCGCCCGCGCCGGACCGGACGACGCGGCATCGCCGTCGAGGCCGGGCCGACCCCGGCGTGACCGACCGCCTGTACTGGTCGAGCTGGTTCTTTGCCGCCCTCCTGACCGGGATCGTCGGCGGCTGCATGCTCGGCCACGCGCTCATCACGGCGCGGTTCCTGGACTGGCTGCTGCTCTCGGGCGTGCCGGCGCTGAGCCAAGCGTATTCGACCTTTCGCGGGTCGGCCGGGCGGTCGGGGATCGAGGCCTACTACGCGGTGGCCGGCCTGCAGGTGATCGGGACCAGCGCGTTCCTACTGGTGTCGCTCGTGGCCCGACGTCATCGGAGCGCGGCGCTCGTGGCGGGTGTCGCGGGAGCGCTCTGGATCGTGGTCCACTACGCGTCGGGGTTCGGAGCGCTCGAGGGGCGCATGCTCCAGAGCACCGGTCCGGTGGCCCCGGACGCGGCCCGTCGATTCGTCGACTGGAACGTACCGATTCACTGCCTGCACGCCGTAGTCTTGACGGTGGCGCTGGGCGCGCTGCTCTCGGTGCCGCTGGCGGCGCTGCGTCGGAGAGGTTGAGAGGGAAGAGGGAGAGGCCGGGATGGAGAAGTTTCGAGGCGTCGACTACTACGCGATCGAAGGCTTGCTGTCAGAAGAAGAGCGGATGGTCCGTGACGCGGTTCGAGACTGGGTCGAGGCCGAGTTCCTGCCCTTGATCACCGACCATCATCGCGCCGGCACGTTCCCGGTCGAGCTCATACCCAAGCTCGGCGAGCTCGGCGTCTTCGGCGCGACGCTCAAGGGCTACGGCTGCGCCGGGCTCAGCAACGTCGCGTACGGCCTGATCATGCAGGAGCTCGAGCGGGGCGACTCGGGCCTGCGCTCGGCGGCGTCCGTACAGAGCGGGCTCGTGATGTACCCGATCTACACCTACGGCTCCGAGGCGCAGAAGGACCGGTGGCTGCCGGCGATGGCTCGCGGCGAGAAGGTCGGCTGCTTCGGCCTCACCGAGCCCGACCACGGCTCCGACCCGGGCGGCATGAAGACGCGGGCGAAGCGCCAGGGCGACAGCTACGTCCTGAACGGCACGAAGCTCTGGATCACTAACGGCTCGATCGCCGACGTCGCGGTGGTGTGGGCGAAGGAAGACGACGGCGAGATCTACGGCTATCTGGTCGAGCGTGGCACGCCGGGATTCGGGACCCTCGACATCCACGGCAAGTTCTCGATGCGTGCCTCGATCACCTCCGAGCTCTCGTTCCAGGACTGCCGCATCCCGCTCGCCAACAAATTCCCGAACGTGAAGGGGCTGCGCGGGCCGCTCGGCTGCCTGAATCAGGCCCGCTACGGCATCGCGTGGGGCGCGGTCGGCGCGGCGATGGGCTGCTACGACTGGGCGCTCCAGTACGCGCAGCAGCGCATCCAGTTCGGCAAGCCGATCGGCACCTTCCAACTCGTGCAGCAGAAGCTCGTCACGATGATCACGGAGATCACCAAGGCGCAGCTCCTGTGTCTGCAGCTCGGGCGACTGAAGGACGCGGGCCAGGTCCGCCCGCAGCAGGTCTCGATGGCCAAGATGAACAACGTGCAGATAGCGCTCGACACGGCGCGGCTCGCGCGCGACATCCTGGGCGCGGCCGGAATCGTCGACGAGCATCCGGTGATCCGCCACATGATGAATCTCGAAACCGTCAACACGTACGAAGGCACGCACGACATTCATACCCTCATCATCGGCCGCGACATCACGGGCCTCGACGCGTTCGGGATATGAGCATGCGCGCCGGACGGGATCGACGAAGGGAGACCTCATGCGGGTGCTGATTGCGGACGACGACGCGGATGTCCGAGAGGTGCTCGTCGAGTCCTTTCGGGACGCTGGCTTCGACGTCCTCCAGGCGGCGAACGGGCTCGAGGCCCTGCTCTGCGTCAAGCGCGACCGGCCGGACGCCGTCGTGCTCGACCTGATGATGCCGCGGCTCGGCGGGGTCGAAGCCCTGAAGCGGATTCATGCGTTCAACCCGGGCATCCGGGCGCTCGTCGTCACGGGGGCCATCGACAGCGAGCTCCATCGTCAGGCCACCCTGGCCGGTGCCGCGGGCGTCTTCGCGAAGCCGGTGTCGGCGGCGACCCTGGTCGCCGCGCTCTCCGGGCCCTTGCCGGCGCCGGCTCCGCAGCCGGCCCCGCCCGCGCCGTCGACTCCTGCGGCGCGGGGCGGCGCGCCGACCGGTCGCGTCCTCGTGGTAGACGACAACCCCGAGGTGCGGGCGATGCTCGAGGACGTGCTGACCTCGCTCGGGTACTCGACTCGCACCGCGGCCGACGGCGCCACCGCGGTGCGCTCGGTGCTCAGCGAGGCGCCCGACGTCGTGCTGCTCGACGTCTACATGCCCGGGCTCAGCGGCGTCGGCGCGCTGCCGACGATCGTCGCGCTCGCGCCCAACGCGAAGGTCATCATGATCAGCGGCGCGGCGAACGAGGACGTGCTGAAGCGCTCGCTCGCCTTCGGCGCGCACGACTACGTGACCAAACCCTTCGAGATTTCGAGCCTCTCGCGCGCCCTCGAGACGGCGCTCGCGATGCGCCGTCTGGAAACCGGCCCCGAGACCAAGGGCGCCTGAAACGCCGGGACGTCGATCACCAGACAAGCGGCGGCGCGGCGGCCACGGTCGGCCTCTCAGAAGCGCGGGACAGCGGTGAAGTCGTGCGCGGCGCGGGAGGTGGGAGCGGGCTCGCGGATCGTCAGCCGCCAGGACGATGCGCGCATCGGGGAGTAGTGTAACATTGGGAGGCCATGGCTGATTCCGAGCCCGCCGTCTACAGTACGCCCGCGTCGGCGGGCCTTCTCGCGTCGGCGGCGCAGGTCGTTCGACCCAACACGAAGCTGATCGCGCTCCTGTCGATCGGCCACTTCGTCGTCGATCTGAACCAGGGCTCGCTCCCGGCCTTGCTGCCGTTCTTGAAATCGGTCCATCAGCTGTCGTACGCGGCGGTGGCGACGATCGTGCTCGCCGGGAACGTGGCCTCGTCGATCGTGCAGCCGCTGTTCGGCTACTTCGCCGATCAGACGGCGCGCCGCTGGATGCTGCCGGCCTCGGTGCTGCTGACCGGTGTCGGCTTCGCGTTGCTCGGGATGGCGCCGGGCTACGCCGCGCTGCTCGCCCTCGTCGTGGCCATGGGCCTCGGTGTCGCCGCCTATCATCCGGAAGCCTACAAAACGGCGACCAGCGTGGCCGGCGAGCGCAAGGCCACCGCGCTCTCCTGGTTCTCGCTCGGCGGCAACGTCGGCATCGCGCTCGGGCCGCCCGTCATCACGGCGCTCGTCACCGTCGTCGGCCTGACGGGAAGCCTCGGTCTGCTCGTGCCGACCCTCATCGCGTCCTTGCTGCTGCTCGCGGTACTGCCCGCGTTCTCGCAGAGCGTCGCGCCCCGGGCGGCCGCCGCGGCCGCGGCCCGCGGCGTCAACATGCCGCGCGCCATGGCGCTGCTGATCCTGGTCGTCACGATTCGCTCGTGGACGACGCTCGGCTTCACGACGTTCGTGCCGTTCTACTACATCGACACACTCGGAGCCGATCCGCGGCTCGTCGGGCCGCTGCTCTTCGTCTTCCTGGGCGCGGGCGCGGTCGGGACCGTCATCGCCGGGCCGTTCGCCGACCGCTGGGGGCCGCGCGCCTTCATGCAATGGGTGCTCCTCGCCGCGCTGCCGTTCGGCGCGCTCTTCCTGCTCGCGCGCGGCGTGCTCGCGTTCGTCATGCTCGGCATCTTCGGCGCGCTCCTGACCTCGAGCTTCACGGTGTCCGTCGTCCTGGGACAGGCGTACCTTCCGCGCAACGCGGGCATGGCCTCGGGCCTCATCGTCGGGTTCGCGATCGGCGCGGGCGGGCTCGGCGTGACCGCGCTCGGCTGGATCGCCGACCGCTACGGGCTACCGGTGGCGCTCTGGATCAGCGCCTTGACGCCGCTGCTGGCGGTCGCGGCGACGCGGCTCCTGCCGGCTCCGAGAGTCCAAGAAGCCCGGTGAACGACGGGCTTCCGTTCCAGGACGGCGAGCAAGTCCTGCTCACCGATCAGCGCGGCAAGCGACACCTGATCTTTCTGCGCAAGTCGGAGACCTTTCATTCCGACCGCGGGTGGGTGCCGCACGACGCGATCATCAGCCAGCCCGAGGGCAGCTGGGTGCGCAGCTCGATGGGGCTGCGCTATCTCGCGCTGCGTCCGACGCTCGCCGAGTACGTCCTGGAGATGCCGCGCGGCGCCCAGGTCATCTATCCCAAGGACCTGGCGATGA
The DNA here is from genome assembly GCA_964450175.1 of uncultured bacterium. GTDB lineage: Bacteria > Methylomirabilota > Methylomirabilia > Rokubacteriales > CSP1-6 > AR31. The sequence continues at coordinate 6,957 of CAYVHH010000132.1, read as the reverse complement.
TCCTCTTCTGGGCCGACGTCTACCCGGGCTGCCGCGTGCTCGAGGCGGGCACCGGCTCGGGCGCGCTGACCCTGGCGCTCCTGCGCGCCGTCGGCCCCGAAGGCCGTGTCATCACCTACGAGCAGCGCGACGAGTTCGCGCGCCGGGCGCTGGCCAATATCCACATGCGGCTCGGCGAGGTCGCGAACCTGATCGTCCGGCTCCGGCCGGTCGAGGACGGTCTCGCCGAGGAGGATCCGGTCGACCGGATCGTGCTCGATCTGCCGGAGCCGTGGAAGCTGACCGCGTTGATGGCGAAGACGCTTCGGCCCGGCGGCATCTTCCTCTGCTACGTGCCGACGATCGTGCAGTCGCAGCAGATCGCCGAGACCCTGCAGCGCGAGCGGAACTGGGCGCTCGTCGAGACGTTCGAAACGCTCTACCGGCCGTGGAACATCGAAGGCCTGTCCGTCCGGCCGTTCCACCGCTTGGTCGCCCACACCGGGTTCATCACCGTCGCGCGCCGGGTCGTTCCCGAGGAAGCCGGCGCGCCCGACGCGCGGCTCAGCCGCCACCAGCCCGACGTCGGAGACCGCGGATGATCACGATGATGCGGCGCTACCGCAAAGCGCTCCAGATCGGTCTCCTCGTCGTTATCGCGGCGTTCGTCGCCTCGATGTTCGTGTTCGGCGCGACCGGGTCCCGGTACGGCGGTGGGGGCGAGACGCGCGATTCGGTGGCGACGGTCAACGGCGAGACCATTCCGATCGAGCGGTTCCAGCGTCGCTATCAGTCGTACGTCGAGGCGTACGCGCAGATCTATCGCGACCGCTTCTCGGCGGAGATGGCCGAGCGCATGGGCCTGCCGCAGCAGGTCCTCGGCGATCTCGTGCAGGAGGCGCTGATCGTCCAGCGGGCGACCGCCGAGGGGCTCTCGGTCAGCGACGAGGAGCTGAACGCGCGGATCAATGCGATCCCGCTCTTCCAGGAAAACGGCCGCTTCGTGCTCAAGCGATACCAGGAGGTCCTCAAGCGGCGCGGGTACACCGCCGCCGCGTTCGAGGCCGAGATCCGACGCGAGCTGACGCGCGCCAAGGTCGAAGGGGCGGTCCGGAGCGGCGTCAAGGTCTCCGAGGCCGAGCTCGAAGAGGCGTTCCGACTCCGGCGCGAGGAGGTGCGCGCGTCGTGGGCACTCGTGGAGCTCACGCCGCTGCTCGCCACCGTCAACGCCACCGACGAAGAGCTCACCGCCTATCTCGCGCAGCATCCCGACGAGTTCCGGCAGCCCGACCGCCGACGCGTGCAGTACGTGACGTTGAACCCCAAGGACTTCGCCGGCACGGTGACCGACGCCGACGTCGAGAAGTACTACACCGATCACGTCAGCGAGTTCGAGACGCCGCGCCAGGTGCGCGCGGCCCACGTGCTCGTGCGCGTGCCGGAGACCGGCGGCAGCGCGGGGGAGGACAAGGCGCGCGCGAAGGTCGCCGACGTCATCCGGCGCGCGAAGGCCGGCGCCGATTTCGGCAAGCTCGCGCAGGAAGTCTCCGAGGATTCGGCGACGGCGCCGCGCGGCGGCGATCTGGGCCTGGTGGGCAAAGGTGAGATGGTTCCGGAGTTCGAGCAGGCGCTCTTCGCGTTGAAGAAGGGCGAGGTATCGGCCGAGCCGGTTCGTACGCCGTTCGGCTTTCATGCCATCAAGGTGCTCGACATCCAGGAAGCCGGCCGCAAGCCCGTGAAGGACGTCGCGGCCCAGATCCGGAGCCGGCTCGCCGCCGAGGCCGGCGATCGCGCGATCAAAGCGAAGGCCGAGGAGATCCGGCCGCCGCTCCAGGCCGCGCAAGACTTCAAGGCCGAAGCGCGCAAGCTCGGGCTCCAGCCGATCGAGACGACGATGGCCCGCGTCGAGCGGACGTCCGGGATGGCCGGGCCGGATCCGCTCGAGGAGACGGCATTCTCGCTCGCGGTGGGAGGCGTGTCCGCGCCGGTGCAGACGCCGGTCGGACTCGTCTTGCTGAAGACGACCGGCGTCATTCCCGCTGGGGTGCCGCCGCTCACCGAGATCAGGGACAAGGTCGCCGCCTCGGTGCGGCGCCAGAAGGCGGAGGCGGTCGCCCTCGAGCGGGCGAAGCAGCTCGCCGCCGACGCCGGGGCCGGCGATTTTGCCGCGGCCGCCAAAAAGGCCGGGGCGGCCACCGGAGAGACGGCGCGCTTCTCGCGTGCGAAGCCGGCCGAGAAGCTACCGGGTGATGCGATGCTGGCCGCGCTGCAGACGCCGGCCGGCCAGCTGAGCGCGCCGATCAAGGCGCAGCAGGGATACTACGTGGTGAAGGTCCTGGAGCGGGTGCCGCCCGACATGGGCGGCCTCGCAGCGGAGCGCGATAAGATCCAGAAGGAGGTCCTCGTGCAGAAGCAGAGCCTCGCGTGGGAGTCCTGGATCAACGGTGCGCGCGCGAACTCGAAGATCGAGACCCACTTGCCCGCCTCGCGGCGAGGCTGAGCCGATCCGTGGCGAGCCTGACTCGAGCGAAGGTCGAGGTCACGGACAATCAGGTCGAAGCCGCGCTGAAGACGCTCAAGAAGGTCATGATCAAGGGTGGTCTCTATCAAGAGATGAAGCGGCGCGTGTACTACGAGAAGCCCTCGGTCAAACGCAAGCGGAAGCAGGCCCAGGCCCGCAAGAAGCGCCGGCGCGCGCTGAAACGCTCGCGGGTCGATGACGAGGATTAGACCCGGGGGCCGCGGGCGCCGGGCCCCGGCGGCCTCGTGATACCGTAAGGCCCATGTCGATCCAGCGCACGCCGATGACGCGTCCCGGGTACGAGCGCCTGCGCGACGAGCTCGACCGGCTCAAGCGTGTCGATCGGCACGCCATCACCAAGGCGATCGCCGAGGCGCGGGCGCACGGCGACCTCTCCGAGAACGCGGAGTACCACGCGGCCCGCGAGAAGCAGTCGTTCATCGAGGGGCGCATCGCCGAGCTCGAGGGCAAGGTCGGCGCCGCCGAGGTCATCGAGCCGCCGACCTCGGGCGACCGCGTCACCTTCGCCTCGACCGTGCTGCTCGAGGACGAGAACGGCAAGGAGATCCGCTACCAGATCGTCGGGTCGGACGAAGCCGACCCCGCGAAGGGACGCATCTCGATCATGTCGCCGCTGGCACGGACGCTCATCGGCAAGAGCGTCGGCGACCGGGTGACCGCGCAGCTGCCGGCCGGCAAGAAGACGTTCGACATCGTCAAAGCGAACTTCCCCTGGACGGACTGAGGCCAGAGCCATGCCCACCGTGCGAGTCGACGACGGCGTCAACATCTACTACGAGGAGTCGGGCCAGGGCCTGCCGCTGGTCTTCGTGCACGAGTTCGCGGGCGACTACCGGAGCTGGCACCTGCAGACCCGCTTCTTCTCGCGTCGCTACCGCGCGATCGCGTTCAGCGCGCGCGGCTATCCGCCCTCGGACGTTCCCGAGGACGCGAAGGCCTACTCGCAGGAGCGCGCCGCCGAGGACATCCGCGGAGTGCTCGACGGTCTCAAGATCGCGAAGGCGCACGTCTGCGGTCTCTCGATGGGCGGCTACGCGACCCTGCACTTCGGCCTGCGGCACCCGGATCGCGCGCTCTCGCTGGTCGTCGCCGGCGCCGGCTACGGCAGCGTGGCCGGCGATCGCGCGAAGTTCCGTCAGGATACCGAGGTCGTGGCGCGCCGCTTCGAGGAAGACGGCATGGTGAAGACGGCCGAGATGTACTCGAAGGGGCCGACGCGCGTGCAGTTCATGGACAAGGATCCGTTCGGCTGGCGTGAGTTCCACGCGCAGCTGGCGGAAGGCTCCGCAAAAGGCCACGCGCTCACGCAGCGCGGCGTGCAGATGCTGCGGCCGTCGATCCTGGATCTGGGACCCCAGCTCGAGAAGCTCGACGTGCCGACCCTGATCATGACCGGTGACGAGGACGATCCGTGTCTCGAGCCGGGAATCTTCATGAAGCGCAAGATCCCGACCGCCGGGCTCGTCGTCCTGCCGAAGTCGGGCCACACGATCAACCTGGAGGAGCCCGAGGCGTTCAATCGCGCCGTGCTCGACTTCCTCACGACGGTGGACGCCGGCAAGTGGTCGCGGCGCAATCCCGCCTCGCAGACGGGCTCGGCCATCCTGCCCGCGGAGAAACGCTGATGCCACTACCACTCGAAGGCTACACGGTTCTCGATCTCACCCGCGCGCGCTCGGGTCCGACGGCGGTGCGCCAGCTCGCCGACATGGGCGCCAACGTCATCAAGGTCGAGCAGCGTGAGGAGATGGAAGGCGACTCCACCGCGCTGGGGTTCGACTTCCTGAACCTGCACCGCAACAAGCGCTCGATAACCCTCGACCTCAAGCATCCGCGCGGGGTGGAGATCATCAAGAAGATCGCCGCGCGCGCCGACGTGGTCGTCGAGAACTTCCGCCCCGACGTCAAGAAGCGGCTCGGCATCGACTACGACGCGCTGTCGAAGGTCAACCCGCGGCTCGTCTACGGCTCGATCTCGGGCTTCGGCCAGACCGGCCCGTACGCCGAGCGGCCGGGCTACGACCAGATCGCCCAGGGAATGGGCGGGCTGATGTCCATCACCGGCTTGCCGGGCCAGGGGCCCGTGCGCGTCGGGATCCCGGTCGCCGATCTCACCTCCGGGCTGTTCCTGGCGCAGGGCATCCTGGTCGCGCTGCTCGAGCGCGAGAAGTCCGGGAAGGGGCAATGGGTGCACACCTCGCTCCTGCAGGCGATGGTCACCATGCTCGACTTCCAGGCCGCGCGCTGGCTGATCGACGGCGAGATCCCGCCCCAGGCGGGCAACGATCATCCGACCGGCATTCCGACGGGCGTCTTCACGACGGCCGACGGCCATATCAACATCGCCGCGTCGGGCCAGACGATGTACCGGCGGCTCTGCACCGCGATCGGCGCGCCCGAGCTGATCGACGATCCGCGCTTCAAGACCCTGGCCGACCGCTCGAAGAACCGCAAGCAGATGAACGCCGAGATCGATCGCGTGCTCGTGAAGAAGCCGAGCGCCGAGTGGATCGAGACGCTCAATCGCGCCGGCGTGCCGTCGGGACCGATCTTCAACGTGAAAGAGGTCTACGACAACGAGCAGATCAAGCATCTCGGGATGGCGCAGCGCGTGCGACATCCCGAGCGCGGCGAGATGCTGGTGCAGGGGCTCCCGGCGACGCTCTCGCGCACGCCCGGTGCGATTCGCCGCGCCGCGCCCACGCACGGCGAGCACACCGACTAGATTCTGCGCGAGCTCGGCTACAGCACCGAGGAGATCGCCACCCTCCGCAAGGACGCCGTTGTCTAGCCGCGCGTCCAGGACCGAGTAACGCCATCGACGCGCCCGGCCGTCCATGCGGGGACGCGTGATCGACCATGGAGGACCCGGCATGAACGGTCACCGAACGGTCGGCCTTGCCAGTGTCCGGTTGCTCGTCGGCGTCGCGCTCTGCGCGATCCTGGCGAGCGGCCTCGTCGGCAGAGCCCAAGCGCAGGCGAAGCCGGAAGGCGAGATGCGTTGGGCTCTGTACGTGACGGTGCCTCCGGCCTGGCTCGATCCGGGTGAGGTGCAGGGCTTCATTACGCCGTTCTGGGTGCTCTATGCGATTCACGATGCTCTGGTGAAGCCGATGCCCGGCAACATCATGACGCCGAGCTTGGCCGAGTCGTGGACGCTCAGCCCCGATCAGAAAACCTACGAGTTCAAGCTGCGGCAGGGGCTCAAGTTCCACAACGGTGATCCGTTCACGGCCGAGGACGTGAAGTTCAGCTTCCTGCGCGCCAAGAGCGCGCGGATCCTGAAGGAGAAGGTCCGGGAGATCGAGATCGTCGATCCGTACCGCGTGCGCTTCCATCTCCACGAGCCGTTCCCCGATTTCATGGCGTTCTACGGAACCCTGGCGACCGGGGCGAGCTGGATCGTGCCCAAGTAGTACGTCGAGAAGGTCGGCGATGACGGCTTCTAGAAGCAGCCCGTCGGACTCGGCCCCTACAAGTTCGTCAGCAACACGCCGGGCATCGAGATCGTCATGGAGGCCAACGAGAGCTACTGGCGCAAGATGCCGTCGGTGAAACGCCTGGTGTTCAAGAGCGTGCCCGAAGCGACCACGCGCGCGGCGATGCTGAAGAAGGGCGAGGTCGACATCGCCTATCTGCTGGACGCGCCGGCGGCGCTCGAGCTCAAGCGGGATTCGAACCTCCGTCTGGCATTCTCGGGCGCGATCGGGATTCACTTTCTCGACTTTTTCGACCAGTGGGATCCCAAGTCTCCCTGGGCCGATAAGCGGGTCAGGCTCGCGGCGATGGAGGCGATCGACCTGCGATCCCTGAACGAAGCCGAGAACCTCGGAGCCTCGCGTCTCACTGGGAGTCTGGTCCCCCGCAAATTCGAGTTTGCGATTTCGCTCGAGCCGTATCCCTACGATCCTACGAAGGCGAAGAAGCTCCTGGCCGAGGCCGGCTATCCCAACGGCTTCGACGCCGGCGATCTGTACCCGTATCCGCCGTATTTCTCGATGGGCGAAGCGGTCGCGACCAATCTCGCCAGCGTGGGGATCAAGACCCGAATGGTCACAATGGAGCGCGCCGCCTTCCAGAGTGCCTGGCTCACGAAGAAGCTCAAGGGGATCTGCGTCTGCATCCACGCGGTCTACGGCAACGCCGCGTCACGCATGGCGGAGTTCGTGCCGAGCGACGGCTCCTTCGCGCGCGGCGCCGACCCCGACGTCGACGCGCTCTTCAAGCAGCAGGCGCGGGAGACGGACCGGAAGAAGCGCGAGGCGATGCTCGCCCAGATCCAGACATTGCTCCACGAGCGCGTGCGGTTCGGCCCGATGTGGGAATACATCTGGCCCAGCGGAATCGGGCCGCGGGTGGGGGACGCGGCGCTCCTGAAGATCGACCCCTACCCCTGGTCGGCGCCGCTCGAGGACGTGACGCTCAAGAAGAAGTGA
>CAYVHH010000131.1:0-15736 GCA_964450175.1 uncultured bacterium | reverse complement strand
GCCGCTCGGCGCGCGCGATGCGGAGCGCTTCCTCGCCGTCGGCGGCCGTGAGCACCTCGAGGCCGTGGCGTCGCAGGCGGGCCTCCGCCGCCCGCCGCAAGAATCGATCGTCCTCCGCGAGGAGGACGCGCCGCGCTCCTTCAGGCACTCTGGCCCGCCAGCAAGCGCCCGACCAGCTCGCCGAGCTCCTGGAGCGAGAGGTTCGATTTCACGAAGTAGCCCGAGATCCCGAGATTGCTGACCTCGGCGATGTCCTGCTCGCGAGAAGAGTTGGACAGGATGAGCACCTTCACGGCGCGCGTCGCCTCGTCACCGCGGAGCGCGCGGAGCACCTCGAGGCCCGAGAGCTTCGGCATCAGCATGTCCAGCAGGATGAGGTCCGGCTGCTCGCTCCGCGCGAGGCGAAGCCCCTCCTCGCCGTCGGCGGCGGTCGTGACCGCGAGTCCGCGCTGTCGCAGGCTCGCCTCGCACGCCCGGCGCAGGAACCGATCGTCCTCGACCAGCAAGACCCGTTTCCCCGTAGTCTCCATCGGCCTCACTCGCTGATAGGCAGCGTGAAGATGAACATCGAGCCCCCGCCTTCCTCGGACTCACACCAGACCTCGCCGGCAAGCCGTTCGATGATGAGCCGGACCAGATAGAGACCCAGCCCGGTGCCTTCCGTCTCCACCGTGTGGACGTTCTCGGCCCGGTAGAATTTCTCGAAGAGCCGGCCCAGCGCCGACTTGGGAATACCGATGCCGCTGTCGGTGATCGTCCACCGCGCCCGGCCATCGGCCTCGCGGTCGATGCGGATCGAGATGTCGCCGCCGCTCGGCGTGTACTTGAGCGCGTTCGACGTGAGATTCACGATCACTTGCCGGAGCAGCTGCGGCTCGGCCATCACCGTCGGCGCGTCGTCCACGCCCCTCATCGTGAGCCGCAGGCCCTTGTCGCGGACGAGCGGGCCCAAGTCGTCCACGGAGCTCCGCGTGAGCGCGCCGAGGCTCGTCGGCTGGAGCGCCACGGTCAGCTTGCCGCTCTCGAGGCGAGAGATGTCCAGCAGATCGTTCACGAGACCGATCAGCCGCTCGGCGGCGGTGCGGGCGTCCTCGACGTAGCTGCCCGCCTCGGTGGGAACCTCGGGCGCCTGGGCCGCGAGCTCGAGCATCCACTTGATGCCGGCCAGCGGCGTGCGCAGCTGATGGGTCACGAACGAGACGAAGTCGGTCTTCATCTGACTCACCTGCCGCTCGTGCGTCACGTCGTGCAAGGTCAAGGTGAAGCCGACCGTCGTGCCGGTCGTGTCCTGGATCGGACGCCCGATCCAGTGGACGGTCCGCCCGCTCCGCTGGAGGTCGAGGTCGCCGTCACCGCCCCGGTCCGGCTTCTGGAGGATGGCGCCGAGGTCGTCGAAGACACGGTCCTGATCCGAGCCCCGGCGGCCGGCCGCGAGCTGGGAGAGGCGGACGCCGATCACGGAGCTCGCGTCGAACCCGAGCAATTCCCCGGCCTGCCGGTTCGCCGCCTGGATCTCCCCGTCGCGGTTGACGAGCAGGATCCCGTCGGAGGTCGAGTCGAAGATCTGCGCGAGCCGGACCCGCTGTGTCTGCGTCTCCTCGTAGAGTCCCGCGTTCTCGAGCGCCTTCGCGAGCTGGTCGGCGTAGGAGGCCAGCAGGCGCGTCTCGGTCTCGCCGAACGCCTGCGCCGTCGTGTAGTAGAGGACCAGCACGCCGAGCACGCGCTCGTTCTGACCCACGATCGGGTACGCGGCGATGGAGCGCACGCCGTGGGCCAGGTTCGCGGGGTGCACGAACTCGGGGTGCTTCGTGACGTCGCGGATGAGCAGCGGCGCGCGCGTGCGGCGCACCTGGTCGCTCAGCCCGCCCAGGCGGCTCGGATCACCCGGGCGCTGGCCGGTCGACACCCAGTGCCCGACGCTGCGGCTCAAGCTCCCGTCGTCGGCCAGCAGGTGGAGGAGCGCGCCGCTGGCCGCGAACGCTTTCGCGAGCTCCTTCAGCGCGTCGTCGAGCATGGCGTCCACGTCGAGCGTGCGGTGCAGGGCCCGCGCCGCCTGGTTCAGGAGCGCCAGACCGTCGGACAGGGTCTTGGCCTCGCCGTAGAGCCGCGTCGTCTCGGCCTCGCGGGCGCGGGCCTCGGCGTAGAGCCGACTCTCCTCGAGGGCCATCGCGAGGTTCTGGCAGAGCGAGCTGAACGGCTCGACGCTGCGGGGGCTGATCGGCCGGCGGCTCGGCTTGTTGTCCGCGCTCACGACGCCGATCACCCGGTCACCGACCACGAGCGGCGCGATGACGAAGCGCCGAGAGCGCAGGTACGGCCGGTCGAGGTGGGCGCGATCGAGCGGCAGCACGCGGGCGAGGTCCGCGTCGGACAGCACCGCGATCGGTCGGCGGCTCCGGAGCGCCTCGTGGTACGGGCCCGCGGCGACGGTCACCGGCAGCCGGAGCCCCGGGGGCTCGTCGTCGTCGCCGGTCGTCACCGGCTCGAGCTCCGAGCCGTCAGCCGTCAGGAGAAAGACGTTGACGCGGTCGAAGCCGACGACGTCGCGCGCCGCGCGGACGAACGCGGCGAGGCGATCGGCGCGCTCCCACGAGCTCTGCATCGCCATCGCGGCGTGGGAGAGCCGCTCCAGCAGCGCGCGCCCCTCCTCGGCTTCCCGGAGGAGCCGCGCCGTCTCGATCGCCAGCGAGGCCTGGTCGGCCAGCGCCGAGAGCAGCGCCACCTCGTCCGGCAAGAAGTGACGCGCCCCCTTGGTGAAGACGTTGAGCGTGCCGACGGCGCGCCCGTGCGCGCGGAGCGGGACCCCGACGAAGCCGCGAAAGCCCTGCTCGAGCGCCACGCGCTTGTGCGCGGGATCGTGACGCGTGTCCTCGGCCAGATCCTCGACCACGAGCGGCTCGCCGGCGGCCACGACCACGCCGCTCAGGCTCTCGCCGACCTTGAGCCGGGGCCGGGCCATCAGGCCGGCCGCCGATTCGGTGCGGGCGCCGACCACGAGATTGTCGCCCTCGATCAAGCGCAGGCCCGCCGCTTCGGCGCCGACGAGCCGGGCCGCCTCCTTGACGATGATCGTCAGCACCTCTTCCGGATCGTGGACGGCGGCCAGCCGGCGCGACACGTCGTTGAGCACTTCGAGCCGATGCTGGTTCCGCTCCGCCTGCTCGTAGAGACGCGCGTTGCGCAGGAAGAATCCCACCTGCTCGCAGACGTGGTCGAGCCCACGCAGCTCGCGCGCCGAGAAGCTCCGGCGCGTGGTCCACCACACGACGTAGAAGCCGCCGATCACCTCGTCCTCGACGATCAGCGGCAGGAGAAGGCCGGACTGGTGCGGGAAGTTCCGGAACATCGCATGCGTGAACCGCGGATCGCGCGCGACGTCGTCCGAGAATACCGGGCGCCGCTCCTGCCACAGCGGGAGGAAGAAGCCCTGCTCCTTGAGCGGTAGCGGCGTCGAGGACAACGTCTCCATGTGCTCGCGGGGCACGTGGTACGCCGCGGTCGGCACCAGCCGGTCTCCGCCGAGATCTTGAAGGTAGACGGCCGCGGTGTCCGCGCCGAGCAGACGGACCAGCTCGCGGCAAATCCGGCGGAGCGCCTCGCGGACGTCGAGGGTGGAGCTGACCGTGGCCGAGATCGCGGCGAGTGCCTCGCTCTCGGCGAGCCGCTCGGCGAGCTCGGCATGGAGCCGCGCGTTGTCCTGCGCCAGCCGCCGCCGGTCGAACACCCGCGCGACGATTCCGCCCAGGCGCGCGAGATCGATCGGTTTCAGGATGTAGCCGGCGCTCCGGCTCTCGACGGCCTGGATGGCCGAGTCGAGCGTCGCACGGCCGGTCACGACGATGATCTCGGGCGGCACCTCGACCCGCCCGGCCTCGCGCATGAGGCTCGCGCCGTCGGCGTCGGGCAGATCGAGCTCGAGCAGGACCAGCGCGAACGGGCTCTGACGGATCAACCGCAGTCCCTCGGCGCCGGTGCGCGCCACGGCGACCGCGTACCCTTCGCGCTCGAGGAAATCGCTCAGGAGGAGGGCGGCGTCGGGGTCATGGTCGATGACCAGGATGGCGTCCTGCTCGCCCATCCTCCTGAGCCTATCACCACCCGGCAGTGAGCATGCCGTTCTGGAACAGCACGAAGACCAGCCACGCCAGCTGCACACCGACGAAGATCGCGAGCCCGCGATCGCGGCCGGCTTGCAGGTGCGCGCGATACTGAACGAGGGCACCGAGCAGACAGATCGCGGCAAACGCCGCCGATTGATACGTGGTGAGCAGTCCCGCGGTCACGGCCAGGCCGGCCGCGAAGCTCCAGAGGACGTAGGCACCGAGCCAGTGAGCGATGATGGAAACGCCGACCGAGGCGCGAGAGCCGGACTTGCCGAACAGACGGGCGAGCGCGACCGCCCCGGCTCCGAGCAGGAAGAGCACCACCAAGGTCGCGAGGGCCCACCGGCTCATGACCGTGCGCGGGATTCGTCCGCCGTCGAGTCTAGCGGCCGCCCCGGCGGGTGTCAACCGCAACATATTGACACTACAGGCAATTTCGCCCTATCATCGCTGGATGCCATCCACCCGGTTGTCGGTGAACCCGTCTCTTCGCAGCATGACGGGATTCGGTCGGGCCGAGGCCCTCGCTGACGGATTCGCCGTGACCGTCGAAGCGCGCTCGGTCAATCATCGCCACCTCGACATCGCGCTGCGCCTCCCGCGCGCGCTCGGGGCCTTCGAGATGGACGCGCGCCGGCTCATCCAGTCGCGGCTCGAGCGCGGACGGATCGACGTCGCGGTGCAGGTCGGTCCGGCACCGGGTCAATCCACGCAGCAGATCCGCATCGACGCGGCGCTCGCCGCCCAGTACGTCGAGCAGGCGCGGGCGCTCGGCCGCGCGGCCGGGCTCGCCGAAGACGTCTCGCTCACGTGGGTGCTCGAGCGCCCGGGCGTCGTGCGCACCGAGGAGTCCGAGACGACCGCGAGCGCGCTCACGTGGCCGCCGGTGGCGGAGGTGCTGGGGCGCGCCGTCGACGAGCTCGTGGCGTGTCGCGCGACGGAAGGCGACGCGCTCGGCGCCGAGCTCTCCGCGCAGCACGCCGCACTCCGGACGCAGGTCGACGTGATCGTGACGCGTACGCCGGCGGCGCTGGCGCGATATCAGGAGCGGCTGCGCGAGCGCATCAGCGCCCTGCTCGGCGATGTCGTGGTCGACGAGGGACGCATCCTCACCGAGGTGGCGATCTGGGCCGAGAAGACCGACGTACAGGAAGAGCTGACGCGCCTGGCCGCGCACCTCGAGCAGCTCGCGGCGCTCCTCGAGCGTGGCGGCTCCGTGGGCCGGCCGCTCGACTTCCTGGTCCAGGAGCTGAATCGCGAGGTCAACACCATCGCCTCGAAGGCGGACGATCTCGAGCTCTCCCAGTCGGCGCTCGCCGCCAAGGGGATCATCGAGAAAATGCGCGAACAGGCGCAGAACCTTGAGTAGCCGCGCGAACGGCGGGAGTCGGTCGGTGACGCAGCTGGTGAACGTGGGGCATGGCAACGTCGTCGTCGCCGATCAGATCGTGGCCATCGTCGCGCTGGATTCCTTGCCGGTGAAACGGCTCATCGAGAGCGCCAAGGGCAGCACGAAGCTGGTCGACGCGACCAACGGGCGGCGCACGCGGGCGGTCATCGTGACCGAGAGCGATCATCTGATCCTCTCGTCGCTCGAGCCCGCTACGCTCGCCCAGCGTCTCGTCACGGACCGGGGCACGCCGGGTGATTAGACGCCGCGGCACGCTGTTCGTCGTCTCGGCGCCGTCGGGCGCCGGCAAGACGACGCTGTGCCGCGAGATCCGGCTGCGCGTGCCCGATCTGGCGTACTCGGTCTCGGTGACGACGCGACCCCCGCGCCCGGGCGAGATGGACGGGATCGATTTCCGCTTCGTCGGCGTCGACGAGTTCCAGACGATGCTCGACCGCCGCGAGCTGGCCGAGTGGGCGACCGTGCACGGCAATCTCTACGGGACGCGCGCGCGCTCCCTCGAGGACGCCCTGGCCGGCGGCCGCGATGTGCTGCTCGACATCGACACGCAGGGCGCCGCGCAGCTGCGCGAGCGATATCCCGACGCGGTGCTGATCTTCGTCGTGGCGCCGTCGGTGAAAGACCTGGAGCAGCGCCTGCGCGAGCGGCGCTCCGACGCCGACGTCGAGATCGAGCGCCGTCTGGTGCGCGCGCGCGAGGAGATCGCGCTGTGGCGGCGGTACGACTACTTGATCGTGAACCGCGACGTGAAGGAGGCCCTGGACCAGCTCGAATCGATCGTCATGGCCGAGCGCTGCCGGACGGCGCGCATCGACCTCACCCTGCCCGACTTGGAGGTACAGAATTGATGGCGTTCCCCTCGCTCGAGAGTGCGTTGAACAAAGTTTCGAACCGCTACCTGCTCGTCGTGCTGGCCGCGAAGCGGTCGCGTCAGCTCAACCGCGGCGCCGCCGCGCGCGTCGAAAGCCGGCACAAGAAGCCCACGAGCGGCGCGCTGGAGGAGATCGCAGCGGCCAAGGTCGAATACCGGGTGAAGGAAGAGGGCGACACGCCCAAGGCCTGAGCCGGACATGAGTCTCGCCGGCCGTGAGCTGATCCTGGGCGTCACGGGATCGATCGCCGCCTACAAGGCGGTCTATCTGCTGCGCGAGCTGACCCGGCTCGGCGCCTCGGTCACGGTCTGCCTCTCCGAGCACGCGCGAGAGTTCGTGGGCCCGCTCACGTTCCGCACCCTCTCCGGACGCCCCGTGCTCTCGAGCCTGTTCGATCCGCAGAGCGCCGACGCCGTCGAGCACGTCGCGCTCGCCCAGCGCGCCGACGCCGTCGTCGTCGCGCCGGCCACCGCGAACCTCCTCGCGAAGGCGGCGCACGGTATCGCCGACGACTTCCTGACGACGCTCCTGCTCGCGGCCCGGTCGCCCGTCCTGATGGTCCCCGCCATGGACGGCGGCATGTGGGACCACGCGGCCGTCACCGCCAACGTCGCGACCTTGCGCCGCCGCGGCGTCGCCGTGCTCGAGCCCGACACCGGCGCGCTCGCCTCGGGGCTCAGCGGCAAGGGGCGGTTCCCGGAGATCGAGGAGATCGTCGAGGCGCTGCGGCGGGTCCTGGTACCGACGCGCGACCTCACCGGCGAGCGCCTGCTCGTCACGGCCGGTCCGACACGCGAGCCGATCGATCCGGTCCGCTACATCTCCAACCGCTCGTCGGGAAAGATGGGCTACGGCCTGGCGACGGCGGCGCTCCGCCGCGGCGCCGAGGTGATCCTGGTGTCGGGTCCGACGGCGCTCACGCCGCCGTCCGGCGCCGTCTTCGTCCCGGTGCAGACCGCCGAAGAGATGCGCGAAGCGGTGCTCCACCACCTCGAGCGCGCGACGATCGTCATCAAGGCCGCGGCGGTCGCCGACTACCGCGCCAAGCAGGCCTCGAGCACGAAGATCAAGGGCAAGCGCGATCTCACCCTCGAGCTGACGCCGAATGCGGATATCCTCGCGGAGGTGGCGGCCCGGCGGACGAACGCCTTCGTCGTCGGCTTCGCCGCCGAGACGAACGACGTGGCCGCGAACGCGCGCGCCAAGCTCGAGCGCAAGGGGATCGACCTGCTGGTGGCCAACGACGTGAGCCAGCAGGGCATCGGCTTCGAGGCGGAGGACAACGAGGTGCTCCTGCTCGACCGCTGGGGCGGCGTGCGTCCGTTGCCGCGGATGGCGAAGACCGAGATCGCCGACGCGATCCTCTCGCACGTGCTCTCGCTCCGCACCGCCGCTGCCACGCGCAAGGCGCCCGCCTAGCCCGCATGGCGACCGGCGATCCGCGCGCCCTGCTCGCCGACGCGCTCGGCGCGCTCGGCGAGACGCTCCGCCATCATCGCGATCTCGGGTTCACGGACCTTCCGGTCGGCGGCGACTATCTGCTCGCTCCCGCCGAAGCGCTGCGCGCCCAGGAGCAAGCCGTTCAGGGTTGCCGAAAGTGCAAGCTCTGCGAGGCGCGCTCGACGATCGTGTTCGGCTCGGGCAATCCGCGCGCGGAGCTCGTCGTCATCGGCGAAGGCCCGGGCGCCGACGAAGACGCGCAGGGGCTTCCGTTCGTCGGGCGCGCCGGCCAGCTCCTGACGAAGATGCTCGAGGCCCGCAAGGTCGAGCTCTCGCGCGACGAGGTCTACATCTGCAACGCGGTGATGTGCCGGCCGCCCGGCAACCGGAATCCCGAGGCCGACGAGCTCGCCGCGTGCGCGCCCTTCCTGGCCGCGAAGCTCGCGGTGCTCCAGCCCAAGGTCGTTTTGGCGCTCGGCAGCGTCGCGACGCAGAGTCTCCTCGGCACGCGCGAGCCGATCGGCAAGCTGCGCGGCCGCGTCCATCCCTACGGCTCCGCGGTGTTGATCCCGACCTTCCACCCGGCCTTCCTCCTGCGCAATCCCGGCGAGGAGTACAAGCGCATGGCGTGGGAGGACCTCCAGCTCGCTCGACGGGAGTACGACCGCCGCCGCACACGATGACGGCCCGTCGACTGACGTCGCACGGGTGGTCCGCAAGGACGCAGCCGGGGCGTACCGATCTCAGGCCACCCTCGGTAGCACCGGCCTCAGGCTCAGATCAGTGATCGCGGACGTCGCCTTCGACGCTCCGGTGCGGCATTCGTTCTCGTATCGCGTCCCCGACGGCTGGGCGCTGGCGCCCGGCCAGCGCGCGCGGGCGCCCCTGCGCGGGGCCGCGCGCGTCGGGATGGTCGTAGCGGTGCGCGACGGCGCGGGCGCCGAGCTCAAGCCGCTCGCCCGGCTGGTCGACACCGAGCCCGTGCTGTCGAAGGCGCAGCTCGATCTCGTCGGGTGGATCGCCGCGCAAAGTCTCTCGTCCGTCGGCTCGACCTGCGCCGCCCTCGTGCCGCCGCCGGTCGCCGCCGCCGCTGGATCCGTGGCGCGCGCCCACGCGACCGCGGACCGCCCGGCGTCACCCAAGCCCGAGCTCCTGATCGGCGCGGGCCGGGAGAAGCGCGTGCTCGAACGTCTGGAGACCGCCGGGACGGCGCTGGTGATCGCCGCCGACGTCGAGACCGCGGCGCGCTGGGCACAGCGGCTGGCGAAGATCGGTCGTGCCGTGCGACTCGACTCGGGGGTGCCCGACGAGGAGCGCGCCGCGGCGTGGCGCGCGCTCGACGACGGGTCGGCGCGGCTGGCCGCCGGCACGCGCTCGGCGCTGCTGGCTCCGCTCCCGCCGGGCGCCACCCTGGTTCTGATCGACGAGCACGAAGCGGCCCACAAGCCGCCGGGCGCGCCGCGCATGCACTCGCGCGACGTCGCCTTCGAGCGCGCCGCGCGCGAGCCGCTCGCGCTTCTGCTCACGGCGGCGACTCCGAGCGCCGAGGCGTGGTGGCGCGCCGAGTCCGGGCTCGTCGACATGCCGGCCCGGGAGCCGGGTCCGTGGCCGACCGTCAGCATCGCGGACACGCGCGGCATTCTCAGACGCGAGCCGCTCACGCCGCCCCTCTCGCGGGCGATTCGCGAAACCCTGGCGGCGAAGCGGCGCGTCTTCCTGGTGGTCAGCCGGCTCACGTCGTCGCTCGCGTGCGACGAATGCGGGGCGGTCGTCCGCTGCCCGGAGTGCGCGATCGCGTTTGCCTACTCGCGCGCCGCGGCGCGGCTGGTGTGCCGCGTCTGCGGTGCGTCGCACCCGCTGCCCGAGACGTGCGCGGCGTGCCGTGGTCGGCGGCTCACGCCGTTCGGCTGGGGCGCCGAGCGCGTCGAGCACGCCGTGCGCCGCCGCTTCCCGGACACGCGCATCGCGCGCTGGGATCCCGAGTCGGCGCGCGGGGCCAAGGGCGAGGCGCAGCGCGCGGCCGCGGCGGCGGCCGACGTCGTGATCGGCACGCGCGGCGCGCTGAGGCTCTTCGGCCCGGCCGCGCTCGGGCTCGCCGCGTTCGTGGCGCCGGACCAGCTCCTGCGCGCGCCCGATTTCCGCGCCGGCGAGCGCACGCTCGCGCTCGCTTGGGCCGCCGCGGAGCGCGTCGCGGCCGACGGCGCCGTGATCATCCAGTCGCAGAACCCCGGCCACTACGCGTTCGAGGCCGTCGCGCGTCAGAATCTCGCCGAGTTCTATCGCCAGGAGCTGAAGTTCCGCGCCGAGCTGGGCTACCCGCCCTTCCGCCGCCTCGCGGTCGTCACCGCGCGTGGCGGCCAGCCGGATCAGACGCGCCGACTGGCGGAAGCCGTCGGCGCCGCGCTGCGGGGGAGCAAAGGCCTCACGGTCTATCCGCCGGTCCCCGATCGGAGCGACCGCGCGCGGCGGATCGTCACCAAGGGCGACGGCGACCTGCCGCGCCTGCTCGACGAGGCGCTCCGGGACATCAAATCGCCGAGCGCCGGCCGCGGTATGATCGATGTGGAGGTCGATCCGGTCGAATGGCCGTTCTGAAGGTCCGAAAATACGGCGATCCCGCGCTCCGGCGCCACGCCGAGCCCGTCGGCGAGGTGACCCCCGAGATCCGCCTGATCATCGCGGACATGACGGAGACGATGTACGACGAGGTCGGGATCGGCCTCGCGGCGCCCCAGGTCGGCATCTCGAAGCGGCTCATCGTCATCGCCGACGAGGAGGGCCGCGGCGTGCAGGCGCTCCTGAATCCGGCGATCGTCGACCGCGGCGGCGAGGCGACGAGCGAGGAGGGCTGCCTCTCGATTCCGGGCGTGTTCGCTCCGGTCACGCGCGCCGCGTGGGTCAAGGTCGAGGCGCGCTCCGTCGACGGCAAGCCCCTGACGATCAACGCGCGCGGGTTGCGCGCGCGAGTCCTGCAACACGAGATCGACCACCTGGACGGCGTGCTCTTCATCGACCGCGTCGATCCCATGGTGCGCGACCGCATCAAGCGGAAGATCAAGAAGGAAGGTCTGCGCGACGACGCTTCGCGCCACGCCTTCGCGCTCTAGAGCTTTCACCCAGC
The DNA here is from genome assembly GCA_964450175.1 of uncultured bacterium. Taxonomy (GTDB): domain Bacteria; phylum Methylomirabilota; class Methylomirabilia; order Rokubacteriales; family CSP1-6; genus AR31. The sequence continues at coordinate 4,789 of CAYVHH010000131.1, read as the reverse complement.
TTCTTCAGACCTCGGCGCATCAGGCCCCCTCACCCACGCCTCCAGCAGGGTGTAGGTGACCGCGAGCACCACCGGGCCGACGAACAGGCCGATGAGCCCGAACGCCAGAAGACCCCCGATCACGCCAGCGAAGATCAGGAGGAACGGCAGGTTCGCGCCACGCTTGATGAGGATCGGCCGCAGGATGTTGTCGATGCTCCCGGCGCCGATCGACCACACGAGCATCACCGTGCCCCAGAACGTCCCGCTGCTCCAGTAGGTCCAGATCACGGCGCCCAGCAGTACCGGCAGCGCGCCGATCTGAGCGATGCCGAGCACGAACATGACCGACGTCAGGAGCAACGCGTAGGGAACGCCGACGATCAGGAGACCGACACCGCCCAGAACCGACTGCAGCAGTGCCGTGAGCACGATGCCGAGCGCGACCGCGCGGATCGCGCTGGCCGCGAGCACCGTGACGCGTTCGCCCGACGCTCCGGCCAGCCGACGGGTGAAGGCCAGGACGCCGGCGGCGACCGTCTCCCCGTTCGCGTACAGGATCGCCGAGATCGACACCGCCAGCAGCATCTGGAGCAGGAGTGTCCCGATGGCGCCGATCTCGACGATCACCCATCGCGCGACGTCCCTCAAGTACGGGGCCGCTCGCGCAAAGAGATCCTCGGAAGGCAACGCCGCGAGCACCACCCACTCCTTCACGATCTTGCGGCCGATCAGCGGAATTTGCGACACCCAGTCGGGTGGAGGCGGCACCGAGAATCGGGCGACTGCTTTGGACCATGCGAGGATGTCGTCTGTCCGATCGACGATGCCGATAACGGCTGTCGCCAGCGGTGCCGCGATGATGAGCGCCATGATGAGCGTCATGAGGGTCACCGCGAGGGCACGACTGCCCCAGAGCCTCGCCTGGGCCACACGCAGCATGGGCCACGTCGCGATCACGATCATCGTGGCCCAGATCCCCGCGAGCAGAAACGGCCAGAGCACCCAGAAGCTCGCGATCGTCAACGCTCCGATGGTCATCACGCCGAGCACGATCCGGGTCAGGTCCCAGCTGCGCGCCGATGTGTTCACGCCGTTCATGGCTTTCCCTCGTGTCGTCACGTCTCGTGTGTCAGCCCTCGAGATCCGTCCGTGGCAGCCTGGCAGGCTACCCGTTCTGTGTAAAGTGGTCCTTAAGGCCTAAGTCGACTCTGGTAGCTTTGGGTCGTCGTGACCAAGCGCCTGAAGGTTCTCTTCTACGGAACGCCCGCGTTCGCCCTTCCCACGCTCGAGGCCGTCCTGCAGCACCATGACGTCGTCGCGGTCGTCACACAGCCGGACCGGCCGGCCCATCGCGGACAGCGTCTGACCCCGCCACCCGTGAAGACGCGCGCGCTGGCCGCCGAGCTCCCGATCTTCCAGCCGCCGCGCCTGCGAGATCCCGAATGGCCCGACCGCCTTCGCGCGGTCGGCGCCGACGTGGCGGTCGTCGTCGCGTTCGGCCAGATCCTGCCGCAAGCGGTCCTCGATGCGCCGCGCCGTGGATCCATCAACGTGCACGGCTCGCTCCTGCCGCGCTATCGCGGCGCGGCGCCGATCCAGTGGGCGATCATGCGCGGCGAGACCGTGACCGGGATCACGACGTTCCAGATGGACGCGGGCATGGACACCGGACCGATGCTGCTCTCGGAGTCGACGCCGATCGGTCCGGAAGAGACCGCGGGAGACCTGAGCGCCCGACTCGCGATGCTGGGCGCCGAGGTCCTGATCGACACGCTCGCGCGGCTCGACACGCTGACACCGACGCCGCAGCGCCACGAGGACGCGACCCTGGCGCCGCGACTCAAGCGAAGCGACGGGTATCTCGACTGGAGTCGCCCGGCGCACGAGCTCGTCAACCTCGTGCGCGGCTGCAACCCCTGGCCGGGCGCCGCCGCGCGCGGCCCCGTCGGTCCGCTGACGATCTGGCGAGCCACCGCGGTCGGTGGCGGCCCGACGCGGGAGCCGGGCGCGCTGGAACCTCTGCCGCCCGAACGCAACGCGCTCGCGATCGCCACGTCGAACGGCTGGCTTCTTCCGGTCGAGGTCCAGCCCGAGAACCGGCGCGCGATGGCCTGGTCGGACTACCTCCGCGGCGCGCGCATCGCGGCGGGCGCGGTGTTCGCGATGCCGGACGCCCGTCGGCCCACGTCGTGAGCCCGCCACGTCGGGGACGCGCACCCAGCGGGAGCCGCCGGCAGGCCGCCGCGCGCGCCGCGTCCGTTCCCGCCTCACCCGCTCGTGAAGTCGCCGCGCGCGTGCTCGAGCGTGTCGAGACCGACGCGAGCTTTGCCGATCACGCGCTCGAGGCCGAGCTGACCTCGCGGCGCCTCGACCCGCGCGACGCGGCGCTGGCCACGGAGCTCGTGTACGGCACGCTTCGCTGGCAGGGCTATCTCGACTGGATCCTGGCGCCGCACTCCCGCCGCCGGCTGGCGTCGCTCGATCCGCGGGTCCGGGTCCTTCTCCGGATGACCGCATACCAGATCGCGTTCCTCGAGCGCGTGCCGGCGTTCGCCGCGGTCAACGACGCGGTCACCCTCGCGCCGCGGTCGCCCGGCGTGAGCGCCTTCGTCAACGCCGTGATGCGGTCGTTCGCGCGACGTGGCGCACGCGAGCGCGAGCCGGCCCCGCCCCGCAATCCGATCGACGCCCTGGCGGCACGCTGCTCCTTTCCCGCGTGGATCGTCGAGCGCTGGGTCGTGCGCTACGGTCGCGACGAGGCCGAGTCGCTGATGCGGGCGCTGAACGAGCGGCCGCCCCTCACCCTCCGGGCGAACCGACTGCGCACCACCCGCGACGAGCTCGCCCGTCGCCTGGCTGACGAGAACGGTCTCGACTCGCGGCCGACGCGCCTGGCGCCCGAAGGGCTCGTCGTGGGCTCGGGCGGCGCGCCGGGCGAATGGCGCGCGTTCGTCGAGGGTGGCTTCGCCGTGCAGGACGAGGCCTCGATGCTGATCGCGCGGCTGCTGGCCCCCGAGCCCGGCGCGACCGTCGCCGACGTCTGCGCGGCGCCGGGGACCAAGACCACGCATCTGGCCGAGCTCATGGACAACCGCGGTCGCATTCTCGCGTTCGATCGCGAGCCCGCGCGCCTGGCGCGAGTCGGCGAGGCGGCGGCACGGCTCGGGATCTCGATCATCGACGCGCGCGAGGGACCGGTCGAGCGCTTGGCGCCGGATTTTCCCGCCGCGTGCGACGGCGTGCTCGTCGACGCGCCGTGCTCGAACCTGGGCGTCCTGCGCCGCAATCCCGAGGTGAAGTGGCGGCGGCAGCCCTCGGATATCGCGCTGGCGAGCCGGCGCCAGCGGGAGATCGTGGGCGCGGCGGCCGCGATGGTGCGGCCCGGCGGGCGTCTGGTCTACGCCACGTGCTCGCTGGAGCCCGAGGAGAACGACGACGTCGCCCGGGCGTTTCTGGCGGCGAACCCGGAGTTCCATCTCGACCCGCCCGCCGATTTCCCGCTGCCGCTCGACGCGGACGGCTGGCTCCGCTGCCTGCCGCACCGGCACGGCACGGACGGGTTCTGCGCCGTCCGCTTCCGCCGCTCCGAGGTTTCGGGTATAACACCTGCGTGATCAAGATCGCGCCGTCGATCCTTTCGGCCGATTTCGCCGCGCTCGCCGCCGACATCGCGCGCGTCGAGGCCGGTGGACCCGACCAGCTCCACGTCGACGTCATGGACGGGCGGTTCGTCCCGAACATCACGATCGGCCCCGTCGTCGTCGCGGCGATCCGCAAGCGCACGAAGCTGCCGCTCGACGTCCACCTGATGATCGTCGAGCCCGAGCGCTACGTCCCGGAGTTCGTCGCGGCCGGCGCCGACCTGGTCACGGTGCACGTCGAAGCCTGCACGCATCTGCAGCGTACGCTCGCGCAGATCCGCGAGCTCGGCGCGCGAGCGGGCGTCGCGCTGAACCCGTCGACGCCGCCCGCGGCCCTGGAGTTCGTCCTGGACGACCTCGATCTGGTCCTCGTGATGTCGGTCAACCCCGGCTTCGGCGGCCAGGCCTTCATCCCCAGCGCGCATCGGAAGATCCGCGAGCTCAGAAAGCTCCTGGGCACCCGGCCCGTCGATGTCTCGGTCGACGGCGGCGTGAAGGCGGATCTCGCGAAATCGCTTGCCGAGGACGGCGCCTCGACCCTGGTCGCCGGTTCGGCCGTCTTCGGCGCCGCGGATCCAGCCGCCGCGGTCCGGGCGCTGCGCGCCGCGGCGGGATAACGCGATGGACGTCGTCTTCACGCCCGCGCACCGCGGCCGGTTCTTCGAGGTGCTCCAGCAGACCGAGCGCAGCCAGACCGCGGTGATGACCATCGCGCCGGGTGAGGACGGCGGACCCGAGGAGGAGCACGCCGGCGATCAGGTCCTCTACGTCGTCGAGGGCGAAGCGCTCGTGCGCATCGCCGACAAGGAGCACCGCGCGACGGTGGGATCGCTCGTCATGATTCCCGCGCGAACCCGCCACTACGTGAAGAATCCTGGGCGGACGCCCCTTTTTTTCGTGACCGTGTATGCGCCACCGGCCTACTGAGGCCGCGGAGCCGAGCTCCCCGGTTGGGGTATACTGAACTCCTATGCGGACCACGGCGGCGTCCACCCTGCTCCTGCTCCTGGTCGGGACGGTTGGTCCGGCCGTTGCCCAGCAGGTTGGCGGCACAACCGGCTCTCTGGGCATCCCCAATCCACAAGGCCCGGTGTCCGTCTTCCGACCGAATCCGACCGGGGCCTTCGTGGTCGTCCCGCCCGGCTTCCCGTTCTCGCGTGAGACAA
>CAYVHH010000130.1:0-9669 GCA_964450175.1 uncultured bacterium | reverse complement strand
GCCGAGCGTGTGCATCTTGACGAGCGGGGTAAGATGCCCGGTGTCGCCGAAATCGAACGCGTATTTGCCACGCGTCAGCGACGGGCACGCCGCCGGCTCGACCGCAATTGCACGGATGCTTTTCTTGTCGCGCAAGGCCTTGCCGATGAACGGGAAGGCGATGCCGGCGAAATTCGATCCGCCGCCGGCGCAGCCGATGACGATGTCCGCCGCGTCGTCGGCCTTCTCCAGCTGCTTCTTCGCCTCCTGGCCGATCACGGTCTGGTGCATGAGAACGTGATTCAGCACGCTGCCGAGCGAGTACTTCGTGTCGTCGCGGGTCGCCGCGTCCTCGACGGCCTCGCTGATCGCGATGCCGAGCGACCCGGGCGAATTCGGATCCTGCTCGAGCACTTTCTTGCCGGACTGCGTGTCGGGGCTCGGGCTCGCGACCACCTGCGCGCCCCAGGTCTCCATCATGATCCGGCGATACGGCTTCTGCTGGTACGACACCTTCACCATGTAGACCTTGCACTGAAGCCCGAACATCTGGCAGGCGAGCGCGAGCGCGGAGCCCCACTGGCCGGCGCCGGTCTCCGTGCTGAGCCGCGTGACCTTTTCCTTCTTGTTGTAGTAGGCCTGCGCCACCGCGGTGTTCGGCTTGTGGCTGCCGGCCGGGCTCACGCCCTCGTACTTGTAGTAGATGTGGGCCGGCGTGCCGAGGGCCTTCTCGAGACGCCGCGCGCGATAGAGCGGCGAGGGCCGCCACAGGCGATAGACGTCACGAATCTCGTCGGGAATCTCGATCCAGCGCTCCCGGCTGACCTCCTGCTTGATCAGCTCCATCGGGAAGAGGGGGGCCAGATCCTGAGGCCCGATCGGGTTCTTCGTCCCGGGGTGCAGCACCGGCGGCGCCGGCGTCTTGAAGTCGGCCTGGATGTTGTACCACTTGGTCGGAATGTCCTTCTCGTCGAGCATGAACTTCGTGCGATTCCGGTCGTTCGCTTTGGTGGCCATGCCGACCTCCTTCGGAGGGAACCCCGTGAAAGGTGCGCTAACCATATACAACCGGGTGCGAGCCTGTCAATGCGCCGGCCGTGCGGTAAACTAGTGGCGCCATGCCCACCACCCTCAAGCTGCCCCGCCGCGACGGGCTACTGGCACCATACGCGCTCACGGGCCGCGCGCCCGTTTCGCCGCCCCCCGGCCCGATCATGAGCCGTATCGGCATGGCGGCCGTGCACGTGGTCGCCGATCCGCTCGCGTCGGTCAATCCGACACTGGAGGTGGCGCTCGACTGGGACGCCACGTTGCGCTACCGCCATCACGTCTGGTCGCTCGGCCTGGCCGTCGCCGAGGCGATGGACACCTCGCAGCGGGGCATGGGCTTCGACTGGCGCACCGCGAAGGAGCTGATCCGGCGCACGGTCGTCGAGGCGAGGACGGTTCCGGGTGCGGTGCTGGCCTCGGGCGCCGGCACCGATCACCTCGAGCCCGGGCCCCGCGTGACGATCGCCGATGTCGAGGCCGCCTACGAGGAGCAGTGCGCGTGGATCGAGGGCTGCGGCGGCCGCATCATCCTGATGGCGAGCCGCGCCCTGGCCGCGTGCGCGAAGGAGCCCGGCGACTACCTCAAGGTGTACGGGCGCATCCTCTCGCAGGTGCGCGAGCCGGTGATCATCCATTGGCTCGGGGAGATGTTCGACCCCGCCCTCGAAGGCTACTGGGGCTCGCGCGACCTCGACCAGGCGACCGAGACCTTGCTCACGATCGTGAAGGAGCACGCCTCGCGCATCGACGGCGTGAAGATCTCGCTCCTCGATCAGGCTCGCGAAGTCGCGATGCGCAAGCGCTTCCCGGCCAACGTCCGCATGTACACCGGCGACGATTTCGACTACCCGACCACGATCCGCGGCGACGGCGACCGCCACTCAGATGCCCTGCTCGGGATCTTCGACGTCATCGCGCCGGCTGCCTCCGCGGCGCTCAAGGCGCTCGACGGCGGCGATCTGGCCCGTTACACCGACGTGCTGGCGCCGACCCTCACGCTCTCGCGCCTGATCTTCGGCGCGCCCACGCGCTTCTACAAGACGGGGGTGGTGTTCGCCGCCTATCTGAACGGCCACCAGTCGCACTTCCGGATGGTCGGCGGGCAGGAGAGCGCGCGCTCGCTCGTGCATCTGTCCGAGCAGTTCGTGCTGATGGATCGCGCGGGTCTGCTGCGCGACCCCGACGTCGCCGCCACGCGCATGCGCCGCGTGCTCGCGGTCGCCGGAGTCGAGTAGCCGGCGGCTATCTCGGGGTTACTATCCGGGCTGGTGACGCCCATGCGCGACCCGGTCGGCTTCCTTGAGTTCGGCAGGCGGCACTCCCAAGTTCACCGCGAGGCGCCTGGGCTTTGCCCTCTGTGCCTGGAGCGCTACATCGACGGCCGCGAGGGCGGCGCGAAAACCCAGCTCATCGAAGAAGTCGTTGACGGCGCGAAGACCGGCAAGTGGATATGCCCGTACGGCGGCCGGTCTTATGCCAAGCAGTTCATCGACGACACCGGCCGTGTCGACAGCGGCTGGCCGCCCGGGCTGTTCTTCGTTTGAAGCGCACGCACTAGCCCGAACAGCTCAGCGAATCTCACCCACCACCCGCACGCGGACGCGCAGAGAGTTCCCAGGCAGGTAGGCCAGCGGGAGGTCCTCGACCTCGACCGTCGACAACGTCCGCGGATCGGCACCGGCGCTCGCAGCCTGGGCCTCGGCCAGCTGGCGGGCTCGTGCGATCGCCTCGTCGCGGGAGAGATCCTGGAAGATCCGGTCGATCTCGCCGCTCACCTGGGCGATCGCCGCGCCCACGGCGTTGGCGACGGCCTGGTGCTCGACGTGGATCACCCCGGAGATGCCGGCGATGTGCTCGGGGACCAGGAAGCATCCGCCGCCGACGGCGATCAGCGGCTCGTCGCCTGCGTCGGTCTTCATCCGGTCCACGCCTTCCTCGATCATCGCGTGCATCCGCGCGATCGCGCCCGTCACGAGATCGGCCGGCAGCGAGGCGACGCGACGCCGGTCGCCGAGATCGATCAGTCCGGCGGCGACGGCGATATCGGTGGCCGTGAGCTCGTTGCCGCCGAACACCAGCCCCTCCTCGACGAGCCGATAGCCGACGCTGTGCGGGCCGACCGACAGAGGAGAGCGCGACACGAGCGAGCCGCCGCCGAGACCGATCGAGAGCAGGTCCGGCATCCGGAAGAGCGTACGCACGCCGCCGATCTCGACGACGTTGTTGGCCTCGCGCGGAAAGCCGTGGCGCAGGCTGCCGATGTCGGTGGTGGTCCCCCCGACGTCGATCACGAGCGCGTCGGTGAGCTTGGACAGGAACGCGGCGCCGCGCATGCTGTTCGTCGGGCCCGACGCGAAGCCGTAGACGGGGAACGCTTCAGCGACCGACGCGAGCATGACGGTGCCGTCGTTCTGCGTCAGGTAGAGCGGCGCCGTGATGCCGCTGGCGGCCAGCGCGTCGCCGAACGCCCGGGTGGTCGTGCGGGCCAGGCCGACGAGCGCCGCGTTGAGCAGGGTTGCGTTCTCGCGCTCGAGGAGGCCGATGCGCCCGAGCTGATGGGACATCGTCACCGCGACGTCCGGACACTCGTCGCGCAGGATCGCCACGGCGTCGAGCTCGCAGGCGGCGTTGAGCGGCGAGAAGACCGACGCGATGCCGACCGACGTCAGGCCCGCCGCGCGAATGCGCCGGGCGGCGGCACGCATGCCGGAGGTGTCGAGCGGCACCAGGGGGCGGCCGTCGAATTCGTGGCCGCCCTCGAGCATGACGACCTCGCCGCGCACCAGCGCCGCCAGGTCCTCCGGCCAGTCGATGAACGGCTCGAGCGACGCGCCCGAGGGCAGGCCGATGCGGATCGCAGCGACCCGGGTGAGATCGCGCCGCTGGACCACGGCGTTCGTAAAGTGGGTCGTCCCGATCATCACCGCGTCGACCGCCGCCGGCGCTCCGGCCTGCAGGAGCGCGCGCAGCGCCGCGGTGACCCCCGAGGTCACGTCCCGGGTCGTCGGGGTCTTGACCGCGTGAACCACCCGCGTGTCCTCGAGCAGGACCGCGTCGGTGTTCGTGCCGCCGACGTCGATGCCGATCCGCCGCTTCACGATGCGCGGCTCGTCACGCGAACACGCTCTGGAACTCGAGGTCATAGCCGAAAGCGCGGGGCCCGACGTGCTCGAGCCCCTTCGGCGTCAGCAGCACCGGCGGCGCCGGGAGCGCGATCACGCTGACGCGCTGGCCATAGCGCAAGGTCTCCGTGCCGATCGCATCGCCCGAGACGCTGTCCAGGACGCAGATCAAGTCGGGCGTCATCACGCGAGGCTTGCCGTCGAGCCAGCCCACCGCGAACTCGTTCTGGAAGGCGAGCTCGAAGCTCGAGCCACGGAAATCGTCGAGCCCGTCGAGCTTCGCGGTACCGCGCAGGAAACCCTCGGTGGTGCGGCGGGCCACGTCGCGGATCTTGCCGCGGAAGAGCAGCCGGCCGCGCTCGGCGTCGATCAGCGCCTGGACGGGGTCCCGATGGCGGCGCCGGGCCTCCTGCACGGTCTCGCCGAGCCGGATGGCCTTGGTCGTCGAGTAGAGGATGCCGCACTCCTTCACTTCTTTCCCGGTGCGGGGTGCCTTGCAGGTCGACGCGATCGAGCCGACCTCGACGCACGCCTTGCGCGAGAGACGCTCCATCCACTTCCAGGACGCCGCGCGCGCGACGACGACCGCGTTGTCGCGCACGTCGGCCAGGGTGAGCGGGTACATCGTGAGGTCGTGGATCGCGAAGCTCGTCATCTGCGCCTCGGGAAAGGCGCGGCCCATGCAATCGGCGTCGACGACCGGAAGCCCGAGCTCGGCGGCGGCCATGAACGGCTGGAGGGAATTGCCGCCGCCGATCTCGAGCGACATCACCGCGTCGAACCGGCAGCCGCGGTACTCCTCCATCATGCGCACCGCGAGCGCGATCGTCCGCGGGTCGGTCAGCCGCTCCTGACCGACCAGCGGCGCGCCCATGTTCGAGACGACCGCGACGCGCGCGTCGTCGGCGAGGTCCATCGGGTCGAGCAGCGAGACTACGACGCCCCGGCGGTAGAGCTTGCGCATGTTCAGGAGCGCCAGGTAGGGACTTCCGCCGCCACCGGTGCCGAGGATCCAGGCGCCGATGGCCAGCGACTCGATCTCGGCCGCGGAGACGGGGCGAAGGGCCATCGCGAGCGTATGTTATCCTCCCGCCATCGCGATGGAAACCAGGAGCTTGGCCATGCGGACTCTCGTGACAGCGATGCTCGCCGTGCTGGTCGCGGCGGCGCCCGGGCAGGCCTTCGAGCGGGTCGGCGATCGGAAGATTCTCGTCTTCGCCGGACGCCAGGAGGTGCCCACGATCGACCCGAGCGTCAAGTACGACTGGTCGATCCGCATGGCGCAGCAATCGCTCTACGACGCGCTCGTCAAGTACGTCGGCAATCCCCCCGAGATCGTGCCGTGGCTCGCCGAGAAGTGGGAAAGCTCGCCCGACGCCAGGACCTGGACGTTCCACCTCGCGAAGAACGCGAAGTTCCACACCGGCGATCCGGTGACCGCGGAGGCGGTGCGGTTCTCCTTCGCGCGCACGCTCAAGCTCAATCAGGGGCCGGCGTGGATGCTGTCGGACTTCCTGAAGGAGGACGGCATCAAGGTCGTCAACGAGTCGACGATCCAGTTCAATCTGACGCAGTCGTACGCGCCGTTCCTGTCGTTCCTGCCGTGGTGGTACGTGATGAATCCCAAGCAGGTGATGGCGAACGAGCAGGCGGGCGACGTGGGTCAGAAGTGGCTCACGACCAACGCCGCCGGCAGCGGGCCGTTCAAGATCAAGCGCTGGGAGCAGGGTGTCCTCTACGAGCTCGAGGCGGTCGACGGCTACTGGAAGGGCTGGCCGTCGAAGGATCACATCGGCGGCGTCATCTACAAGATCGTCCGCGAGTCGGCGGCCCAGCGCGCCGCCTTGATTCGCGCCGAGGCCGACATCGTCGAAGGGCTCTCGAGCGACGACTTCGACCAGGTCGCGAAGATGCCGGGGATCGCGGTCCCGAACTTCCCGGGCATGACGACCTTCGGCATCAAGATGAACACGCAGAACGGCGCCACAAAGGACGTCAATCTCCGCAAGGCCGTCTGCTACGCATTCGACTACGACGCGCTGGTCAAGATCTACAACGGCAACGCGATCCTCCAGACCAGCCCGTTCCCGAATGCCACGCGCGGCTACGTCGCGGTGCCCGGGATCTACCGTCAGGACCTCGGGAAGGCGAAAGAGTTCCTGGCCAAGTCCGCGCACCCGAACGGCGGGGTCGAGCTCGAGTACGTCTACGTCCAGGGGCTCGAGGAGGAGCGCAAGATGGGGCTCGTCCTCATCGACAACCTCCAGAAGCTCAACATCACGGTCAAGATGGTTCCGCTGATCTGGCCCAACATGGTCGGGCGCGGCGCCAAGCTGGAGACCTCACCCGACCTGATGGCCGTGTTCGCCACGCCCGTCTCGACCGACCCCGACGCGGTCGCGTATCAGTACCACAAGAACTCCTGGGGCAAGTACTACGGCTCGTCCTATTACGCGAACGACGCGGTGTGGGCGCTGATCGACAAGGCGCGGACGATCGCGCGATGGGAGGAGCGCGCGCCGCTCTACGCCGACATCCAGCGGAAGATCGCCGCCGACGCCCCGGAGATCTTCGGGATGCTGGCGAACCGCCGCTGGGCGATGCGCGACCACGTGAAGGGCTTCGTCTTCAGCCCGGTGCGCTTCACCGGCGAGGTCGACCTCTACCCGCTCGCGATCGCCGCCAAGTAGGCTTGCTCGGCTACCTCGCCCGGCGCGTCGTTCTGCTGGGCCTCATGCTGTTCGGCCTGCTCTGCATCACGTTCGTCATCTCGCACGTCGCCCCCGGCGACCCGGCGCGGCTTGCCGCCGGGCCCGACGCGACGCCGTCGATGGTCGAAACCATCCGGGTCGCTTACGGGCTGGACCGACCGCTGCTCGTCCAGTTCGGACAATATCTTCACGGGGTTCTCGGCGGCGACCTCGGGCGCTCCTTGAGGACCCGTGAGACCGTCCTCTCGGACCTCGCACGGTATTTCCCGAACACGTTCGAGCTCGTGACGGGCGCCATGCTGCTGGCGGTCGGGCTCGGCGTTCCGCTGGGCATCCTCTCGGCGGTCTACCGCGACACGTGGGTGGATCAGCTCACCCGCATCGTATCGGTCTCGGGTATCGCGATCCCGGCGTTCTGGCTCGGGCTGATGCTGCAGCTCCTCCTGGCCCTGCAGCTCGGGCTCCTGCCGCTCGGCGGGCGTCTGGGCTTGATGGCGACGCCTCCGGCGCCGGTGACGCACCTGCTCGTCGTCGACGCGATCCTGGGCGGCCAGTGGCGGGTCCTCGGCGATGCGCTGGCCCACGCAGTCCTGCCGACGGTGACCCTGTGCTTCCCGGCGCTGGCCTCGATCGTGCGCGTCAACCGTGCCGAGATGCTCGAGACCCTCAAGCAGGACTACATCGTCAACGCCCGCGCCCAGGGCGTCTCCGAGCTCCGCATCGTCGCGCGCTACGCCCTGAAGAACGCGATGATCCCGACGCTAGCGATGATCGGGCTGCGCTACGGCTGGATGCTCGGGGGCACCGTGCTCGTCGAGACCGTGTTCGACTGGCCGGGCATCGGGCTCTACGCCGTCGCCTCGGCCGTGTCGTCGGACTTCCAGCCGATCATGGGCGTCACCCTGGTGATCGGCCTGAACTTCATGCTGGCCAACTTCCTCGTCGACCTCGCATACGGCTGGCTCGACCCGCGGGTTCGCCCGAGCCTGTCGACGTGATGGACCGTGCGGTTCCCTCGGGCTCATCCGCGGCGTGGCTCGCCGAGCACCAGGGGGCGTCGCGTGAGCTCCGGTTCTACGCGCGCGTGTTCGCGCGGAGTGCCGCGTCGCTGCTCGGCCTCGGCCTGGTGGTCGTGTTCCTCCTGATGGCCGCGCTGGGCCCGTGGATCGTGCCCTATCCCGAGGACGCGCGCGGCGCGGTGCATCTCGACCAGAAGCTCGAGCCGCCGAGCGGGCGCCACTGGTTCGGCACGGACGAGGTCGGAACCGACATCTACACGCGTGTCGTCCTGGGCACCCGGGTCTCGCTGCAGATCGGACTGATCATCACCTTGCTGGCCGCCGCCATCGGCGTGCCGCTCGGCATCGGCGCGGGCTATGTCGGCGGGCCGCTGGGCGAGACGATCATGCGGGTGACGGATGTCTTCCTCTCGGTCCCGGCGCTCGTGCTGGCGCTGGCGATCGTCGGCGCCCTCGGCCCGGGCATCACCAACGTGATCGTCGCGCTCGGGCTGGTCTGGTGGCCGGGCTACGTGCGCCTGGTGCAGAGCAAGACGCTCGCGCTCAAGGGGCAGGTCTTCGTCGAGGCTGCGCGCGCCGTGGGGACCGGCCGGCTCCGCATCGTCTTCGTCCACATCCTGCCCAACTGCGTGTCACCGATCACGGTCAAGGCGAGCATGGACATGGGATCGGCGATTCTCGCGGCGGCCGGGCTCGGGTTCATCGGCCTCGGCGCCCAGCCGCCGTATCCGGAGTGGGGTGCCATGATCAGCCACGGGCGCAACTACCTGCCGACCTGGTGGTGGTACTCGGCGTTCCCCGGTCTGTTCATCTACCTCACGGTACTCGGGTTCAATCTGCTCGGGGACGGGCTGCGCGACATCCTCGACCCGCAGAGTCGCGGGTAGGGCGGCGGCCTAGAGACCGCACGCCTCGGCGACGACGCGCGCGACGAGGAGATTCGCGAGGAGCACGGGCGCGCCCGTGAGCCGCTGGAGCTCGTCGCGCGTCTTGCGCCTGAATCCCATGCAGTCCAGGGCGACGAGCCCGGCGTGCGCGGCCCGAAGCGCGTCCCCCGTGCGCGCGACCTCCGCCGGGTCCTCCTCCTCGTACGGCGAGAGCGGGACGACGACCGGGTCGAATCCGTCGGCGCGCCACCGCGCCTCGGTCTGCGGAACGTGCTGGACGGAAGGGGTGACGATGCCGAGACGGCCCGGCCAGCGAAGCGCGCGCAACACACCCAGGAGCACCTGGTGAGGGAGCACGAGCAGTCGCGACGCCTCGAGCGCCGGGAACGCGCCCGTGCACAGAAGCGCCGTCATCGTGACTCCCGTCCGCTCGAGCTCAGCGATCGCGGCCTGGACGCGCGCGACGACGTGGCGCTTGGCGACGAACACCGGCGTGCCGTCGGCGAGCCGCGTGACGAGGATGTCGTCGCCGGGCCCGGGCGCCAGCGCGGCGATCTCCGCCCGCCCGAGGCCGTCGAGCGCGCCGCGCTCTCTCAGGGTCACGGCCGGTCCGAGGATCGTCTCCATGTCGGGCACGACGTCGACGCGCGGCGACTGGCCGATCGTGACGAGCCCGACGATCGGCCCGCTCACAGGACGTGCAGCCACGGCCGCGTCGTGAGCGCGTCGGCCTTCCAGAAGCCGGTCTCGGTGAACCAGCTGCGCGCCTCGCCCGGGTCGGCCGTCTTCGTGATCGCCAGGGTCCTGCCGCCCTCGAAGAAACCGCCGAACGCGAGCCGTCCGGCGCCCCGCATCTCGATCAGCGCGAACTGCGCCATGTCGTGCTGCGCCGTCGGGCCTT
>CAYVHH010000129.1:0-6496 GCA_964450175.1 uncultured bacterium | reverse complement strand
TCGCAACGTCTCGCCGAGCTTCCCGAGCAACCCCCCTCAGGATGCCTCGTCCGTCAGTTGCAGGCGTTCGGCCTTGGCGTAGGTATGCTTCTCGGTCACCAGGCCGTCGCGGACGTGGAGGATGTCGAGGCCACGCCAAGATCGCCGCCGCCCGGTCTTGTCGATCTCGCAGCGCCAGCGAATGAGCGCCTTCCCCGTCCGCTCGTCGACGAAGAGGTCTTCGGTGTGGAAGCGCATCTTGCCGTAGTCGCCGCGGAACTGGGGCACGAAGGCCGACCGGATCGCCGCGGCGCCACGATTGATCGTGCCGGTGAACTCGTCGTAGACCGCGTCGTCGGCCATGAACGACATCACGCCGTCCAGGTCGTTCCGGTTGAACGCCTCCGTGAACCGGATCACCAGATCCGCAAGCTTCTCGCGTTCCATGCTCGTCTCCTCGTCGCATTGGCCCGGCGACAGCGCCGGCGACCAGTCTAGCAGTCGCCGGTGACGATACCGCCTCGCCGCGGCGGCCGCCAGCCCTCGGCGCCCGCGCGGCGTCGTCGCGGCGGTCGAGCGAGGGAGGGCGCCCGAGACGCGTGCGGCGCACGTCGTCTTACGCGCCGACGGCGTCGGCGTGCGAAGATTCTCTCTGGGAGGTGCTCACATGGCGGTAGCGCCGGCGGGCCCAAGCTTCTTCGAGACGGTCAACATCTACTTCGACAAGGCGGCCGCGCTCACCCACTATCCGACGGGCCTCCTCGACCACATCAAGGCCTGCAACTCGGTCTACGCGATTCAGTTCCCGATCCGCCGAAACGGCGGCTACGAGGTCATCTCCGCCTGGCGAGCCCAGCACAGTCACCACCGCGTGCCCGTCAAGGGTGGCATTCGCTACGCTCCGACGGTCGACGAGGACGAGGTCAAGGCGCTCGCGGCGCTCATGACCTACAAGTGCGCGATCGTCGACGTGCCGTTCGGCGGCGCCAAGGGGGGCGTCCGCATCGACACGAAGAAGTACACGGTGCCCGAGCTCGAGCAGATCACGCGGCGCTACACGGCCGAGCTCATCAAGAAGAACTTCATCGGCGCCGGCATAGACGTTCCCGCTCCCGACTACGGGACGGGCCCGCGCGAGATGGCGTGGATCTACGATACGTACTCCGCGTTCTACCCGGGCGCGATCGACGCCATGGCCTGCGTCACCGGCAAGCCCGTCACCCAGGGCGGTGTCCGCGGCCGGGTCGAGGCGACGGGACGTGGGGTCTTCTTCGGGCTGCGCGAGGTGTGCGACCAGGCCGAGGACATGAAGACCCTGGGCCTCTCGCGCGGCCTCGAGGGCAAGCGCGTCATCATTCAGGGCCTCGGCAACGTCGGCTACCACACCGCGAAGTTCTGTCAGGAGGCCGGCTGCCTCATCGTGGGCCTCTCCGAGCGTGAGGGCGGCATTTATCGGGCCGAGGGGCTGGACGTCGACGCGGTCGTCCAGTTCCAGAAGGAAACGCGCTCCATCGTGAACTTCCCGGGCGCCCGGAACATCACGCCGACCAACCTGACCCTGGAGGCTGACTGCGACATCCTGATCCCGGCGGCGCTCGAGGGCCAGCTCACCCGCGAGAACGCGCCGAAGATCAAGGCGAAGATCATCGCCGAGGCGGCGAACGGGCCGACGACGGCTGAGGCCGAGAAGATCCTGCTCGATCGCGGGGTCCTGATCGTCCCGGACGTCTATCTGAATGCCGGCGGTGTCACGGTCTCGTACTTCGAGTGGATCAAGAACCTGTCGCACGTGAGCTTCGGCCGCGTGGGCAAGCGCTTCGAGGAAGCGGCCTTCAATCGCATGTTGTCGGCCGTCGAGCGGGCGACCGGACGCGTCTTCCCGCCGGAAGAGCGCATGAAGATCGCCCATGGCGCCGATGAGATCGACCTGGTCAACTCCGGGCTCGAGGACACGATGATCGGCGCGTACCATCAGATCCACGAGCTGTGGAAGATCACGCGGGCCGGCGACCTCCGCACCGCGGCGTTCCTCAACGCCCTGAAGAAGGTCGCCGCGACCTACCTGGAGCTCGGGATCTTTCCGTAGGCGCGTCCAGCGCGCGAGGGATCAATGGCGGCCGGCGATCACGAGCTCACACCGCCCCCCGAAGTCGTCGCGTACTACGCCGAGTTCCCGGAAGAGGCTCGTCTCGGGCTCGGCGCCTCTCGCCTGGAGCTCGAGCGCACCCGGGCGATTCTCGCGAGCGTCTTGCCCGATCCGCCGGCCCGCATCGTGGACGTCGGCGGCGCGGCCGGCGTGTACTCGTTGTGGCTCGCCGCGCAAGGCTACGAGGTCCAGCTCGTCGATGCCTCGCCGCGGCTGGTGCAAGAGGCGCGGGCTCGAAGCGCGAGAGCGACGGCCCCCATCGCAGCGTGTTCGGTCGCCGACGCTCGACGCTTGCCGCAGCAGGACGCCTCGGCCGCGGCGGTCCTGGTCATGGGCCCCCTCTACCATCTTCCGTCGGCGGCAGATCGCGCGGCGGCGTTGCGCGAGGCGTTCCGCGTCCTCGTCCGAGGCGGCATCACGGTGGTGGCCGCGATCTCCCGCTACGCCTCCGCCCTGGATGGTCTGGCGCGAAAGCTCTCCCTGGATCCCCGTTTCGTGCAGATCCGCGACCGGGATCTCGTTGACGGCCAGCATCGAAACGACACGAGCAACGTGGACTACTTCACGACGGCGTACCTTCATCGGCCGGACGACCTTCGCGCCGAGCTGGAGGCCGCCGGCTTTGGCGATATCAGGATCCTCGGGGTCGAAGGTCCGGCCTGGATACTGCCGGACTTCGACGCTCGATGGAACGACACGGCGCTGCGCAAGGACCTGCTGGACGTCGCGAAAGCCCTGGAGTCGGAATCGTCCATCCTCGGTGTCAGCGCTCACCTTCTGGGCGTCGGTCGAAAGCCTTGAGCGCTCGGCCCCCGGCCACCCACGTCGTGCTCGTGCATCCGGAGATTCACTGGAACACCGGGAACGCGGGGCGGACGTGCCTCGCCACCGATGCCACGTTGCATCTGATCGAGCCGCTCGGCTTTTCGCTCCAAGACCGCGAGGTGAGACGCGCCGGCCTCGACTACTGGGAGCACATTGATCTACAGGTGTGGCCGAGCTGGGACGCGTTCGAGCGTGAGCTCCCGACGCTCGGCGAGCCATATTTCTTCTCGCCACGCGCGACGCGACTGGTCTGGGACGCGCCGCTCGGGGCCGCGAGTGGCGTCGTGCTGGTCTTCGGCCGCGAGACCGACGGGCTGCCGGCTGAGCTTCACGACCGGTATCGCGATCGGCTGGTCGCGATGCCGATCCTGTCGCCCCGCGTCCGGTCACTCAATCTGTCGACGAGCGTGGCGATCGCGGTGTACGAGGTGCTCCGGCAGCGTCGAGCCAACCGCCGGTGAATCGGCGTAGTCTCAGAGGGCGGGAGAGCCATGAACGCGACGTCGAGGCCGCCAGCAGGAGGCAATCGCATGCGTGAGGACGTGACGAAGTTCATCGAAGCGTACGGCGACGCCTTCAGCCGCGGCCCGGGTGCCATCGCGGAGTTCTATGCGGAGCCCTGCGTGACGGCGAGGATGGGCGTCGTTCGGGTGAACCTGACGCGCGAGGATATCGAAGCGGTCTTCGCCGACGTCGATGCGACGTACCGGGCCAGAGGCTTCACGCACGGTGACCTCCTCGCCCTCCACGTCGAATCGCTCGGGTCCAACAGTGCCCTCGCGACCGTGCAATGGGGATACAGGGGCGCCTGCGACGAGCTCCTGTGGAAGACGACGTTCTCCTACAATCTGTATCGGCACGACGGCGCGTGGAAGATCCTGATGCAGACGATGCACGACTCGTGAAACTCGTCGGCGTTCTCCTCGCCGTGGCCTTCGCGGTCGCAGCCAGCGCGGCCGAGGCCAGCGTCGGCTTGACCGACATCGCGGGCCAGGACGGCGACGGCGCCGTGACCGTCTACTACCCGTCCACCGACGAAGCGAAGATCGGCAAGCGCGGTCCCTTCCTATTCGAGTTCGCCTGGCAGGGCGCGCCGGCCCGCGGCAACGGGCGCCTGATCGTGATCTCGCACGGGTCGGGTGGCTCGCCCTGGGTACACGCGAACCTGGCGCAGGTGCTCGTGGCCGACGGCTTCGTGGTCGCCATGCCCGAGCACCGTGGCGACAACTACAAGGATCCCAGCACGCCGGGGCCCGAGAGCTGGAAACGACGGCCGGCCGAGGTATCACGCGCCATCGACGTCGTGAGTCAGGACGCCCGCTTCGGGCCACTGCTCGCGCTGGACAAGGTCGGCATGTACGGCATGTCGGCCGGCGGGCACACGGCGCTGAGCCTGGCGGGCGGCCGGTGGTCGCCCGCGCGCCTCGCCCAGCACTGCGAGGCTCATATTGCCGAAGATTTCCAGACGTGCGTCGGTCTGGCGACCCGATTGCGCGGAGGCTTTCTCGACGGAGCAAGGACGACGATCGCCCGGTGGGTCATCCGCAGCCGCTTCAGCGATGCGACATGGCAGACGCACACCGACCCCCGCATCGCCGCGATCGTCGCCGGCGTTCTGCTGGTAGCGGACTTCGACATGGCTTCGCTGGCCGCGCCGCGCGTGCCGCTGGGCCTGGTGACCGCGCGGCAGGACAAGTGGCTGATCCCGCGCTTCCACAGTGACGCCGTCCTCGCGGTATGCGCCGCCTGCGAGAAACTCGCCGATTTCGCCACCGGCGGTCACGGGGCCCTGCTCTCGCCGCTGCCGCCGGGACTGACCGGTCTCGTCGGAGAGCTCTTGAACGACCCGCCCGGATTCGATCGGGCCGAGCTGCCCGGCGTCGACCGCAAGATCTCGGCCTTCTTTCGGAAGCTCCTGCTCCCCTAGCCGGTCCACTCGTACTTCTTCGCGGCCTTCTCGTTCAGCTCCGTGCCCCAGCCCGGCGCGGTCGGGATCCTCATGTGGCCGTCGGCGATCTCGGGCAGCGCCGTGAACAGCTCGTCGCGATAAGGCGTCTGCTCCGGGTCGCTCTCCATGATCCGCACATTGGACACGGAGGCGCAGAGATTGAGGCTCTGGAACGTGCTGAGATGGCCGTTGTAGTTGTGGGGCGCGATGTTGAGCTCGAAGGTCTCGGCCAGGTCGGCCACCTTCTTCGCCGCCGAGAAGCCCTGCCAGCACACGTCGACCTTCACGACGTCCATCGCGTGAAGCTCGAAGTACGGCCGGTACTGCCGGATCGTCTGCAGCTGCTCGCCCGAGCAGATCGGCGCGCGCACCGACGACTTCAGCTGGGCCAGCGCGTGCGGGTCCTGATTGTCGATCTCGAGCCAGAAAAGATCGTAGGGCTCGAGCGCGCGCCCCACGCGGATCGCCTCGCTCGGCTTGAAGTTGACGTTGATGTCCAGGCAGATGCCGATGTCGGGTCCGACCGCGTCGCGCATGGCCGAGATCTGAGCGACCGCCTGTTTCACGATGTCGCGGCTCGCGACCTGGTCGTGCGGGCCGAGCCGGCCCTGCGAGATACCGCGCGCCGGCTCACCGGGCCAGATGATGTTGGTCTTGAACGCGGTGTAGCCGCGCGCGGGCGCCTCGCGCGCCGCGTCGGCCAAATCTTGAAGACTCTTGAGCGGCTTCACGCCCAGCAGCTTCCAGTTGTTCGCGCGATACGTGGCGAGATGGGACCAGTAGACCCACTGGCGCTCGCGGTGCGGCCCGCCCATGAGCTTGTAGACCGGCACGCCGAGCGCCTTGCCGGCGAGGTCCCAGAGCGCCAGCTCGATCCCCGCGATCGCCTGCTGGGTCGCGCCGTACGGCGCCTGGCGGACGGCGCGGTACAGATCGACGTAGTGCTTCTCGACGGCGGTCGGATCCTTCCCGATCAGGCGCTGACCGAGATCTTGCACCAGGCCGACCAGGCCGCGCGTGATGCCATCCGACCCGAACTCGCTGTAGCCCGTGAGCCCCGCGTCGGTGCGGATCGCGCAGAAGTGCCACGGCCGCGGCGGCGTGAACCCGTTCGAAACCACGAACGTCTCGATCCCGGTGATCTTCATGTCGCTCCTCTCGTGTATGGAGTCGCGCCTGGCCCGGACTCTTCACGACGGTGAGACGGAACCCCTGCCGAGCCCGTCGAAGGTGCTAAAGAAACGATGTCGGAGCAGATTCTAGGCGCCGGCGCGAGGAGACTCAATGGCCGCGCGAGGCGAAGATGGACGAGGAAATCGGCCTCCGCCTGGCTGCTCGCTACGATGACCCTGCTCGTGGCGCAACCTTCCATTGCCGAGCCGAGGATCATCGACCTGTCCTCGCCGCGCGGGACGCCCCATGTTAGTGTGGCGCCGTCGTGGTGGCCTTCGCTCTGTTGTGGCTGCGCGCGGCGGGGCTCGTCGGGCAGGCGCTGGCGATCGGCAGCACGGCATTCGCGCTCGTCGTGCTTCAGAGGACGCGCGAGCCGGGCTCGCTCCAGCGCTTTCACTCGGCATTGGCGATCGCGGCGGCCGGCG
>CAYVHH010000128.1:0-4988 GCA_964450175.1 uncultured bacterium | reverse complement strand
GCGGTCCACACGATGCTGGAGGCCGGAGTCGGGCTCGGCACGATCGATCTCAACGTGAAGATGCTGAAGGCGGTGCCGCTCGAGCAGGACCTGGTCGCGGAAGGACGCGTCATCAATATCTCGCGCAGTCTCGGGGTGTCGGAGGCGTCGCTCCGTGACGCCGACGGGACGTTGCTCGCCCACGCGACGGCCACCTGCGCCATCTTGCGCCAGCAATCGGGCTGACCCGAGGCTCAGAGGCGTGTCGTCGTCAACGGCGCGAGCCTCGTGCCCGATGGCACCGCCATGCGTGAGAAGCCGACGTTGCTGCTGCTCCACGGCGGCCCCGGTCTCGACCATTCGATCTACAAGCCGGCGTTCTCGACCCTGGCCGATATCGTCCAGGTCGTGTTCCTGGATCATCGGTCCTGCCGAACGCGCCGGAGCGCGCCCTGGCCGTGATCCGCGACTTCATCGCGCGCTAGCTGTAGACGGTGAACTCGACCAGGTTGTCGTCGGGATCCCTGAAGTAGACGCTGGTCGACGTGCCGCGCGCGCACGACCGCGGTCCAGGCCCCGCCTCGGGCTTGATGCCGTTCTTCGCCAGCAAGGCGAGGACCTCGTCGACGCTTCCCGCCCACTCGAGACAGAAATCGGCGCCGCCGGTGGTCGGCCGCCGCGCGCCGAGGTAGCCCGGTCGCGCCGGCGCCTCCGGCCCGTGGACGTTGATCTTCTGCGCGTCACCGATGCGGATCGTCGCCATGTCCGGCCGGTTCGGCCGCTTCTCCCAGGCGATCGTGAAACCGAGCTTTTCGTAGAAGCTCAAGGTGCGCTGCAGATCGCCCGCGACGATCACCCAGTGATCGATGCCTTTGATTCCCATCGTCCCCTCTCTCCCGTCGTCGTCCTGACCTACGCGCGTGTGTACTTCACGACGCGCCGGGGGCGTCCCCATGCGCCCGGCCGCACCACGTAGAGATCCCCGCGCGAATCGCCCCAGATGCCGTGACACGAGCGGAAGCTCGGATCGCCCCATTGCGCCAGTCGCGCCCCGTCGAGCGTCAGGACGCTGACCAGCCCGCCGTTGTGCTCGGGAATGTAGACGACGTCGTCGGCGTCCACGTAGAGCGCCGCCGGGCCGATCAGCTTGGTCGGCCAGATCTCGAGAAGCCTGCCCGCCTGGTCGAACACCTGCACGCGGTCGTTCTCGCGATCGCACACGAGCACGCGCCCGCGCCGGTCGATCCACACGCCGTGCGGCAGATTGAACTGCCCCGGCCCCGTGCCCGGCTCGCCCCAGGAGAAGAGATACGTGCCGTCCGCGGCGAACTTGTGCACGCGGGCGTTGCCGTACCCGTCGGTGACGAACATCTCACCCGAAGGCGTCAGGGCGATGTCCGTCGGCAGGTTGAAGGGGCCGCCGGCATGCGTGACGTTCCGGTAGGCGACCGAGCTGAAGTCCTTCGGATCGACCCCGGTGTCCGAGCGGTGGCCGCGGGTGCCGACGGTCTTCAACAACGAGCCCGTCGGGCTGAAGTAGAGCATCTGTCCGTGATCGCGGTCCACGATCCAGAGGTTGTCCTGCGCGTCGCTGCGGATCGTGTGCGGAAACGCGAACAGGCCGGCGCCCCACGACGAGAGCATCGTGCCGTCGCGGTCGAAGACGATGATCGGGTGCTCGGGCGAGCGGCTGAAGGCGTAGACGCGATCGTGCGAGTCGACCGTCACCGCGGCGACGGGAATCGTCCAGCCCTCGGGAAGCTTGGCCCAGTCGTCGTCCACTTGATAGGTGTACTTGCCGTTCCCGACGGTCGTGCTCACGTGATGCCTCCTTCGCGGCCTTCCGCGCCTAGCTCGCGACCCCTTCCATCTGCAGCGCATAGAGGCGACGGTAGAGCCCGTCGCGCGCCAGCAGCTCGTCGTGGCGTCCCACCTCTGCGAGCCGGCCCTCGTGGACCACGACGATGCGGTCGGCGTTGCGCACGGTGGCGAGCCGGTGGGCGATGACGAGGACCGTGCGGCCCCGCATCAGCTCGGCCAGCGCCTGCTGGATCATGAATTCGCTCTCGGCGTCGAGGTCGGACGTCGCCTCGTCGAGGATCAAGATCGGCGGGTTCTTCAAGAACGCGCGTGCGATCGCGATGCGCTGGCGCTGGCCGCCCGAGAGCCGCACGCCGCGCTCGCCCACCAGGGTCTGGTAGCCGTCGGGACAACCGGCGATGAACTCCTCGGCGTGCGCCTGGCGGGCGGCGCGGACGACGTCCTCGAACGGCGCGCCGGGACGGCCGTAGGCGATGTTGTACAGGATCGAGTCGCTGAAGAGGAACGTCTCCTGGGTGACGATGCCGATCAGCGCGCGGAGCGAGGCCTGGGTGACGTCGCGCAGGTCGTGGCCGTCGATCGTGATCCGACCGGCGCTGACGTCGTGGAAGCGCGGCAGCAGGTCCATCAAGGTCGACTTGCCGGCGCCGCTCATGCCCACGAACGCGACCACCTCGCCCCGGGCGACGGTCAGGGAGATGTCGCGCAAGGTGAGCTCGTCGGAGTCCGTGTGCCGGAAGCTCACCTGGTCGAACACGAGGCTCTCGCTGAACGCGTCGAGCACCACGGCGGTCGGCCGATCGGCGATCGCCGGCGGCAGATCGATGATCTCGAAGACCCGCTCGACCGACGAGGTCGACTGCTGCACGGTGTTGACGATCCGCGAGAGTTGCCGCACCGGCCCGTACAGGAGGGCCACCGCGGCCGTGAACGAGAAGAAATCGCCGGGGGTCATGGTGCCCGCGATGACCTGCTGGCCGCCGTACCAGAGGGCGCCCATGATGCCGAACGCGGCGAGGACTTCCATGAGCGGGTCCGTGATCTCGTCGGTGCGGTGGTCCTTGAGGGCCAGCGAGAGGAGACCGCGGTTGACGCGATCGAATCGCTCGACCTCGTGGGCCTCGCGTCCGAACGCCTTGACGATCTTGGTCCCCGAGAACACCTCGTGGAGGAGCACGTTCAGCTCGGCGACCTTCTGCTGCGACCGCTTGTTGATGCGATAGAGCCGGCGGCCGATCGACCGCACGGCGACGCCGACGAAGGGAAAGACCACCAGCGCGATCACCGCGAGCCGCCAGTCCCGCACGAACATGACCGTCGCGAGCGCCACGACCATCACCGTCTGGCGGATCGTCATGACCAGCACGGTCGAGGACAGGCGCGCCAGGCGGTTCACGTCGGTCACGACGCGCGACATGAGCTCCGCCGTGTGACGGCTGGTGAAGAACGACAGCGACATGCGCTGCAGGTGGGCGTACAGGTCGCGGCGGAGGCGCGCGATCACGCGCTCGCCGATCGACGCCATCAGGTACGACTGGCCGTAGCGGGCCAGTCCCTTGGCGATATACGCGGCCAGGAACAGCAGCGGGATGAGCGTCAGCATCCTCTCGTCGCGGCGGATGAAGACGCCGTCCATCGCCGGCTTGACGAGCCACGCGATCGCGCCTTCCATCGCGGCGACCACGACCGCGAGCACCGTGCCGACGAGCAGCGCCGGCACGTGCGGGCGCAGATAGGCCAGCAGGCGGCGATAGAGATCGGCGCGCACGTTCATGCCGCGCTCGCCTCGACGAGCCGCCGGTAGAGGGCCTCGGTCGCATCGAGCTTGGCGCGGAGCGAGAAGTGCGCGTCCACGCGCTTGCCGCCGGCTCGCGCCATCGTGTGGGCCCACGTCGGGTTCTCGAGCAGGCGCCGGATTGCCCGGGCCAGCGCATCCGGATCGCGCGGGGGCACCAGGAGCCCGGTCTCGCCGTCGACCACCAGCTCGGGCATGCCGGCCAGATCGGTGGCGACCACCGGCCGCTCGCAGGCGAGCGCCTCGCGGATCGAGCCGGTGAGCCCGGCGCCGGCGTACGAGGCGTCGACGACCACGTCCGAGGCGGTGAGGATCTGCGGGACGTCCTCGCGATGGCCGAGCACGAGGACGCGGCCGTCGAGCCCGCGCTCGCGCGCGCGCGCGCCGAGCTCCACGATGCGGGGCGGAGGCGCCCCGACGAAGAGCAGGCGCGCGCGGGGCACCTCCGCCGCGATCCCCGTCATCGCCTCGAGCACGTCGCTCCAGCCCCGCCACGAGCGGACGCCGATCTGCGTGATGAGGAAATGCTCGCCGGTGAGGCCCAGCTCGCGGCGGATCGCCTGGCCGTCGAGGCCGGGATGGAAGCGCGCGACGTCGGTCCCCGAGTAGATGACCTCGATCTTCTGCGCCGGCACCCCGGTCGCGACCAGATCGCGCTTGATCGACTCGCACACCGCGACGATCGCGTGAACGCGCCGGCTCGTGTAGCCGACCCGCCGCAGGCGGGGCACATGGAAGCTGACGCCGCGATTCAGGACGAGCTTGGACCGCGCGCCCATGAGTCCGGCGAGCAGCGCGAGCGTGCGCGCACGCCCCTTGTGGGCGTGCGCCACCTGGATCTCGCGCGTGCGGATCACCTTCGCCAGGCGCCACGCCGCGCGCACGTCCCAGGCGCGCTGCATCGGGATCGGGACGTACCCGACGCCGGCCGCGGCCATCCGCTTGGCCCAGAGCTCGCTCGGCGGTGTCGCGACGGTCACGGCGTGGCCGCGGGCGGCCAGGCCGATCGCGAGGTCGCGCAGCTGGATCGCCGCGCCGGTGAAATAGTCTGCCTTGGGATAGAGCTGCAAGATCCGGAGGGGGGGATGAGACGGCGGGGACGCCCCGCGTCCGGCGGCTCGCAAAGCCACTACGCCCTGAAGAACGCGCGGACCGCGGCGACGACCCGGTCGATTTCCTCGTCCGCGTGGTCGGCTGACATCGGCAACGTCAGGATTTCCTCGACGAGCTGCTCCGTACGGGGCAGGGACGGCGGAGCGAGGTGCTCGACGGGAGGCTGACGGTGCGTCGGGACCGGATAGTGGATTCCCGTCTGGATCCCGCGCGCCTTGAGGAAGGCCGCCAGCTCGGCGCGCCGCGGCGTCCGCACGACATAGAGGTGATAGACGTGGCG
>CAYVHH010000127.1:0-6289 GCA_964450175.1 uncultured bacterium | reverse complement strand
AAGATTTGCACCAGCCGATCGCGGTCCGCGAGCACCAGCGGGAGCTCGCGCGGCAGCTGACTGCGCAGCGCGACCTTCCCGCTCTTCGCCCTGGCCGCCATGATGGCCAGCACCGCGTCGACGGTTTCGTCGAGGCGTGTCGGCGCGAGCTTCAGGGACACACGGCCCAGCTCGATGTTCGAGAGATCGGTCAGGTCGTTGAGCAGCCGGCCCAGCCGCTCGGTGTGGCGGAAGACGATCTCCAGGAACCGTCGCGCGTTCTCCTGTTCTTCGAGCGCGCCGGTCAGGAGCGTCTCGAGATAGCCCTGGATCGCGGTCAGCGGCGTCCGTAGCTCGTGCGACACGTTGGCGACGAACTCGGTACGGACCTGCTCCAGTCGCCGGAGCTCGGTGACGTCGTGGAGCACCATGACCACGCCCACCTCGTGACCCCCCAGACGGAGCGGCACCGCGTTGACCTGAACGCGACGATTCACCGGGCTCACGAGCCTGACCTCGCGATTCGAGACGCTGCCCTCGCCGGCGGCGCGGGCCTCGCGGAACGCCTCGTGCAGCTCGGTGTTGCGGATGACCTCGAGGAACGGCTTGCCCTCGCCGCGCGTGGCGTCGAGGCCGAACATCTCGCGAGCCCGCTCGTTCAAGAGCAGGATGACGTCGCGTCCGTCGACCGCGATCACGCCCTCGATCATCCCGTCCAGGATCGCCGTCGCCTTCGCCTGCTCGTGTCCGAGATCGTGGATCTTCTCCCGCATCCGCGCCGCCAGGCCGTTGAGCGCGCGGCCGAGCGCACCGATCTCGTCCGGCGAGCGGATCGGCGCCCGCACCGTGAAATCGCCCTCGCTCATCTGACGGGCGATCGCCTGCATCTGCACCACCGGCTTGGTCACGCGCCGGGCCACGAAGAGGCCGATCCCGAATGCGACCACGAGCGCGACCACGCCTCCGAGGAGCATCACCCGGTGGATCGCGGCGTACGACGACGTCACCGCCGACACCGGCAGGGCCATCCGGATGACGCCGATCACCTTCCCGTCGTCGAGGATCGGCAGCGCGACGTAGAGCAGCGACGCACCGATCGTCGCGCTCGTCCGCCGGTCGCGCCCGAGGCCGCCCGCGAAGGCTGCGAGCACTTCCGGCCGCTTGCCGTGGTTTTCGACGCGCGGCAGATCGTCGACGGGCACCTCGGAATCGCCCAGCACGCGGCCGTCGGCCGCGATCACGGTGATCCGCGAGGCGGTCGGCCGCGAGCCGCGCAGCGCAAAGGCATGGAAGTCGCCGGGCGAGGCATTCCGCGTCACGAGGGCGCGGGCCTCGTCGTGCAGGAGCCGCCCGATACTGGCCAGCCGGGCCTCGAGAGTGTCCACCGCGAACGCCTCGAGCGCGCGGTTCAGGTACAGGCCCGCCACGACCATGGTGACGGCGACGAAGCCGACGAGCGTCAACGTGAGCTTGCGCGCGATGCTGCGACGGAGGAAGTGAACGAACGCCTGCATCATGGTGGGTCCGTTTCGAAGCGATAGCCGACCGACTTGACCGTGGCGATCCGGCTCCCGGCGTCGCCGAGCTTTGCGCGCAGGCGCCGGACGTGTACGTCCACGGTGCGCGACTCGATCACGTCGGCGCGAGCGTAGCCCCACACGCGGTTCAGGAGGTACTCGCGCGAGAGCACGCGGCCCGCCGCTTCGAGGAGTGCCTGCAGGAGGTCGAACTCCTTCGGCGTGAGCACGATCGCCCGCCCGTTCAGGCTCACCGCGTGGCGGGCCGCATCGAGCGTGATCGGCCCCACCGTGAGCACCGGCGTCGCCTGGTCAGGGTGCGAGCGCCGCAGCACTGCCCGTACCCGCGCCACGAGCTCCTTCGGCGAAAAGGGCTTGCCCACGTAGTCGTCGGCGCCGACCTCGAGACCGACGATCCGGTCGACCTCATCGGACTTGGCGGTAAGCATGATGATCGGGACCGACGCCGTGCTCGAATCCCGCCGCAGCCGGCGGCATACCTCGAGGCCGTCGACGCCGGGGAGCATGAGATCCAGGACCACCAGGTCGGGAACCGCCGCCTTCACCTCGCGGAGCGCGTCGGGTCCGGTGGTCGCCGTTCGGCAGCGGAAGCCCTCGCGCTCGAGGTGCAGGACGACGAGCCGGCGGATATCCGGCTCGTCTTCGACCACGAGAACCTCGCGGGCCATCGCCTACTGGCGACAGACCCTGAAGTTCGCGTAGTCTCCTTGCGCCGAGGAATTCGTGTCGTCGGAGTCGGTCAGCACCGCGATCCCGGCGGGCTTGGGCGTCTCCTTCTCGTCGAAGTACTTCTTGTAGTCTTCCAGCACGTTCACGCGCTCCTCGACCCACCCGCCCTTTTTTTCGGGCGCGCCGCTCCGGAGCACGCGCACCTGCGTGAGGCCCATGTTCGACTCGAGCTTCGTGCCGACCGGGACCTTCTCGCTCCAGATGTACTTGACCGCCTTCGGACCCCTGATGCGCGAGTAGTCGACGAGCATGTACACCGCCAGGGCGCTGTCATTGGACTTCGAGTCGCGCTCGTCGCCGCCTTTCGGAAATTGGAGGGGCCGCCAGGACCACACGAGCATCGGATACGCCGCGAGGTCCCACCCATACTCCTTCGCGGCCTGGATGCCGAGCCCCTTGGCGGCGGCGCGCAGGAACTTGATGCCCGAGTCCTCCGCGATTCGGTACGCCTCCTTGCCGGCGTCTTTCCGGACCTTCCAGTCAGCGGGCAGCTCGCCAACCTTGGCTTTCGCGAAGTCTTCGATCGTGCGGCAGTCGGACTGCGCCGCGAGACGAACCGGCAGGGCGGCGAGCACGAAGCAGGTCGCGACCAGGGTCAGAAGACCGGTGGCTTGCGCCCCGATGCGCCAGCCGAAGGGGCCTTCGTGAAACGGCGCGGGGTCGGCGTGTGCCATGCTTGAAGGCTAGCACACGCCGACCCCCGAGAGAGTACCGGAGCGGCTAGCGCCGGTTCTGCTTGAGAATCTCGTGAGCGATCACGTACGTCTCCCAGAACTCGTGGTCGGCGCGCCAGTAGTGGCCGAGGCAGAGTGCGCCCTTGCCGTTGTCGAACTGCGTCTGGGCGTGGACGATCCGCTTGTCATTGGCGCCGACCTTCGCCTTCGCGCGATTGAGCTCGGCGAGGCTGTCCGCGTACATCTTGAGCGCGACCTTCAGCTGGTGGTCGTGCCACCAGGGGTGCTTGAAGCCGGCCACTTTCTTCTGGAGGTCCGCGATCTTGTCGTCACACGTTGACGGCGGCGTGGCGATGAAGGTCGCGGTCACGCTCTTGGCCGCGTTCATCGTCACGCTGCAGGTGCCGCTGCCCGTACAGGCGCCGGACCAGCCGTTGAACCGAGATCCGGCGGCCGGCATAGGCGTGAGACTCACGACGGTCCCGGCGTTGTACTTACCCGACACCGGGGCCGACAGGGCGATGCTCGCTCCGTTGACAGCCGGCGCCACGGGCCCGGGCTGGGGCGTGATCGTCCCATCCCCCACCGTCGACAGGGTGAGGGTGAACTGCACCGGCGGTGGCGGCGTCGTCGTGAAGGTCGCGGTCACACTCTTGGCCGCGTCCATCGTCACGTTGCAGGCACCGGTCCCCGAGCAGGCACCGGACCAGCCGCTGAACTGAGACCCTGCGGCGGGTGCCGCCGTGAGGGCCACGACGGTGCCGGCGCCATACGTCCCGCCCACCGGCGACGGGTTGGCCGTGATGGTCCCGGACCCGACCGTCGTCAAGGTCAACACGAACTGCTTCACGGTGAACGTCGCGGTCACACTCTTGGCCGCGTCCATCGTCACGCTGCAGCTGCTCCCCGTACAGGCGCCGGACCAGCCCGCGAACTGGAAGTTCGCGGCCGGCACGGGCGTGAGGGTCACGACGGTGCCAGCGCCATACGTCCCGCCCACCGGCAGCGGATTGGCCGTGATGGTCCCGGACCCGACCGTCGTCAAGGTCAACACGAACTGCTTCAAGGTGAACGTCGCGGTCACGCTCTTGGCCGCGTCCATCGTCACGACGCAGGCGCCGCTCCCCGTACAGGCGCCGGACCAGCCCGAGAACTGGAAGTTCGCGGCCGGCACGGGCGTGAGGGTCACGACGGTGCCGGCGGAGTACGTCCCGGATGCCGGCAGCGGATTGGCTGTGATCGTCCCGGACCCGACCGTCGTCAGGCTCAGCACGAACTGCGCCGGCGGCGGGGGGGGCGGCGGGCCGACCGTGGTGAACGCTCCGAACACGAACGGAGTCGAACCGACGCGGACGGTCTTCGGAGCGGGCAACATCGTGACGGGATTGAACGTCGGATCGAACACGGTCACGGTCCCCGCGCCGGCATTGCCGACGTAGATACGTCCGTCGGGATCGGTCGCGACTCCCATCGGGGCATTGCCGACGGGCACGCTCACGACGCTCCCGTTCGCCAAGGTCACGACGTGGAGGCGGTCGATCGCATCGCTCGTGACGTACAGCTTGCTGCCGTCAGGGCTCAGGGCGATGCCGCCCGGCGTCGCCGACGTCGCGGGATCGATCGTGATCGTCTGCGCGACCGCGATCGGATTCGACGTCGTATCGATCGCCGAGACTTCCAGCACCGAGTTCAACGTCATGGGATCGAGGAAGAGATCGACGACGTACACGCGCGTCCCCGTGAGATTGGCGACGAGGCCCATCGGAAGCGAATTGGGCGGAGAGCCGACGTCGATCCGCGCGATCACGCTGGTGCCCTGGATCACCACCACCTGGCCCGCCGTGGCATCGCTCACGTACACGCGCGAGCCGACGACGACGATGCCGTTCAGCAACCCACCAACGGAGGGAATTATGCTCACGTTGTTGGAATGGGCGGCGTCGATCACCGCCACGCTCCCGTCCCCGAGGCCGACGTAGACCAGCGAGTTATCCGCGCTGACCGCCACACCCCAAGGCTGCACGCCGACCGGTATCGGGCCGCCCACGACGGTGTTGTCCGAGGTGCGGATCACCGAGACCGTCCCGTCGTCCTGGTTGGCGACGTAGGCGAGGGTGCCCGCCGGGTTCACCGCGACGCCGCCGGGGAAGCTGCCCACCGGCACCGTCGCGACGACGCACGGCGGCGGCGGCGTCTGCCCGGTCCCCGTACACGACGCCGTCGATCCGGCGTCGATGACCGACACGGTTCCCGAACTGAAGTTCGAGACGTACGCGAACGGCGCGGCCACCGCGGTCGATGCCGCGATCAGCGTGAGCGCCAGAACGCTCAACAGCATTCCGGAAACTCGTCTCGTTCCGGAAAATCTCTTGGGGAGCGGGCACTTAGTCTTCATGCCGCTCTCGTAGTGCAGTGACGATGCCACGAGGAGAATCGAGTCCGTATCGGGGCATACACGCGGACTTAGCCGCGTGCGCGGGTCAAATCGGCGTGACTGAACGGCAGCGACTAGCGAAATTCGTCAGGACAAAAACCGGAAAAAGCCAGCCAGTGGCGGCGAACTGATCGGGGCGCTGGCTCGATTCGAGCTAGCGGCCTCGACGCCACCAGTGGTGCACGAGGTTGTCGACGACTTCACCGAGCTGGCCGATCGTCCGACACTCCCGGACGAAGTCGCACGACGGCGCGTAGAGCGGCATGACGCTGTCGCCGATGCCCCAGCCCCATTGACCTTCCGGATTCAGCCAGATGATGCCCTTCACGCGCTCCCGAATGAGCCGCAGCGCCCACGCCTGCGGATCGTTGTAGTTGTTGCGCGCATCGCCGAGCATGAGGATCGTCGTCTTGCGGTCGAGCGAGTCGAGCTCGGTCTTCGTGAACTGGTTGAAGGCGAATCCGAAGTCCGACCGGCAGTGGTAGTCGACCGGCGCGCCCTTGAGCGCCCACTCGATGGCGCGCTCGACCGGGTAGGTGTTGAACGCCTGCGTGACCTCGGCGATCTCCGAGACGAAGACGTAGGAGCGTACCCGGCTGAAGCACTCCTGGAGACTCCACACCAGCTGCAGCATGAAGCGCGAGGCGTTGCGGACCGAGTCCGACACGTCGCAGATCGTGATCAGCCGCGGCTTCTCGCGGTGCCGGCGCTTGAGGAAGATCTCCATCGGCACGCCGCCGTACTGCAGGCTCTTGCGCGTGGTCCGCCGTGAATCGAGGCGCCCCTTGTGCTCCTGCCGCTGGCGCATCGCCAGCGCGTCCTTGATCTTGCGCGCCAGCCGGGCGACGACGTTCTTCATCTGCGCGATCTCGTCCGGGGTCAGGGCGAACAGCGGCTTGTCGGCGAGGACCTCGCGCGTGAGCTTCTCACCCTGG
>CAYVHH010000126.1:0-8155 GCA_964450175.1 uncultured bacterium | reverse complement strand
TTCCGCTTCCCCAAGCGCGGGGGCACCGGCGCGCTCTGGGGGCGAATCGCCGAGCTCATCAGGCCAGGCCATCGGCTCTTCGACCACCGGATGGCCCGCGTCGACACCGGCGGCCGCACCGTGACGCTCTCGCGCGGTCGGGCGATGCGCTACGACACCCTGATCACGTCCGTGCCGCTCGACCTGCTCGTCGAGTCGTGCGACGGCCTGACGCCATCGGCTCGGCGAGCCGCGTTGGCGCTCGTCCACAGCTCGGTCCACATCGTCGGCGTCGGCCTCAAGGGTCCGGCGCCGGCCGAGCTCGGTCGCAAGTGCTGGATGTACTACCCGGAAGATCACAATCCCTACTACCGGGTCACCGTCTTCTCGAACTATTCCCCTGCCCACGTCCCGGACTCGCGCTGTCACTTCTCGCTGATGGCCGAGGTGTGCGAATCGCCGTACAAGCCGGTCGATGAGTCGTCGCTGCGCGCTTGGGTGCTCGCCGCGATGCGAAAGGACGGCCTGATCGGCGCCGAACACGACGTCGTCAGCTTCTGGCATCATCGGGTCGAGCACGGTTACCCCACGCCGTTTCTCGGCCGTGACGAGGTGCTCGATCATCTAATCCCCGTGCTGGCGGACCACCGAATCCACTCGCGCGGTCGGTTCGGCGGCTGGAAGTACGAGGTGGCGAACCAGGACCACAGCTTCATGCAGGGGGTGGAGCTTGCCGATCGGCTTCTCGAGGGCAAGCCCGAAACAACCTACTTCGATCCGAGCCGCGTCAACTCCGGCGTGTTCCTCGGCAAGTGAAGGCGCCGTCCCGCCAGACCTCCATCGCCATCGTGGTCCTCGGTGCGCTCGCTGTCGTCATCGCCGTGGCGCGGCTGCACACCTACCACGAGCCACTCGAGCGAGACATCACGTCGGCGGCGGTGATCGCCCACGAGATGCTCGGTGGTCGCTCATTGTATGCGGACCTGTGGGACCACAAGCCGCCCGCGATCCACGTAACGCACGCTGCCGCGATCCTGCTCGCCGGTCCCGGCCCCGGCGCCAACTACTTGCTCAATATCGCCGCCGCCATCACGACGCTCCTCGGCGTCTACGTCGCGGCATCCGCCGCCGGTGTCGGGGGCGGACTCTGGGGCGCCGTCTTCTGGACGCTTGTCTCCGGCGACCTGTGGCTGCAGGCCAACCAGCCCAATGCCGAGGTGTTCATCAACGCCTGCATCATCTGGGCATTCGCCCTCCTCGTCCGTTCCGGCGGCCGGCCGCGCGTCTGGCGAGTACTCGCGGCGGCGGGCCTCTTCGCGCTCGCCTCTCTCTACAAGCCGATCGCCGCCGCGCCTGCGGCGGCGCTGGCGCTGGCCCACATCGTCGCGCCCGGGCCAGGCTGCTCGCGACGCCGAGCGCTCGCCGACGCTCTTTGCATCGGGGGCATCGGGGGTGGCGCGTGGCTCGCCACCGGCGGGTACTTCGCCGCGCGCGGGCACTTCGCCGACTTCTACCAGGCCGTCTTCGCCTACAACCGCTACTACTCCTCCTACTACTGGTCGAACGACACGGTCAGCTCCCAGACCATGTGGTCGAATCTCGTCAACAGCCTGTTCGTCGATCCGTTCGACCCCAAGTTCCTCTCGCTCGCGACGACCCTCGCGGTGTTGACGCTCGCCGGCGCCGTGCATGGCGTGATCTTCGGTCCGCGCCGTCTCTGGCTGTTGCTGCTCGCGCTGGGCATCGGGATTCACATCGCCGTGGCGCTGCCGGGCCAGTGGTATCCCCACTACTATCAGCTCTGGCTCCCGATGCTGGCGGTCGGCGCCGGCTGGTCAGCGGTCGCCTCGTTTGCGCGGGGCACGTGGCGTATCCCCCGGTGGGTGTCGACGGCCGTCGCGTCGGCCGCGGTGGTCCTGCTGCTCGCTCAGCAAATCCCGTTCTACCAGGCGCCACCCGAAGTGTGGTCGCGACTCAAGTACGGTGACGTGTTCGTAGCGGAGCAGAAGCTCGGCCGTGAGCTCGGGGTCCTGCTCGCGCCGGGCGAGACCTTCTACGAATTCGGATCCGAGACTGGTCTTTACTTCGAGAGTCGGCACTGGCCGCCGAGTGGGGCGTTTTACGTGTATCCGCTGCTCGATGGCCCGGTGGCGTCGCCGCTGACCGCGCGCGCGGTCACGGAGCTCGAGCGCCGATCGCCGACGATGTTCATCGTGAACAAGAGCCTGCTGCAGCCGCGGCTCCGCCACCCGATTCTGGACTGGGCCCAGCCGCGATACGTGCACATGGCGGGCGACGACGATCGAGGAACCTTCGTGCTGTTCGTCCGAAGAGGCAGCCGCCTCGACGTCACGCGCACACGATAACGGCCTTCGCTGCGGGTCCCGTCGCTTGCTGGCGGGTCGCGCGAATCCTCAACATCCCCCGGGCTCGCTCAACACGCATCCGGGACAGTCCGGCAAGCGGTCAGACAGCGGAGTCACAGTTGTCAGAGCACGATTGGCGCGATGTCCCCCCGTCGTCGATCCGCTAACGCCCAGATCATATTAGCCAATTATATCAATATCTTGTGACTCACCTCGATTGGCGCGATTCGCGGTGTCTGGCTCGTCGCTTGCACGTTATGGCCACTTGGTGGACCGCGGAGACACGAGCACCATGCGCACGCAAGGCCTGAGCCTCGAGAAAGACGGGCTCGTCGAGGCGCGCGGTGGGGCTCGGCGAACCATTTGGGGCGCGCGCTGGCGATCGCTCGCCGCACGCGCCGCGGGCGCAGAGCGTCCCCTCGCCGTCGTGCTGCTGCTGCAGCTCGTTCTGTCGGCGGTGCTGGTCGCCTTCATGGCGGCGAGAAGCCCGATCAACGCCCACCCCGATGAGACGCTTCACCTCGATGCCGGGCGATACTTTATCGACCACTGGCTGCCTCCGCCCGTGGGCGCGCCAGACGCGGCGGCGTCATACAGCAAGTACGGTCGGTCCTACGTTGACGAAGGGGACATCGTCTACTGGATGTTCGGCGCGTCGGCGGCCCTGGGCGAGACCTTCGGGGTGACCCCTCCCCTCGCGATGCGGTGGTTTCAAGTGTCGCTCTACTGCGGCCTCGCCGTGTGGATGATCGTTCGCGCGAGACGGTTCACGCCGGCCCTGGGGTTCCTCTTGTTAACCCCACAGGTCTGGTACGTCTTTTCTTACATCAACGGAGACGCGCTTCCCTTCGCGCTGCTCACGGTCGTGCTCGTGGAGCTGAGCTCGCCGGAGTCCAGAGCGCGTTCCTTCTTGAGCGGGACCGAAGCCCGGCCGACCGCCGGCGTGTTCGTCGTGGGTGTGCTGCTCGGGCTTCTCGCCCTCTCCAAGCTCAACTACATGGTCGGTGTCGCGTTCGTCGGTGGGATCCTCGCGTGGCTCGCCAACGAAACGAGACATTGGAAGCGCGCGGCGCTCCTGGCTGTCGTCGCCGCCGCCATTGCGCTCCCGTGGATGACGTACCACGGCTGGCTGAACGATTTCCACACCGGACAGAAGATCTTCGAGCACGCCGAGAAAGTGGCGGTGCCGGAGATGCGACCATCGGCCCAGACCGGTCCGAACTCCTTTCCGTTCATGGCTCTCCGGGCCAAGGGAGTGTCGCTGTGGGATGTCCTGACGACGCTCAACTGGCTGACGCTCTCCTTTCGGAGCTTCTGCGGCCTCTACGGATGGATGAGCATCGTCGCGGTCCCCTGGGTGTATCACGTCTTCGCCGGCCTCTATGTCACCCTGCTTGCGATCCTCATCCTCCCGGTCGCGCTGCGCGGGTCTCGCCGAGCATGGTCGTTGTTGGCGGGCGTCGCGGTGTGCGCGGCGCTCGTGCTCACGCAATCGGTTTACCGGTCCTGGGTCTACGATTTCCAGGGTCAGGGTCGGTACCTCTTCCCCATCCTGCCCATGCTGTTCTTCTACTGGCGGCAGTGTGAGGCGGGCACGCTGCGCGTCCCGGCACTCTTCGTGACCGCGCTGGTCGGGGCGCACGCGCTCCTGTCGTTCACGGTGATCGGGCTCGGAGCCCTTGCCCGGCATGTTTGAATTTCGGGCCCGGCGACCGCGATGACGGCCAACACTCTTCGGCTGGTGGTCCAGCGGTGAGCGTGCGCGCCTTCCGCGACGTGCGCGAGTTCAAGTCGTGGAACGACGAAATGGTCGAGAAGTACGACGTCGAGCAATTCCACAACCATCCGAGCCCTCTGATCCGGTACATCGAGCGGAAGCGGGTCCGTCGCATCCTCGCCCTGCTCGCGGCACGCCCCGGAGATCGAGTCCTGGAGATCGGCTGTGGCGCGGGGAATATCCTGGCACAGGTACCCAGCGCTCAGCGCTTCGGGATCGACCTCGCCGAGTCACTGCTCGCGAAGGCGGCGCGCCGGCTGGTGAAACGCGGAACGCTCGTGCAGGGCGATGCCGAGCACCTGCCCTTCCGAGATCGCGCATGGGAGCGCGTCTACTGCTCGGAGGTCCTCGAGCATATTCCCTCGCCCGCCGCGGCGCTTGCCGAGATGCACCGGATCGTCGCGAACGGAGGTGTCGCGGTCGTCTCGGTACCGAACGAGCGGCTGATCAATACGCTCAAAGCGATCCTTCGGAAGAGCGGTCTGTATCGCGCCCTGCTTGGCTCACGCTCCGGGGACTACCAGATGCCGGAGCGGATGGATGACGAGTGGCACCTGCACGTCTTCGATCTCGCCGGGCTGCTCGCGCTGATCCCGCCGGGGCTCCGGGTCACGCGCATCGAGGGCGTTCCCTTCCGTTGGCTGCCCCTTCGCTACGTCGTGCGCTGTGAATCCGCTGATCGGGAGGCGTAATGGCTGAGTCCGAGGGCGTCTCGGTCGTCCTGCCCGTCCTCAACGAGCGTGACAACCTGGAGTCGCTCCACGCGCGCCTCACCGAGGCGCTCAAGCCCCTCGGGCGCGACTACGAGATCATCTACGTGGACGACGGCTCCACCGACGGCTCCTGGGATGTGCTGCGGGCTCTCGCCGCAGGGGACTCCCACGTGCGGCTGGTCCGGCTACGGAAAAACTTCGGCCAGACGCCGGCGCTATCGGCAGGTCTCGCGCACTCGCGCTACCCGACTCTGGTCACGCTGGACGCAGATCTACAAAACGATCCGCGCGACATCCCGCGACTACTCGAGGCGCTCGGTGATTCGTACGACGTGGTGTCGGGCTGGCGGCGACACCGGAACGATCTCTGGCTCTCCCGACGCCTGCCCTCGAATGCGGCGAACTTCCTGATCCGCAAGGTCAGCGGCGTGCCGCTCCACGACTTCGGATGCACGCTCAAGGCCTACCGGCGCGAGGTCATCGAGGACGTGAGCCTCTACGGCGACATGCACCGCTTCCTCCCGGTGCTTGCCGCGTGGGTCGGCGGCCGGGTCACCGAGATGGAAGTGACCCACCATCCGAGGACTCACGGGGTGTCGAAGTACGGGCTGACGCGGATCTTCAAGGTGCTCGTCGACCTGATCTCCTTGAAGTTCATCGGCGATTTCTCGTCGCGCCCCAACTACATCTTCGGCGGCTTCGGGCTCATGAACCTCGCCCTCGGCTCTCTCGCGTTCGCCGTCGTCGCCTATCGCGTCCTGGTCCTACGACGCCTGGAAGCGACGCCCCTGGTCTTCCTGATGGTGTTGTTCTCTATCACGGGTATTCTCTCGCTGTTCATCGGCTTCCTCGCCGACATCATCATCCGTGGCTTCTACGACCCGAAGCGCAAGCCCACCTACTACGTTCGCGAGACGGTGGGTGCCGACCGACCGGACTAGGCAACGTGTGCGGCATCGTCGGTAACGTCCTCGCGCGCGGGGACCGGACGCCGGATCCGGCTGTCCTGAAGCGGATGAACGATCGCCTCGTACACCGGGGCCCCGACGATGAGGGGTTCTTCCTCGAGGGCCCGGCCGCCCTGGCGATGCGTCGGCTGAAGATCATCGATCTCGCGACGGGCCACCAGCCGATGAGCGGCGAGCACCGCCGCGTCTGGGCAGTGTTCAACGGTGAGATCTACAATTACCGTGAGCTGACCGCCGATCTCACCGCGCGCGGCCACACCTTCCTGACGCGCTCTGACACCGAGGCCATCGTGCACGGGTACGAGGAGCGGGGCCTTGCCTCGCTGGGCGACCTCGAAGGGATGTTCGCGTTCGCGCTCTGGGATGCCCCGGCGCGTACGCTCGTCCTTGCACGCGACCGGCTCGGGATCAAGCCACTGTACTACGCGGTCCTGCCCGATCAGATCGTCTTCGCCTCCGAGCTCAAGGCCCTCGGCGAGCACCCGGCGATCGACCGCGCCCTCGACCTCACGGCGCTGTCACGCTACCTCGCCCACGAGTACGTTCCAGCGCCGTTGTCGATCTTCCGCTCGATCCGCAAGCTTCCCGCTGGCCACTGGCTGACGTACACGGATGGGCGCCTCAAGGTGGAGCCGTACTGGACCGTCGACTTTCGCCCCGACCGCGCGATCGATGCCTCGGCAGCAGCCGAGGAGCTTCGCGGCGTCCTCGATCTCGCCGTGCGCCAGCACCTGGTCAGCGACGTGCCGCTGGGCGTGTTTCTCTCGGGCGGGATCGACTCGAGCACGGTCGCGGCCTTCGCCGCCCGGCACGCCGGGGGTCGGCTCAAGACCTTCTCGATCGGTTTCGAAGACCCATCCTTCGACGAATCTGCCCACGCCCGTCGTGTCGCTCACGCGCTCGGCACCGACCACCATGAAGAGATCCTGGACGTTCGCGGGGCACGCGACCTCGTCGAGCAGTTGCCGGACCTCCTCGACGAGCCGCTCGGCGACGCGTCGCTGATCCCGACGTACTTGCTCTCGCGCTTCACGCGCCGCTCGGTGACCGTCGCGCTCTCGGGTGACGGCGGCGACGAGCTGTTCGCCGGGTACCCGACGTATCAGGCGCATCGTCTCGCCCGCGTGGTGGAAGCGATCCCACGCTGGCTCCGGCGGCGGCTCGTCCGGCCCGCTGTCGAGCGCCTCCCGGTCTCGCTCAGCAACCTGAGCCTCGACTTCAAGCTCAAGCGATTTTTCGAGGGCATGGATTACGACGACGCCGAACGCCACGCCGTCTGGCTCGGCTCGTTCACGCCGGCGGAGCAGCAGGAGCTGTTCACGCCCGACGCGCTCGGGCACATGGAGGTGCCGCCGTCCTACGCCGCGTTCCACGCGATCCTCGCGGCGGCACCGTCGGTGCAGGGCCTGGAGCGTATGCTCTATCTGGATCTCAAGGGCTACCTCGGCGAGGGAGTCCTCACGAAGACCGACCGCGCAAGCATGGCCTGCTCACTGGAGGTCCGGGTCCCGCTTCTCGACCGTCGTGTCGTTGAGCTGGCCGCGCGACTTCCAATGAGCCTGAAGCTCCATGGCTTCACCACGAAGTACATCCTCAAGCGTGCACTCGCCGGTGTTCTCCCGCCTGAAATCCTCGCGCGGCCCAAGAAGGGCTTCGGGATCCCGCTCGGCCACTGGTTCCGCGGCGCGCTTCGTCCGCTCATGCGCGATGTGCTGGGAGCCGACGCGATCCGTCGAGGTGGCCTCTTTCGTCCGGAGACGGTCCAGCGTCTCCTCGCCGAGCACGAGAGCCAGCAGCGCGACCACCGGAAGAAGCTCTACACGCTCCTCGCCTTCCAGCTCTGGGCCCGGCGCTACCGTCCGGAGTGATCGTTCGGGCCTAGGGGGAGACCGTCAGCGTAGCGCTCCCGATCAGCGTGAAAGAGCCGGTTCCGGTTTGTTGCCAGACTTGCACCGTCACCGTTCCCGCTGAGAGCCCGGGCATGTTGGGCGTGATCGCCGTCGCCTGCGTCGGATAGGGCACCGTCAAGGTCGTACCACCGCTGAGGGCGGTGGCCCGCGCCTGCGCAATCAGGGTCGTGCCGTGCAGGAAGTTCACCACGGGCAAGCCGAATCCGAGATTCGCGAAGCCATTCCCCGTGATCGTGAAGCTTGCCGGCGGCGTCGTCAGGCTGATCGTGCTGGGCGTGATACCGCTGACACCAGGGACCGGCCGCGTGTCGGTGACCGTGAGCCCGGCGGCTCCCGCCAAGCTGAAGGAGCTGCTCCCCGTCTGTTGCCAGACCTGCGCCGTCACCGCGCCCGCCGACAGCCCCGGCATGTTGGGCGTGATCGCCGTCGCCTGCGTCGGGAA
>CAYVHH010000125.1:0-4590 GCA_964450175.1 uncultured bacterium | reverse complement strand
CTCGTGGAGCCGGCGCGCCACTTCGCGAACGAGATGGTGCGCGCCGGCCAGACCGTGTGGCTCTACCGATTCGCCTATGTGTCGGAGGCGCAGCGCGGTCAGAACATGGGGACGCTGCACGGCTATGAGATCCCCTTCGCCATGAACGTGCCCGCGGCGCTCGTGGGACCGACCAAGGTGACGCCGACCGACCGCGCGATGGCGGATCTGATCAGCGCCTACTGGGTGAGCTTCGGGCTCACCGGCGATCCGAACGGGGGCGCGCGACCGATGTGGCCGCATTACGATCGCGCGATCGATCGGCTGATCCACTTCACCAACTCGGGCGTGATCGTCGGCACCGACCCGCTCAAGCCGCGGCTCGACCTGTGGCAGCGCGTGTGGGGCCGAGATCGCTAGATCCGGCCGATCAGCGAAGGCGTGCGATCAGCTCGCGGTCGGCCGGCGGGAACTCGAGCTGCTCGAGGCGCTCCGGTGCGACCCATTCCATCGCCTGCGACTCGCGCGGCTCGATCGTTCCCGACTCGTGGCGGCAGCGATAGAAGTGGATGACGACCGTCCGCTCGGGGTACTCCCATCGGACGGTCTCGACCTTCTCGCCGACCGCGAAGCGCGCCGATAGCTCCTCTACGAGCTCGCGCCGAAGCGCGTCCTCGAGCGCCTCGCCGGGCTCCCGCTTGCCGCCCGGGAACTCCCACATCCCCGCGAGATGCGAGCCGCCGCGGCGCCGGGTGATCAGATAGCGGCCCCGATCGTCCTGGATCAGCGCCGCCACGACCTCGACCAGATCAGGCAAGCCGGTAGGCGGCGCAGAAGCGCTTCATGGGGCAGGGGGCGCAGCGGGGCTTGCGCGGCGTGCACCAGGTCGCGCCGAAATCCATGAGCGCCTGATTGAAATCGTAGCCGCGGCCCCGCGGGACCAGCGCCGCGGCGAGGTCCCAGAAGATCCGCTGGCCGCGCACGCGCGCGAGCCGGCGCGGGCCCAGGAAGACGCGACCCAGGACGCGCCGCACGTTGGTGTCGAGCACGGCGGTGTCCTGCCCGTAGGCGAACGACAGGATCGCGCCGGCCGTGTAGCGGCCGATCCCCGGCATCTGCCGGAGCGCCTCCTCGCGATCGGGAAGGCGTCCACCGTAGCGGGCCACGCTCTCGCACGCGATCGCGTGAAGCCGGATCGGTCGGATGTTGTAGCCGAGCGGGTACCAGAGCCGGCGCACGGCGTCGACCGGCGCCGCGGCGAGCGTCTCGATGGTCGGAAAGTGGCGCAGGAACTCGTGGTACTTCGGGACGACACGGTCGACCTGGGTCTGCTGCAGCATGATCTCCGACACCAGCACCCGATACGGGTGCCGCGTGCGCCGCCAGGGCAGGTCGCGGCCGTGCTCGGCGTACCACGCGAGTAGTCGTCGCTGGAAGCGGCGAATCGTGGCGAGTGGTGGCGGTCGCACCGCGCGCAGTCTAGCACGCGGTTCGTCATGTAGAATGACGCCATGGCTCCGTCCGAAGAGTACGCGCTCGCGCGGCATCAGGTCGGGCTCCTCGACCGCGGCGACTTCGGCGTCCTCGAGCTCACCGGCCGCGATCGAGCCAGCTTCCTTCACGCGCTCGTGAGCAACGAGATCAAGGCGCTGAGCCCGGGGCAGGGGTGCGCGGCGACGCTGCTCGACGTGCACGGCAAGGTGCAGGTCGTCCTGTTCGTCTGGGTCGCCGACGACCGGATCTTCGTCGTCACGCCGCCGGCGATGGCCGCGAAAACCGCCGAGGCGCTCGATCACTACCTCTTCTCGGAGAAGGTGGCGATCGAGGATGTCTCACGCGAGCACGCGCTCTTCGTCCTGGCGGGTCCGGCGGCTCGCGAGACCACCACCGGACTCGCGGGCGCGACGCCGCCCGACCGTCCGTGGTCGCACATCGCCGCCAAGCTCGGGGAGATGCCGGTACGGCTCGTGAGCGGCGCCCGCGAGACCGGTGAGGCCGAGGTGTGGATCATGTGCGCCGCCGGCGAGGCGACGAACGTGCGTGAGACGCTCGTCGGCGCGGGGGCCCGACCGATCGGCCCCGAGGCCTACGAATCGCTGAGGATCGAGGCGGGCACGCCGCTGTTCGGTCACGACGTGGACGAGTCCGTGCTGCTGTCGGAGATCCCGTTCGAGAATCTGCTCTCTCACACGAAGGGCTGCTATCCCGGCCAGGAGGTCGTCGTCAGGATCCGCGACCGAGGCCATGTGAACCGCATGCTCCGCGGTCTGGTGATCGAAGGCGACCAGGTGCCGCCGCAGGGCGCCGAAGTCCTGGCCGACGACGCGACGATCGGCAAGGTCACGAGCGCGACCCGGTCGTTCGGTCTCTCGCGTCCGATCGCCCTGGCGTTCGTGCGCCGCCAGCACGCCGAGCCGGGCACGCGCGTGTCGGTTCGTTTGCCCGGCGCGACGGTGGCGGCCACGGTCAGCGCGCTGCCGTTTGCCCGCTGACGGGCGCCCGCGTGGCTGAGAACCGCCTCGCTCGCGAAACCAGCCCGTACCTGCTCCAGCACGCCCACAACCCCGTCGACTGGTATCCGTGGGGCGACGAGGCCTTCGCCCGGGCGCGCGCCGAGGACAAGCCGCTGCTGCTGTCGGTCGGCTACTCCGCGTGCCACTGGTGCCACGTGATGGAGCACGAGTCGTTCGAGAATCCCGAGATCGCCGGCGTGATGAACCGCCACTTCGTGAACGTGAAGGTCGACCGCGAGGAGCGCCCGGACGTCGACCAGATCTACATGTCGGCCGTCCAGTCGATGACCGGCCACGGCGGCTGGCCGATGACCGTCTTCCTGACGCCGGACGGCGCGCCGTTCTACGGCGGCACGTACTATCCGCCGGTCGACCGACACGGGCTGCCGGGATTCCCGCGCCTGCTCGCGGCGATCGCCGACGCGTGGGCGACGCGCCGCGGAGAGGTCGTCGAGTCGTCGCGCAAGATCAGCGAGGCGCTCGGCCAGTCGGAGCATCTGCGCGCGGCGACCGAGCTCCTGACTCCCGCGATCCTCGGCGAGGCCTTCCAGTTCATCTCGGCGCAGTTCGACGACGGCGACGGGGGCCTCGGCGGCGCGCCGAAGTTCCCGCAGCCGATGATCTGGGAGTTCGTGCTGCGCTACTGGAAGCGCACGCAGAACGCGCGCGCGCGAGCGACGGCGCACACCACCTTGACGATGATGGCGCGCGGCGGCGTGTACGACCAGGTCGGCGGCGGCTTCCATCGCTACTCGGTCGACGCGCACTGGCTGGTGCCGCACTTCGAGAAGATGCTGTACGACAACGGCCAGCTCGCCTCGCTCTACCTGCACGGGTGGCTCGCGCTGGGCGACCCGGAGTGCCGCCGGGTGTGCGAGGAGACGCTCGACTATCTCCTGCGCGAGATGACGGATCCGTCCGGCGGCTTCTATTCGTCGCAGGACGCCGATTCCGAGGGCCACGAGGGCAAGTTCTTCGTGTGGAGCCCCGACGAGCTGCGCGCGGTGCTCGGCGCCGCCGACGCGGAGTACGCGGGCCGGTACTGGGGCGTGGACCGCGGCCCGAACTTCGAGGGCAAGAGCATCCTCTACGTGGCCGGCGAGCCGGATCCGCTGCGGATCGCGGCGATCAAGCGAACGCTCTACGAGTCGCGCGAGAAGCGCGTGCATCCGGGTCGTGACGACAAGGTGCTCGCGTCGTGGAACGGTCTGGCCTGCCGCGCGTTCGCCGAGGCCGGCCGGGCGCTCGGGCGGCCGGACTACATCGCCGCCGCCGTCAAGAACGCGGAGTTCGTCCTGGGCTCGATGCGGGCCGACGGCCGGCTGCTCCGCACGTGGAAGAGCGGCCGGGCGAAGCTCAAGGGCTACCTCGAGGACTACGCGATGGTCGCCGTGGCGCTCCTCGAGGTGTACGAGGCCACGTTCGACCGGCGATGGCTCGACGAGGCGCGCGCGCTGGCCGACGACA
This sequence comes from uncultured bacterium, assembly GCA_964450175.1. Taxonomy (GTDB): domain Bacteria; phylum Methylomirabilota; class Methylomirabilia; order Rokubacteriales; family CSP1-6; genus AR31. The sequence goes on along the minus strand of CAYVHH010000125.1, from coordinate 631 downwards.
CGATCCGCCTCTTCTGGGACGATCGGCTCGAGGGCTTCTACGACACCGGCAGTGACGGCGAGCCGCTCATCGTGCGGCCTCGCAACCTGTTCGACAACGCGGTGCCGTGCGGCACGTCGGTCGCCATCGAAGCGCTCTTCCGGCTGGCGGTGCTGACGGGTGAGTCGCGCTACGAGACGACGGCGCTGGCCGCGCTCCGGCCGATGGCGGATCTGATGGCCCGGCACGCCAGCGGCTTCGGCCGCTTCCTGTGCGCGCTCGATTTTCATCTCGGGCCCGTGATCGAGGTGGCGCTGGTCGCCCCCGCCGCGGGCGACGGGCTCGGCGCTCTCGTGAACGAGGTGTTCGGCCGCTACCTTCCGAACCGTGTGGTGACGGGCGTGGTGAGCGGAGACGGTGCCGGCGCTGCCGGGATTCCGCTGCTCCAGGGTCGGGACGCGGTGGGCGGCAAGGCGACGGCCTACGTCTGCCGGAACTACGCATGCGAGCTTCCGGTCACCGATCGCGCCGCGCTCGCCCGGCAGCTGGAGGAGGCCTGAGATGCGTCGAGTGGTTCTGCTGCTCTCGGCCTTCGCGCTGCTGTCCGTCGTGCCGGTCTCGGCCCAGCTCGACTCGATCCTCAAGGAGATCG
>CAYVHH010000124.1:0-18513 GCA_964450175.1 uncultured bacterium | reverse complement strand
CCCGCGAAGGCGCGACGACACACCGAGAGACGGGAGGACTGAGCATGGGACGCCTCGAGGGCAAGATCGCGATGGTCACCGGCGCGGGCGGCGAGCACGGGCTCGGCCGGGCCATCGCGCAGCGGTTCGCCGATGAAGGCGCCGATCTCGTCCTGACCGACGTGGTCTCCACCGGGCTGCGCGTGTCGTCGGCGTTGAAGCCGGGCGCCTGGGGCGGCATCGAAGCGGTGGCGGACGAGATCAGGAAGCGGGGCCGCCGGGTGATGACCGCGCTCGCCGACGTTCGATCGACGAGCGAGATGGCGAAGGTGGTCGCGGAGGCCCTCGGCGAGTTCGGGCGCATCGACGTCCTCGTGAACAACGCCGGCGCGCCGGGCAGCCTCGACAAGACGCCGGTCGTCGAGCTGCCCGAGGATCAGTGGGACACCGTCCTCGATACGAACCTCAAGGGCACGTTCATCACCTCGCAGGCGGTCGCGCGCTCCATGCTCGAGCGCCGCGTGCGCGGGCGCATCATCAGCATGTCGTCGCAGTGGGGCAAGAAGGGCGGTGCGCTCCGCGCGGCGTATTGCGCCTCGAAGTTCGGGATCATCGGGTTCACGCAGTCGCTGGCGCAGGAGCTGGCGCCCGCGGGCATCACGGTCAATGCCATCTGTCCAAGCGCCGCGGAGACCGAGCGCCTGGACCACATGGGGCTGCGGCCGGACGGCAGCTACGACCAACAGCAGCGCGAGGAGCGCATCAAGAACGTGGCCGCCACGACGCCGCTCGGCCGCATCGCCAGACCGAGCGACGTGGCCGAGGTGGCCGCGTTCCTGGCGGGCGATGCCGCCGAGTACATCACCGGCCAGTCCATCAACGTGACCGGCGGCGGTGTGATGCACTGAGAGCCCGCCCCGCGATGACGGCGATCGCCCGAACCGCGACGCGTCGCCGTTCTCCGCTCCGGCTCGAGCTTTCGACCGTGGCGTGCACGGTCGTCTTGCTGGCGGTTGCGTTCTGCGTCGTCTATCCCTTGCTGCTGATCGTCCTGGCGAGCGTCCAGATCGCGCCGCCCGGACAGCCGGCGCAGTACGGCCTCGACGGCTGGCGCGCCGCGCTCGCCGAGCCGCTGCTGCGCGCCGCGCTCCTGAACACGTTCAAGGTCACCCTGGCGCGCCAGGCGGTCTCGCTGGCGCTCGCGATCCTGATCGCGTGGCTGATCGCGCGCACCGATCTGCCTGGACGCGGCTGGCTCGAGTTCGCCTTCTGGGCGGCCTTTTTTCTGCCGACGCTGACCGTCACATTGAGCTGGATCCTGTTGCTCGACCCCGACTACGGGCTGATCAACACCGGGCTCGTCGGGCTCGGGCTGGTTCGCAAGGGCCCGTTCGACATCTACTCGTTCTGGGGCATCGTGTGGATCCACGTCATCACGGGCTCGCTGACCATCAAAGTCATTCTGCTGACGCCGGCCTTCCGGAACATGAACGCCGCGTTCGAGGAAGCCTCGCGCGTCGCGGGCGCGGGTACCGCGCGGACGGCGCTCTCGATCACCATCCCGGTGATGGCGCCGGTCGTGCTCTCGGTGCTCCTGCTGGGCACGATGGTCTCGCTGCAGACGTTCGAGGTGGAGCAGGTGCTCGGCATGCCGTTCCGGTTCTTCGTGTTCAGCACGATGGTCTACGACCTCGTGATGACCCGCGTGCCGCGCTACGACGCGGCGACCGCGCTGGCGGTGCTCGTGCTGGCGGCGATGCTCCCGCTGATCGTGGCCCAGCAGTGGCTCACGCGCGGCCGCCGCTACGCGACGATCACCGGCCAGTTCCAGAGCCGGCGCCACCGGCTCGGCCGCTGGCGCTGGCCCGCGTTCGTGCTGACCGTGGCCCTGACGCTCGTCGTGCTCGGCGTCCCGCTGGTCTTCGCGGTGCTCGGCACGTTCATGAAGCTCTTCGGCTTCTTCGACATCCCCGACCCGTGGACCCTGAAGAACTGGACGAACGTGCTGACCGACGACCTCTTCCTGCGCTCGCTCTGGAACACCGTCGTCCTGGCGACCGCCACCGCGGTGGCCGCCGTGCTCGTCCATTCCCTGATCGCCTACATCGTCGTGCGAACCCGCTATCGTGCGCGTCCCGCGCTCGACGTCATCTCCTGGCTTCCGTTCACGGTGCCGGGCATCATTCTCGGGCTGGCGCTCCTGTGGCTCTTCCTCGACGTGGCGGTCCTGAGGCCGCTCTACGGCACGATGGCGGTGCTGGTCATCGCGGGCCTCGTGTCGGGCATGCCGCTCGGCGTCCAGATCGTGAAGGGCGGGCTCCTGCAGCTGGGCGGAGATCTCGAGGAAGCCTCGCGGGTCGCGGGTGCTTCGTGGTGGGCCACCTATCGCCGTATCGTGCTCCGGCTGATGGCCCCCACCCTGGTCGCGGTGGGGATGATCACCTTCGTCGGGGCGGCCCGCAACATCGGGAACATCGCGCTGCTGGCCACCAGCGCCAATCGCCCGCTGTCGATCCTTCAGCTCGACTTCATCGCCCAGCGCAAGTTCGAGGAGGCGATGGTCGTGGCGTGCATCATCATGCTCATCTCGCTCGCGGGCGCGCTCGTCGCCCGCGTGCTGGGGCTGCGCGGCGGGCTGGGATGATCACCGCCAGCGCGGCCTCGATATCGTCCGTGCGATGGTCCGCGGAGTGCGCGTCGAAGTCGAGGGGCCACGTGGGCGAGCGCTCACGCCGCGAGAACCACTCGGGAGGATTCGCCGCCAGGGTCCGCAAGACGTCGCGCTGAACGCGGCGATGCCAGGCGACGAGCTCGGTGGGCCGTCGGCGCCGCCAGCGCCGGTAGATCAGGCGGTTGATCGCGTTCACGTCGAGCCCGCGCATCTCCGGAAGCCGCCGCTCGCCACGGAACACGCGCGCGCTGTGCTCCTTCCAGTAGACGATGTGGGCGAGCGCGTCCTGCACCGTCCACGGATCACGGCCCGTCGGGCGCGGCACGCGGCGCGTCCAGTCGGCCGGCCGCAGCCGGGTCACGAGGCGATCGAGGATCGCGTACTCGCGGCGGGTACGCGCGATGACGTCCTTCTTCGCGTGGCGCACGGCTATTCGCCGCCCGGACCCTCTTTGGCGAAGGGCGACTGGACCTGCCAGAACGGCGCGTCCTCGGTCGTCACCACGTCGAGGACGATCGGCTCCTTCGCGCCGGCCACTCGGTCGAGCTCGCCGACGAGCTCCTTGACGGTCTCGACGCGGATGCCGACGCATCCCATGGCCTGCGCGATCTTCGCGTAGTCGTTGCGGCCGAGCTCGGAGGCGATGAATCGGTTGCCGCGGCGGCGCTGTCCGTCCTTGACCCAGCCGAGGACGCTGTTGTTGAGCACGACGGTGACGACCGGGATCTTGTACTGGGCGGCGGTGAAGAGCGCGTTCATCGTCATCGCGAAGCCGCCGTCGCCGCAGACGGCCACGCAGTCGCGCTCCGGGCTCGTGAGCTTGGCGCCCATCGCCGCCGGCAGCGCGTAGCCCATGCCCCCGATCGACGAGGGCTGATAGACGGTGCCCGGGCCCTTGCACTGGAAGTAGTGGGTCATGTAGAGGCGATTGGCCCCCGCGTCCATCGTGACGATCGCTCGCGCGTCGAGCCGGCGGGCGAGCTCGGTGATCACGCGCTCGGGGCGGAGCGGCACCACGTCCGAGCGTTGCTCGGGCTCGGCGAAGTAGCGGTGGAGCGTCTTGAGCTCGGCCAGGTGCGCCAGCCGCTTCCGCCCCGCGGCTGCGAGTGCCGGGGTGAGCCGCGACTCGACCTCGGCCACGAGCGCCGTGAGCGCCTCGCGCGCGTCCGCGACGATCGCGTCCTTCACCGGGAAATGGCGGCCGATGTTGAGTGGCTCGACGTCGATCTGCAAGAACGTCTGGCGGTCGGCGTCGAGGAGCTCGGGATTTTCGAAGCACGTGTCGGTCGGCGCCAGCCGCGAGCCGACCACGAGGACGGTGTCGGCGTTCGAGACCACCTCGTTGGCGACCGTCTGTCCCCAGTTGCCGAAGACGCCGAGCGCCAGCGGGTGCACGTCGGCGATCGCGCTCTTCCCGGTCGCGGTCGTCGCCACCGGAATCGTGAGGAGATCGGCCAGCTCGGCGAGGTCCACCCACGCGCGCGAGGCGTGGATGCCGTTGCCGGCGATGATCACCGGATTCGAGGCCGCCGCGAGCGCGGCGGCGACGCGCGCGACGTCGGCGGCCGCAGGTCGGACCGTCCCGTGCGCGAGATGGCGCGCGGTCGCGTGAAGCCGGGGCGGCCGGCGCGTCTTCACGGTGCCGCCGAACGACCGGCTGCCGAAGATGACCGCCACCGGGCCCGGGGTGCCGGTCGTGGCGTGCTTGATCGCGAGCTGCAGGGTCTGGACGGCTTGCTTGGGCTCGGAGACCGCCGCCGTGTATTTGGTCGCGCCCGCGAGCAGGTTTCTCAGATCGTGGTTGCCGTGCTCCCCGGTACCGGCCTGATAGGGCGCGTGGTGCATGAACGGCGCCATGTCCGTGAAGTCGCCGAGCAGCAGCATCGGCGAGGCGCCCTTCACCGCCTCGAGCGAGCCGAAGAGCGCGTTGCACGCGAGGAAGATCCCCTGGCCCATGACCACCCCGGGCTTACCGGTGAGCCGGCCGTACATCTCGGCCATGATCGAGCCGACCTGCTCGTGGCGGACCAGGATCGTCTGGATCTCGCGCGAGTCGTGGAGCGCGTCGAAGATGCGGCCGGTGTCGCCGCCGGGCATACCGAAGACGAACTGGATGCCGGCCTCCTCGAGGACGCGGACCAGCGCGTGGGGAACGTCGATCTCGTCGGGAGTCATGGCTTTTTCCAGAGCTGCTTCGACGCCAGCCGCGCGCCTTCGGCCATCGACTTGAACTTGGCCCAGGTGATCTCGGGCTCGACCTGGTTGACCGACCGCGCGAAGGTCGCGAAGCCGCAATCGGTGCCGGCGATCACGCGCTCGCGCCCGACGATCTCCGCGTAGCGGACGAGGCGCTGTGCGACCAGCTCCGGGTGCTCGATGAAGTTGGTCGTCGAGTCCAGCACGCCTGGAATGATCACGCGGTCGTCCGGCAGCCGGATCTCGCGGAACACCACCCACTCGTGCTCGTGACGCGGGTTGGCGCCCTCGAAGGACAGGGCCTGCGGCTTCGCTTTCAGCGCGACCGGCAGGAGCTCGCGCAGCGGGATGTCCCGGTGATGCGGCCCTTCGTAGTTGCCCCAGCAGAGGTGCAGCCGCATGCGGTCGGCCGGAATGTCGCGCAGCGCGTGGTTGAGCGCCTCGATGTTGTGCGCGGCGATCTTCAGGAACTCGGCGTTGCTGACTTCGGGGAACGCGAGGTGTCGCCCCATCGCGAGGTCCGGGCAGTCGATCTGGAGCACGAACCCGGCGCGATGGATCGCGTCGTACTCGTCCTTCATGATGTCGGCGAGCCGGGCCAGGTAGGCGTCGCGAGTCGGATAGTGCTCGTTCTTCAGGAAGTGCGCGATGACACCCGGCGAGGCCGCCGTCATGAACGCGTCAACCGGCTTGGCCGAGGCGAGCGCCGCTTTGAAGTTGGCGACGTCCTTCTCGACCGCGGTCCGGTCCTTCCAGTCGATCGGGCCGTTGCACGCCGGGCGCATGATCGTCGAGCGCCGCTCGCCGCGCGAGGCCGCCTCGGGAAAGTCGGCCCAGTCCGCCCTCACCGGGACGGCGGCCTGGCCGTCGAAGCCGGTGAGCCGGTGCCGGACGTAGGTCGAGTAGCCGACCTTGCCTTGCTCGCCGTCGTTGACGATGTCCACGCCGGCGTCGAGCTGCTGGCGCACGATGTCGCCGACCGCGCGGCGCACGCGCGCCTCGAACGCCGCCGGGTCTGGCATGCGGCCCGAGTCGAGCGCCTCGAGCGTGGTCGTCAGGTCCTGGGCCCGTGGAAGACTGCCGGTGTGGGTGGTCAGGATGCGGTCGGTGCTGAGCTTCATGGGTGTCAGCCTCCTAGAGTCGAGCCATGACCTTGTCGGCGAAGTCTTCGATGACGCGATACTGACGGTTCAGTGGTGGATAGAGCATGATCTGGCGGAGCCCGTCTCGCTCGAGCGCCTTGATCCGGTCGACCAGCTCCGGCGGCGTCCCGCTCAGACACGTGGCCTCGATCAGGTCTGCCGTCACGAAGCGCGCTTCTTCGGGGTCGACGAAGCTGTAGTGGCTGCCGTGCAAACGCTGGTGGCGGACCGCCGGCGGCGCCTGGGACAGCCAGTCGAGGTACGACTTCCAGACAGGCCGCGCGTACTCCGGCGGGTCCTCGCCGGTCTCGAGATGCCGCGCCACGAGATAGTGCAGGCCGGAGAGCACGGCGGCGCCGCACTCGGCGACGATACGCTCGGAGTCGGCCGCTTCGCCGGGCTGCCGCATGGCCAGGGTCACCATCGCCGCGACGTGGAAGTCGGCGGGCAACACGCGCCCGGCTTGCGCGGCGCCGCGGCGCGCGTTCGCCAGCATCTCGTGAACGGTCCCGCCGCGCGGCAGCCCGGACACGAGCCCGTCGCCGATCTCGCCGGCCAGCGCTTGAGCTTTCGGGCCGAAGCCCGCTAGGTAGAGCGGCACGGGGTGCTCGAGATCGATGAATCGATGCTCGCGCATCTGGAAACGGATGCGGTGGGTCTCGCCGGCCAGGCTGTACGCGATGTCCTCGCCGCCCAGGAGCCCGCGCACGGCCTCGACGTACTCGCGAAACGGTCCCAGACGCATCGGGCGCTGCCCAAGCAAGCGCATGCCGGTGTGGCCGGTGCCGAGGCTCATGAAGCAGCGGCCCGGCGCCAGACGATTGATCGTCGCGATGCCGTTGGCGGCCACCGGCGCCAGGCGAAGCCCCGGAACGTTCACGCCCGTGCCGAGGCGGATCGTGCGGGTCTGGTGCGCGGCCAGCGCGAGGACGGCCCAGCAGTTCGAGCGGATCATCGGGCTGTCGGTCACCCAGGCGTGCGTGTAGCCGAGGTTCTCCGCGCGCGTGATGTAGCCGATCTCGTCGACCTTCGCGGTCATGATGCCGAAGTCCACGGTCAGGTCACCCTCCCGAGTGCGCCCTAAGATACCTCGTTATAGGCGCGCCTCAGCCGGCGGGGCCCCAGCCCCGCGACGGCTTGCAGCGCGCACGACCTACGTCTCCCGGTACCAGTGAGCGATGTTCCAGCAGTCCGAGTCCCAGCCACTGAGATCCATGCCGCGCAGCCGATTCGAGACGGCGGAGCCGCTTCCGCGCCAGAGAAACGGGACGACCACCGCGTGCTGCACGATCAGATCGTTCATCTGGATGTACGCCGCCGCGCGCTTGACCGCGTCCATCTCGGTCCGTGCCGCCCGCGCGAGCCGGTCGTATCCGTCGTCGCGCCAGCGCGTCGTGTTGAGCCCCGCCCACTTGTTCGCCTTCTGCGCGATTTCCCACGACACGAATGGGTCCATGAACCGCTCCGGATCCGGCGAGCCGCTGTTGAAGCTGTACATCTGCAGATCGGCTGAGAAGTGCGCCACCGTGTCGGGGTTCCCGGGATCCGCCGAGAAGTAGACGGCGGGCACGATCGACTTCAGCTCCATCTCGATCCCGACCTTCGCGGCCGCCTGCTTGACGACGGCCTGGGTCCGCTGGCGCGACGCGTTGATCGAGGACTGGAAGAGCATGCGTAACTGCTTGCCGTCCTTGGCCCTGATCCCGTCGGGCCCTCGCTTCCATCCAGCGTCCTCGAGGACCTTGGCAGCTTTCTCGGGGCTGAACTCCCAGCGCGTGTTCTTGGAGCGGAACACCTCCGGCGCGTTCAGATAGTTCGCGGTGGTCCGCCCGAGTCGACCGTAGACCTGCTCTTGGATCGCCGCGCGGTCGACCAGGAGGCTCAGCGCCGCACGGACGCTCGGGTCGGTCAGGAACGGATGCGGGGCTTTGACGCTCGAGCGCTCGCCGTCGACCTCGCGCCACGGATCGGAGAAGTTATAGAGGATGTGCTCGATGCCGCCGCCCCAGGCGATCTCGATCTTGCCCTTGCCTCCCCGCTCCATCCGCTGGAGCAGCTCGTCCTCGACCTGCATGTTCCAGGCGAAATCGTATTCACCCGTCTGCATGACGGCGCGCGCCGCCGAGACGGCATCGCCCCCGCCCTTCATCTCCAGGCGGTCGAAAAAGGGCCAGTTCGACTCGTGATACGCGGGGAAGATCTCGGCGCGCACGACGTCACCGGGCTTGAACTCGACGAGGCGATAGGGACCGGTGCCGACGGGCTTCAGGTTGGCCGGCGCCTCGCGGGAATTTTTCCCCTTGAAGGGCCCGAAGACATGCCGGGCGATGACGCCACGAAACGCGCTCGCCCAGAAGGGAGTCGGCGTCTTGTAGACGATCTTGACCGTGTGCGCATCGAGCTTGTCGACCCGGGCGATGCTCTGGTACGAGCCGGCCGACACCGCCAGGGTGGCCGGGTCCGCCGCGTACTCCCAGGTGAAGACGACGTCGTCGGCCGTGAACGGCTTGCCGTCGTGCCATTGCACGCCCTTCTTGAGCCTCACGGTCACGGAGAGGCCGTCGCGCGCGACCATCCCGTTCCGCACGGTCGGGACCTCGGCGGCCAGTACCGGGACGAAGTTGCCGTCGGGATCGAAGGACACGAGCGGCTCGTAGAAGAGGCGCGAGCCGTCGCCGTCCTTCACGCCGATCGCCAGGTGCGGGTTGAGGATGGTCGGCGCCTGCCACCAGAGCAGCTTCAGGTCGCCCCCGCCGCCGCGCCGCGTGGGGCTGAAGGTTCCGCGCTTGGCCTGGGCGTACGCGATGCCGCGCGAGCGAAGCAGCTCGGCGACCAGCGGAGGCGTGAGCCCGAGGGCGAGAAGGCCGCGGGCGAACTCTCGGCGGCCGAGCGAGCCGCGCCGCACACGGTCGAGCCACTCGTTCAGCTCGCGCTCGTCTGTCATCTCAGCATCCTCCGGCGAATGCTGCCCGGACGACAGAGCCGTCGTCAAGGAGAACCAGGGCTTGACGTCGGCGGGGCTCGCAAGACAGGATTGGCCACCATGCGCACAGACCGTTCGCTCCGCGCCCTCGGTATCGCCGTCACCGCGCTGCTGACGTTCGCCGCCAGCGGTGCTCACGCGCCAATCGCCCTGGCCCAGAGCGGCGGCAAGCTCGTGGTCGGCCTCGATCAGGAGCCGCCGACGCTCGATCCGCACGCATCGCCCTCGGCGGTGACCTACCAGGTCATCGGGTCGGTCACCGAGAACCTGCTCTATCGAGGACCGGACGGCAAGCTCGGGCCGTGGCTGGCCGAGTCGTGGCAGAGCACCCGCGATGGACGCAGCGTGACCTTCAAGCTGCGGCGCGACGTCAAGTTCCACGACGGCACGCCGTTCAACGCCGAGGCGGTCAAGTTCAACTTCGACCGGATCGTCGATCCGAAGTTCAAGGCCGGCGGTGCCCGCGCGGCGCTGACGACCTACGCAGGCTCGAAGGTCCTCGACGAGTACACGCTGCAGGTGAACTTCGAAGCTCCGTTCGCGCCGTTCCTGAACCTGGTCGCGTCCGGTCCGCTCTCGATCGTGTCGCCCAAGGCCGTGCGCGAGACCGGCGATCAGGTGCACACGCGCCCGGTCGGCACCGGGCCGTTCATGGTCACGGAATATGTCGCGAAGGACCACACGACGATCGTCCGCAACCCGGCCTACACGCGGAAGGCGCCGTGGAGCGACCGGAGCGGGCCGGCGTACCTCGACAGCATCGTCTGGAAGTTCGTGCCGGAGGCGGGCACCCGCGTGACGACGCTCGAGAGCGGCGAGACCCAGGCGATCTACGCCATTCCGGCGCAGTCCCTGCCCCGGCTCGAGAAGAACACCGGCATCCGCATCGAGAAGACTCCCTGGCCCGGCGCGCCGCGCATCTGGCTCCTGAACACGACCAAGCCGCCGCTCGACGACGTGCGGGTACGGCGCGCGATCAATTACGCGGTCGACAAGGACGCGCTGCTGGCGACGGTGGCCAAAGGCATCGCGCTCAAGGCGTTCGCGCCGCTCACGGCCGTGATGCTCGACGATCCCACGCTTCGCCAAGCCTATCCGTTCGATGCCGCGAAGGCCGGCTCGCTGCTCGCCGAGGCGGGGTGGCAGCCGGGGAGCGACGGCATCCGGGCGAAGGGCGGCCAGCGGCTCGAGATCATCCTGAACGCGATCGACTACGGCGGCGGGCCCGAGCCGGCGGTGCAGCTCATCCAGTCCTCGCTCCACGAGGTCGGCATCGAGGTGAAGCTCAAGACCCAGGCGCGACCGCCCTGGTACGAGGACAACTATCGCTGCGCGACCCACGGCCCGGTCATGTTCTTGAGATCGATCGATCCCGACGGGCTTTTCGCACTGTTCCACTCCTCGATGGTCGGCGGCAACTTCAACTGGTCGTGCGTGAAGAACGCGAAGCTGGACCAGATGCTCGAGCAGGGTCGGCGCGAGTTCGACCCGGTGAAGCGCCGGGCGCTCTACCTGGCGATCGAGAAGCTGGCGGTCGACGAAGCCCTGACGGTGCCGCTCCTCGACGACCTCTCGGTGTGGGCGTACCGCGCGAACGTGCAGGGCGCGAAGTACAACTTCAACGCCTATCCGGTCCTGAGCGACGTCACGATCCGCCGGTAGCCCGGTGAGCTCCGCCCCGGCGTGCTGACGTACCTCGCCCGGCGGTTGCTGGCCGTCGTGCCCGTGCTGTTCGGGGTGACCCTCGCCGTCTTCAGCATGCTGTTCCTGGTGCCCGGCGACCCGGTGAAGATCATGCTCGCCGAGTTCGTCACGACCCCGGATCAGATCGCCCAGATGCGGGCGCAGCTCCATCTCGACGAGCCGATCCTGAAGCAGTACGGACGCTTCGTGGCCAACGCGGTGCGTGGCGATCTCGGCACCTCGATCCGGAGCCGCCGCGCCGTCTCGACCGAGATCGGCGAGAACGCCGGCAGCACCGCGCAGCTCGCCATCGCGAGCATGGCGGTGGCGGTGGCGATCGGAGTCCCCCTGGGGCTCATGGCCGCGCTGTTCCGGAGCTCCTGGTTCGACGCGGGCTCGATGATCGTGGCCCTGCTCGGCGTGTCAATGCCGAGCTTCTGGCTCGGCCTGCTGATGATCGTCGCGTTCTCGCTCCACCTCGGCTGGTTCCCCGCGACCGGCGGCGGCGATCTTCGACACCTCGTGCTGCCGGCCGTGACGCTCGGGATGATCGCCTCGGCGATCATCGCGCGGCTCACGCGCTCGAGCATGCTCGAGGTGCTGGGCCAGGACTACGTCCGGACCGCGCGCGCCAAGGGGCTGGCGTGGTGGGGTGTGGTGGTGCGGCACGCGCTGAAGAATGCCCTGATCCCGGTGATCACGATCTTCGGGCTCCAGTTCGGCAATCTGTTGGCCGGCGCCGTGATCGTCGAGACCGTGTTCAGCCGGCCGGGCCTCGGCCGGCTCATCGTCGGCGGCATCCTCGCCAAGGACTTTCCGCTCGTCCAGGGCACCGTGCTGTTCGTCGCCACGGCCTACGTGCTGATCAACGTCCTCGTCGACATCACCTATGCCTTCGTCGATCCCCGAATCCGGTTCGGGTAGCCGTCCCGGCGCACTCAGGCGCCTGATGCGCCAGCGGGGCGCCGTGCTCGGCCTGGCCATCCTGGCGTCGCTCGCGCTGATGGCGCTGGCCGCCCCGTGGCTCAGCCCGCGCGATCCGATCAAGACGTCTCCGCGCGAGGCGCTTCAGGCGCCGGGGCCGCGCTTTCTGCTCGGGAGCGACCAGTTCGGCCGCGACGTCGCGAGCCGCGCCCTGCACGGCGCGCGGCTCTCGCTGACGGTCGGCCTCATCTCGGTCTCGATCGCGCTCGCGCTCGGCACGCCGGTCGGTCTGCTGTCGGGCTACTACGGTGGGCGTGTGGACGGCTTCGTGATGCGCGTGGTGGACGTCCTGCTCGCGTTCCCCGGTATCCTGCTCGCGCTGGCGATCGTGAGCGTGCTGAGCCCGGGCTTGAACAACGTGATGATCGCGGTGGGGCTGTCGGCGGTGCCGAACTACGCGCGGCTGGTCCGGGCCAGCGTGCTCTCGGCCCGGGAGCAGCTCTACGTGGAAGCGGCGCGTGCGCTCGGCAGCCGCGATCTGTCGATCGTCGCGCGCTACATCCTGCCGAACGTGGTCGCGCCGCTCATCGTGACCGGCACGCTCGGTCTGGGCACGGCGATCCTGTCGGCCGCGGCGCTCAGCTTTCTCGGCCTGGGCAGCCAGCCGCCGCAACCGGAGTGGGGACGGATGCTGAGCGAGGGCCGAGACTACCTGCGCGAGGCCTGGTGGATCTCGACCGTGCCCGGCCTCGGCATCATGCTGACGGTGCTGGCGATGAACCTCCTGGGCGACGGGCTTCGCGACGTGCTCGACCCGCGGCTGAAGGTCTAGCCGTCAGCGGCGGGTCGCGCCGCTGTACGGCAGATAGGTCCGCCCGGTCCCGCTGCCGCCATCGACACTTAGCACCTCACCCGTGATGAACTCCGCGAACGGCGAGGCCAGGAACAGCGCCGCGCGCGCGATGTCCTCGGGCGATCCGGGCCGGCCCCACGGAATCGTGGCGACGAGGGTCTTCACGTACTCGTCCGACACCTCGTTGAGGTTCCGGTCGACCGTGATCAGGCCCGGCGCGATGCAGTTGACGTTGATCCGATGCTGCCCCAGCTCCATCGCCAGGACTTTCGTGAACATCACCACGCCGGCCTTGGAGGCGCAGTAGTGCGCGGCGCCCTTCCGGCCGCTGTTGTAGGCGCCGGACGAGATCGTGATCAGCTTGCCCGGTGTGGACTGGGCCACCATGCGCCGGCCCACCGCCTGACAGGTCAGGAAGACGCCGCGCAGATTCGTCTCCATCACCCGGTCCCACTCGTCGATCGTCATGTCGAGGACCGGCGAGTTCGGATAGACCCCGGCGTTGGCGACGCCGACCGTCAGCGGCCCGATCGCGCGCTCGGCCGCCTGGACGAAGCCGTCGACCGACTTGCCGTCCCGGACGTCGACGGCCTGCGTGAACACGCGCTCGGAGCGGCCGAGCTTCTCGGCGGCGCGCGCCAGCCCGGGCTCACGCAGGTCGCCGAGCGCGACCCGCGCGCCGGCCCCGTGAAACGCCTGCGCGATGCCCAGACCGATGCCCGCGCCCGCACCGGTGACGAGGACCGCGTGGTCCTTGAAGTCGAACATGGGATCCTCTCAGTCCACGACGAGCACGGCTTTGCCGGGGAACCGGCGCGCGATCAGATCCTGCGCCACCTGCCCGATCTCCTTCCACGGACGCTCCAGGCTGATGTGAGGCGCGAGCTGCCCGGCGGCGACGAGATCGGCGAGCCGCCGAAGCCCGACCGACGCGGGCTCGTTGCCGAGCTCCGTGAACAGATAGAAGCCGTAGAGCGTCGAGCGGCCGGTGGCGAAGAAGTTGCGCGCGTCGAAGGTGACCTCGGACGAAGCCGAGACGCCGAGCGTGACACACGTGCCGCCGCGCTCGAGGGCGGCCAGCGCGGTCCCCAGGGTCTTGCCGCCCACCGATTCGACGATGAGGTCGTACTTCGGTGCGGCGGCGATCGCGTCGCCGACGACCACGTCGTGGGCGCCGAGCTGGCGCACCGTCGACACCTGATCGGCCCGCCGGACGCTCGCCGTCACGTGAGCGCCGGCGAGCCTCGCGAGCTGCACGGCGAAGTCACCGACACCGCCGGTCGCGCCGGTCACGAGCACGCGCTTGCCCAGCAAGGGGCCGCCCTTGCCCAGCGCGTGGAGCGCCGTGAGCCCGGCCACCGGGAATGTCGCGGCCTGCGAGAAGGTCACCTTGTCGGGAAGCTCGGCCAGCGCGTTGCTGGGGACGAGCACGCGTTGGGCCCAGGCGCCTTCCGGCAGGAATCCGACGACGCGCGTTCCGACGGCCGGACCCGACCCGTCCGCCGCGGAGCGCTCGATCACTCCGGCGAGATCCCACCCGGGTCGCCAGCCGGCGGCGGCCATCCCCGAGCGGCGAACCTCACCGCGGTTGAGCGAGATTGCGTGGACGCGCACGAGCGCTTCGTCACGATCGGCGGTCGGCTCCGGTACGGGACGGAGGACGAGACGACCCGGCGCTTCCGGGTCGACGACGACGGCGAGATTGGTGGCCATGGGGGTGTCTCCTTCGGGCGGCAAGGATACCACTCGAGCTCGGTCAGTCGATGACCTGATCCGCTCGCAGGAGGATCGACTGCGGAATCGTCACGCTCAGCGTCCGGGCCGTCTTCAGATTGACGATCATGTCGAACTTGGTCGGTTGCTCCACGGGGAGGTCGGCGGGCTTCGCGCCTTTCAGGATGCGATCGATGTAGATCCCGGCGCGCCGATACATCTCGGGAATGCTGCCGCCGTAGAACATGAGGCCGCCCGCGACGACGTATTCCTTGTCCGGGAACATCGAGGGCAGTCGGTTCTTCGCCGCGAACTGGACGATGCGCGCGCGATAGGAGTGGATCAAGACGTCGGCCGTGGTCATGAGCGCGTCCGGATGGGACCGGGTGATGATGTCGAACATGCCGTCGAGCTCTTGCGGCCCGCGCAGGGAGTACGCCTCGAGCGTCACGTCGAGGGCCGGCGCCCAGCGGCGTGTCTCCTCGAGGGCCAGCACGCTGGCCTGGTTCTCGGGGTTGTAGATCAGGCCTACCCGGCGGAGCTTCGGCAGCGCCTCCTTCAGCAGCTCGAGTCGCTTGCCGTACTCCGGACCGATGAAGGCTACGCCGGTCACGTTGCGGCCGGGCCGAGCGTAGCTCTCGACCAGGTGCGATCGATCCGGGAACGCCACGTTGGCGAAGACGATCGGAATCGTGGTCGTGGCGTCTCTCGCCGCCAGCGCCGCCGGCGTGCCGGCCGTGCAGATCACGTCCACCTTGAGGTTGACCAGCTCGGCGGCGAGCGCGGACATGCGCGCCGCGACGCCGTCCGCCCAGCGTTCCTCGAAGACCATATTCCGGCCCTCGATATAGCCGAGCTCGTGGAGTCCGCTGCGCAGAGCGTCGAAGTTGGAGGTCCCTGTGCCGGCGGACGCCGGCGAGAGCCATCCGATCCGGGCAACCTTTGGTGCTCCTTGCGCGCGCGCCGCCGTGGGAGCCCCCAGGAGGGCGGCCGCGATCACGACGCCGAACAGTCCGAGTCTCATGGCGCGCGCTACTGTGCCACGCGGGGGACTCGGGGAGCAAACGCCTTTATCGTGGGTGCGGGCGAGGACGGCTCCAGGCCGCGAGATGGTCGACGAACAGGACCAAGGTCCCATACCCAGGGCTCCGCTCGTGGGCCAGTTTGGGCCCCATGACGAGGCTCCTTGCGGTGATGGCGATCGTAGCCGCGGTGCCGGCCTTCGCCCCGGCAGCCCGGGCGCAGGGCCAGAGCCTGGACGACATCTTCAACCGGGTCAGCCCCACCGTCGTCGTGGTGCGGAGCAAGGGGCGCGACGTCGGCGCGGCCGGGATCACCCACTTCAACGAGACGGGCTCCGGCGTCCTGATCTCCGTCGACGGCCGGGTGATGACGGCCGCACACGTTGTCAACGGCATGGACGAGATCACCGTCGAGGGCATCGCTGGTGAGGTCGTACGCGCGACGATCCTGGCGTCAGATTCGGCGGCCGACGTCGCGCTCCTTCAGCTCGAACGCGTGACAAAGGCGATGCAGGTGGCGCGGCTGGGGGACTCGGACGCGATGCGCGTGGGCCAACAGGTCATGATCGTCGGCGCTCCCTATGGGCTCGCCTATTCGATGAGCGTGGGCTGGGTCAGCGCGCGCTGGCCGCCCAGGTCGATATTCCCGGACATGCCCCTGGCGGAGTTCCTGCAAACCACGGCGACGATCAACACCGGGAACTCCGGGGGCCCCGTGTTCAACATGGCCGGCGATGTCATCGCGATCGTCAGCCAGAACATCTCGAAGTCCGGCGGCAGCGAGGGCCTCGGGTTTGTCGTGACGATCAAGAGCGCGCGACGCCTTCTGGTGCCCCGGAAGATGTTCTGGGGTGCCCTCCAGGGCATGCTCCTCACCGGCCGCCTCGCGAGTGTCTTCAACGTCCCTGCGCCCGGCGGCTTCCTCGTCAAGACGGTCGCTCAGGGTTCGATGGCGTGGACCATGGGCCTGCAGGGGAGCGACGGGACCCTCACCATCGGCGGGAAGGAGATTCCCGTGGGCGGCGACATCATCCTCTCGGTCGCCGACATTCCCGTGGTGTCCGAGGAGAACATCGAGAAGATTCGCAACACGTTGGCCGGCTGGGCGCCGGGCTCGCCATTCAAGATGGTCGTGCTCCGCGGCGGCAAGGTCGTCGAGCTCACGGGCACGAGCCGGTAGCGGAGCCTCCACATCCGCTTGCGCAGAAAGACGTGGGTCGCGCGTTCACCGACAACGTATTTCGCGCATTCGTCGCCCAAGGAACGCCGGACTAGAGCACCAGCCGTTCCTTGAAAGCCCGAGCCCGGTCGCGTGCCACCTGAAGCTCGGTCTGCGCCACGTCCTTGAGTCGAGCGACAAGCCGCCCGCCGAGCTCGGGGCGAACCTCGCCGACCCAAGCCAGGTTGACGATAGCGCTCCGGTGGATGCGAATGAAGTGCCGCGGGTCCAGCCGCTCTTCCAGCTCCCCGAGCGTGCGGTCCACCAGGTGGCTGCCCGTCGCGGTCACGGCCAGCGTTCCCTTTCCCTGCGCGACGAAGTGCGTGATCTTGGCCGTCTCCACCAGCTGCGTGCGCTGCTGGCCGAGGTCGACGCTGATGCGGTCGGCGTAGGCCGGCATTCGCGCAGCGCGGTAGTGGCGCGCGAGCCGCTCCAGCACTGCCTGTACTCCGGCGGCGCTCGGATCGGCGCGGCGGCTTTCGAGGCGATCGAGCGCGCGCTCGACGCGCTCGCGCTTGACGGGCTTCAGCAGATAGTCGACCGCCGCGGCCTCGAAGGCCTGTAGCGCGTAGTCGTCGAACGCGGTGACGAAGACGACCAAGGGGCTTGCCGTCAGCCGCTGGAGGAGCTCGAACCCGGTCATCCCGGGCATGTGGATGTCGAGGAAGAGCGCTTCGACCTCGCGGGCTGGGATCTCGATCAGCGCCGTCTCGGCTGACGTCGCGGTCCCGACTATGTCGACGCGGCCCGTCGACTTCAAGCCCTGCACGACCTGCTTCATCGCCCCGGGCTCGTCGTCGACGACGTAGGCGCGCAGGCGGCCGCTCATAGTCGCTCGGCGACCGCGGCGTACGCGGGCAGCGACATGGTCACCCGGGAGCCACCATCCGCACGCGCGGTGTCGAGACTTGCCGCCGGCCCGAAGAGAACGCCCAGGCGCGCGCGGAGCGTCTCGAGTCCATGTCCAGCTGGAGCTTGGTCGATGTCGAAGCCGGGACCGTCGTCCCACACGGTCAGCGCCAGACGATCACCGGCGCGGCGCGCCTCGACCCGGATCTCCGCACCCTCCGGCCGCGCGGCCGCCACGTGCTTGACGCTGTTCTGGACCAGCGTGTGAAGCGCGAGCGGCGGCACCGGCCAGGCCTTCAGATCCTCGGGCACGTCGAGCTTCGCGCGCAGCCGCTCGCCCAGGCGAGCCAGCTCGATCTCCAGATACGACCGCACGACCGCCGTCTCGTCACCGAGCGGCACGGTGTGGCGCTTCGTCGCGTCGAGCGAGGCGCGAAGCAGATCGGCGAACTCGACCAGCAGCCGCTCGGCGCGCTCGGGCGCCTCCTTCACCTGGCCGGCGATGGCCGCGAGCGCGTTGAACAGGAAGTGCGGGTGAAGGCGCGACTCGAGCGAGGCCAGGCGCGCGTCGGTCGCCAGCCGATGGGCGCGCTCGATCTCCAGCTCCCGCGCGCGCAGGTTGTCGCGGGCCGACTGGAGCCGTGCGCGCATGTTCTCGTAGACCGCGACGCCCATGCCGACAGTCATCGCCAGGACGAGCGCGATGCTGATCGCGGTGCGTTGAGCCGCCCACGTGGAACCCGGGCCGAAGAGTCCGAGCGCCGAGGACAGGGCGCCCGCGATCATGGAGCCGACCAACGTGAGCCCCAAGAGTGTGCCGGCGAGGCCAAGCCAGTAGACGGCCGCCGCGCCTCCGGAGAGGCGCGTGCCGACGATCGGCATGATGAAGTTGGCCGCGGTTCCGATCACGGCGGCGTAGATGAACGTCATCAGGAAGCTCGTGAGCATCGACCGCCAGCCGAGCAGCGAACCGAGCAGGAGGGCGTACATCGCCGCGGCGAAGGTGCTGGTCGCGAGGATTCTGACTGTCCGTCTCACCGGTCGTGCCGATCGTAGCACGCGGATCACGACGCATCCTGCAGCACCCAGCCGTACTGCGTGAGGCTCGGCCTCGCGCCCCGATCGAGGTAGGCGGCCTTTAGCTTCGAGACGTAGTCCGGTGGAACCGGGTTGCGATGCAGATTGGGGTCGATGCCATAGAGACGGGCGGCGTTGAGGCCGAGGATCTGGGCCTTCACGGCGGCCGTCAGGGGTTGATAGCCGAAGCGCTTCATGAGCG
>CAYVHH010000123.1:0-2664 GCA_964450175.1 uncultured bacterium | reverse complement strand
GGGCGCCCGAGGATCCCACCCGCCTTGTTGACGTCGTCCTTCCAGATCTGCATGGCCAGGAGCGCGCCCTGGCCGTTGCCGGCGAGACCGCCCGTCAGCGCCATCCCGAAACCGATCTTGATCGGATCCGCGGCGCGGGCCGTGAAGGCACCGGCTCCGGCCAGCACCACCGTGACGGCGATGGCGGCCATCAGGACCCAGGTCAGCGGGCGTCTCCAGAGCTGGCTCATCGTATTCCTCCCCTTGTTGGGCGCGGGCGCGCTCGGACGGTCGGGCGGGCCTCAAACTGCCCCCCCAGGCCCCAGGTTGTCAAGAGCTCGCGCTACTTTGGACTACTATGGGGCCCACCGGAGGGTTCCATGAGGATCGCCGCCCTGCTCGTCGCGCTCGCCGTCACCGCCGCGCTCGCCGGCCCCGCCGCCGCCGCCCCCGAGGGCACGCTGACCTGGGGGCTGCACGTGACGCTGGCCGCGAAGTGGCTGGACCCGGCCGACACCGAGGCGTTCATCAACCCGTTCATGGTCCTGTACGCCGTGCACGACGCGCTGGTGAAGCCGATGCCGGGCAACGACAGCACGCCGTGCCTGGCCGAGTCGTGGACGCAGTCGAAGGACGGGCTCACGTACGAGTTCGTGCTGCGCAAGGGCGTCAAGTTCCACAACGGCGATCCGGTGACGGCCGAGGACGTGAAGTTCTCGTACGACCGGTATCGGGGCGCGGGCGTCAAGCTGCTGAAGGAACGGGTTCGCGAGGTGCAGATCGTCGATCCCGGGCGCATCCGGTTCGTGCTCAAGGAGCCGTGGCCGGATTTCATGACCTTCTACGGCACGTCGGCCACCGGCGCGGGCTGGGTCGTCCCGAAGAAGTACGTCGAGAAGGTCGGCGACGACGGCTTCAAGAAGGCGCCGATCGGCGCCGGACCTTATCGGTTCGTGAGCTTCAACCCGGGTGTGGAGCTCGTGCTGGAGGCCTACGAGGGTTACTGGCGCAAGACGCCCAGCATCAAGCGCCTCGTGCTCCGGAGCTTACCGGAGGAGACGACGCGGGCCGCCGCGCTCAAGAACGGTGAGGTCGACATCGCATATCTCTTCACCGGGCCTGTTGCCGAGGACATCCGACGCACACCCGGACTCAAGCTCACGGCGCCGAGCCAGTCGAGCGGCGTCTTCTGGCTCGACATGCCCGATCAGTGGGATCCGAAATCGCCGTGGCACGACCGGCGCGTGCGCCTGGCCGCCAGCCACGCGATCGATCGCGAGGCGCTCAACCAGGCCGAGACCCTCGGGCTCTCGAAGCCGACCGGCGGTCTCATTCCGCGCGCCTTCGAGTTCTCGAAGTCGTTCGAGCCGCCCGCGTTCGATCCGGCTCGGGCCAAGCAGCTCATGGCCCAGGCGGGCTATCCCAACGGCTTCGACGCCGGCGATTTCTATCCGTGGCCGCCGTACACGGCCATGGGCGAAGCGCTGGCCTCGTATCTGCAGACGATCGGCATCAAGTCACGCATCCGGATCATGGAGCGGGCGACGCTCACGACGGCCTGGCGAGAGAAGAAGCTCAAGAATCTGATCGTGGGCATCACGGGCGCGGCCGGCAACGCGGCGACGCGGCTCGAGGCGTATGTGAGCCGGGAGGGCGCCTACACCGCGGGCGTCATTCCCGAAGTCGAGGATCTCTTCCAGCGTCAGGCCCGCGAGGTCGACGTGAAGCGGCGGGAGGCGCTGATTCATCAGATTCAGCAGATCCTGTTCGATCGGGTGACGCACATCCCGATCTACGAGCTGGCGTTCACCTGGGGGATCGGGCCCCGGCTCGAGGAGCCCGGTATCAGCTTGATCCGGGGCTATGCCTACTCGGCGCCGTACGAGGATCTGAAGCTCAAGAAGCCCTAGAACGCGAGGAACTCCTTGAGCGCGGCGAGGACGGCCTCGGGGTTGTCCTCGTGGAGCGTGTGGACGGCGCGGGGAATCTCCACGAAGCGGCCGCGCGGGAGCTCCTTGCCCATTCGCTCCGCGACGTCGCGGTCCAGCACGGTGCTGCTCTCGCCGCGGAGCACGAGCGTCGGCACCGTGATCGATTTCAGGACGGCCCACCAGTCGATGTCGAGCTGGGACCGGCGCTCCTTGATGCTCGGATGCCAGGCCCACACGAGCGCGCCGTCGGCGCGCTGGCGCAGGCTCGTCGTCACGACCCAGCGATAGTAGTGGATGCCCGGATTCGGGTTGCCGCGATAGAGGTGCTGCGCCGCCTGCTCGATGCTGTCCCACGTCGCTGGCTCCGGAGGACCCGCCGGCGGCGCCGCCGCGCGCTTGCTGATCTCCGGGCCGATGTCGACGATCACCAGCTTCTGGACGAGCTCGGGTCGCTTCGACGTGAAGTAGATCGCGTTGCGGCCGCCCATCGAGAGCCCGACCAGCACGAGCGATTTGAGCCCGAGCTCTCCGATGACCCCGCCGATGTCGTCGAACGCCACCGCCGGGTTGTAGACGTCGGCGGGATCGCTGTCGCCGTGCCCGCGCTGGTCGAGGGCGTAGACGTGAAAGTGTGGCTGGAGCGCAATGCTGAGGGTGTCCCACGCGTGCGCGTGCCCCGTGAAGCCGTGCAGGAGCAGCAGCGGGGTACGGCCCTCGCCGCCCCAGTCGAGCAGGTGGAGCCGGAGACCCTTGA
>CAYVHH010000122.1:0-4449 GCA_964450175.1 uncultured bacterium | reverse complement strand
AAAGGGCCGTACATCATGCGCGACCACCTCGATCACTCCGACAGGTAGTTTCAGGTACTCTCCACTCGGCATTTAGTCAACCGCCGGATGGGCATCTCGATGGGGATGGCTGGAGTCTGGCAGACACGGCTGGCCGTGTCTTGGCCGTGAACGGGGCCCAACGCGCCCCAACAAGGGCCAAAGGCGACGCCTCCGCCGGAGGCTTAAGTGACCGTTCTCCTTGGGGATCGTTGGCGGACGTCGCGGCAAGTACTAGCCTCATAACCCAAAGGTCGCTGGTTCACTCACTCACCTCATCCCTCCGGCCTAAGAGCAAAGAGCGGCGAAGGCGACGACGTGAGAAGCGCTAATTTGCCAGGATTGTTTGTGGCGTTTTGGCCACGGCGACCAAGGAAAATCGACAGGCTACAATACGCGTCGCGGGCTATCGTCGCGGTGCCTTAAGCCCTTGCCGCTCCTTGGAGGCTCGGCATGAAGTGTCCTCGATGCCAGCAGGAGAATCCCCCGCCCGGCAACTTCTGCGTGCGGTGTGGGGAAGCACTTGGTGCCGCTGTCGTCGCGGGTCCGTCGCCCGCGCCGTTGTGGGCCGAGAATGAAGAGCTGAGGCGTTCGCTAGGTGCGGCCATCGAGCAGCAGGCGGCGACGGCGGAGATCCTGCGGGTCATCAGCAGCTCACCCACCGACGTCCAGCCGGTGTTCGACGCCATCGTGCGGAGCGCGGTGCGGCTCTGCGACGGCCTGTACGGCTTCGTCGGCCGCTTCGATGGCGAGCAGATCCACATCGCCGCGCACTACAACTACACCCCGGATGCGCTCCGCGTGATGCGGGAGATGTACCCGATGCGGCCGAGCCGACAGCAGATGTCGGGTCGCGTGATCCTGACCCGCTCCGTCGTCAAGATCGAGGACCTTGTGGAGGACACCGAGTACGCGCAGCGCCTCGCCCGGGTCGGCGGTTGGCGCGCGTCGCTCGGTGTGCCGCTGCTCCGGGAAGGCAACGCCATCGGGATGATCGCCGTCATGCGCGGCCAGCCGGGACCGTTCTCCGAAACGCAGGTCGAGATCCTCAAGACCTTTGCCGACCAGGCCGTCATCGCCATCGAGAACGTCCGACTGTTCACGGAACTCGAAGCTCGCAACAGTGCGCTCACGGAATCCCTTGAGCAGCAGACGGCAACGAGCGAGATCTTGCGCGTAATCTCGTCCTCGCCGACCGACGCCCAGCCAGTGTTTGACGCCATTGCCGCGAACGCCGCCCGCCTGTGCAGCGCGAACGACGCCCAGGTGCTTCGCGTGGAAGGGGAAATGCTCCGCCTCGTCGCGGCCTCCGGTGTGTCAGCGATGCCTTCTGTGCGGCGGCTGACGCGGGGACATCTGGTGGGCCGCGCGGTGATCGATCGCAAGACAATTCATGTCCGGGACCTCACGCAGGCCCTGGGGGAGTATCCCGAGTCGACGGCGGCCCGGTACGGCGTGCAGTCAGCGCTAGCCGTGCCGCTCCTGCGCGAGGGGGTCGCGCTCGGTGTGATCAGGATCAGCCACACGGAGATCCGGCCCTTCACCGACAAGCAGATCGCGCTCCTCCAGACCTTCGCCGATCAAGCGGTGATCGCGATCGAGAACGTTCGCCTGTTCAAAGAGCTGGAGGCCCGGACCGCCGAGCTGACGCGTTCGGTCGAGCAGCTCACGGCCCTCGGCGAGGTCGGCCGTGCGGTCAGCTCCACGCTCGATCTCGATACGGTGCTGACCACCATCGTGTCGCGGGCTGTCGAGTTGTCGGGACTCGACGGGGGCGTCGTGTTCGAGTACGACGACGGCACCGAGGAGTTCGTGCATCGGGTGGCCACCGAAGCCGGCGGCGTTCTCGCGCAGGCGCGCCGCGGTACCCGGGTTCGGAAGGGGGAAGGGGTCGTCGGCCGGACGGCTATCACGCGGGAGCCGTCCCAGGTTCTGGACATCACGGTACCGGGCGCCTACGAGAGTCGGTTACGGGAAAACCTGATTGAGTCCGGCGTCCGGGCCATCTTAGCCGTACCAATGGTACGGGAGGATCTGCTGACCGGGTGTCTCGTCGTCTCTCGTAACAGCCCCGGCGAGTTCCCAGCCGAAACGATCGATCTGCTCCGCACCTTCGCGACGCAATCGGCTCTAGCCATCCAGAACGCTCGGCTCTTCCGGGAGCTCGCTGACAAGAGCCACCAGCTCGAAGTCGCCAGCCAGCACAAGTCGGAATTCCTGGCCAACATGTCCCACGAGCTGCGGACGCCGCTGAACGCGATCATTGGCTTCTCCGAGGTCCTGGCCGATCGCATGTTCGGTGAGCTCAACGAGAAGCAAGAAGAGTATCTAAAAGACATCTATGCATCAGGCACGCATCTCCTGTCCCTGATCAATGACATCCTCGATCTCTCGAAGATCGAGGCGGGGCGGATGGAGCTCGAGCTGTCGGACTTCCATCTCCCCGCCGCACTCGACAATGCCCTGACCCTCGTTCGCGAACGCGCTGGGCGACGGAGCATCACATTGCAGATGGGCGTCGACGATCGGCTGGGCGGGGTTCGAGCGGACGAACGCAAGATTCGGCAGGTCGTCTTGAACCTGTTGTCCAACGCGATCAAGTTCACGCCGGAGGGCGGCCGGATCGAGGTCGCGGCAGTGCCAAAGGACGGGTCCGTAGAGGTGTCAGTGAGCGACACCGGGGTGGGCATCGCGCCGGAGGACCACGAGGCGGTGTTCGAGGAGTTCCGTCAGGTCGGAACTGCGGAGAAGAAGTCTGAAGGGACGGGGCTGGGGCTGACGCTGTGCCGGAAGTTCATCGAACTCCACGGCGGGCGAATCTGGGTGAAGAGCCAGGTGGGGGAGGGCTCGACGTTCACGTTCACGATCCCGCAACGTCCCGCCGAATAGCCAAGTGCAGTCTGCTGACCGCGACAGCGCGCTCAGACGATGCCGGCGGAGCTAGTGAGCAGGATGGAGCCACGCTACGATCGTTCGGTGTACGATCAGCGGCCGACTTTCACGCGCTGACCGAGGAGGCCCGTATGGCTGCAGAGTTCCCGGTCGTCTTCGCGCTGTATCCGCGCATCACCCAGCTCGATTTCACCGGCCCGCACGAAGTCTTCGCGCGCCTGCCCGGCGCCGAGTGTATCCTGGCCTCCGCCGCTGGCGGCGACATTGAAGCCTATGGCGGGATCGTCTTCACGAAGGTGCGCCGCCTCGCCGAGGTGGAACGCTGCGCGCTCCTGTACGTGCCCAACGGCTTCGGCACCATCGAGGCGATGGAGGATCAGGAGCTCATTGCGCAGGTTCGGCGGCTTGCTTCGGGTGCGCGCTACGTGACGTCCGTATGCACCGGCTCGTTCGTGCTGGGCGCCGCGGGGCTGTTGAAGGGGAAACGGGCGACTTCCCACTGGGCGTGGCGCGACTCGCTGTCGGCGTTCGGCGCGACGCCCGATCCCGCGCGCGTGGTGCGCGACGGCAATGTCATCACGGGCGGCGGCGTCACTGCCGGCATCGACATGGCGCTTACCGTCGTGGCCGAGATCGCCGGCGACGACTACGCTCAGTCAGTGCAGCTCGGCATCGAGTACGCTCCCGCCCCGCCGTTCAATTCGGGGAGACCTGAGCTGGCGCCGGCGCACGTCCTTGACGAGACGCAGACGCACTACGCGCGTGTGCTCGGGGGTCGCGATGCGGCCGTCGAGCGGGCCGCGGCGCGCCTCGGCTGAAGAGAGGCGCCATCCACCGCCGCCGATTCCTGCTGGCGTCGCTCGCCGCGCTCGCCGCCGGTTGCGCCGCCACGCTCACCGAGCAGGAGAAGGCGGCCGTCGATGGTCTCGGGAAGTTCGAGCACGTGTCCGGACTTCCTGGGGTGGTCGTGGCTGCGCCTCACGCCAGCTCAGACGCCGGCACGCTCGCCACGGCCATGGAGATCCGCGCGAAGCTCGGGGCGGGCGGCGTGTTCGTCACCGGGTTCTGGGACCGGTCGACGCGCCATCGGATCAACGTCAATCGGGACAGCGAGCAGATCGTCACGCTCACGAGCGAGGTGACGTGGCACGCACGCACACCGCGGGCCGCCTACATCAACGCGCAATATACCGATCTCGTCCGCGAGGTGTCTCAAGGGCCGCTGCGGTGGTTCTTTGAGATCCATTCGAATCATCGCCCGGACAGTCAGGATGCGCTGGTGGTATCCACCCTGGGCGTCGCGCTCGAGGAAGTCCGGCGCTTCAAGGAGGGATTTCTCTCGCGCTGCGCACAGCTACCGACCGAGATGCGGTTCGGGGTGAAGATCGCGCCGCTCGACCGCGTCTGGCTCAACTACCGGGCGGCATCGTCCATCTCGCGCCTGTCGGAGCGGGGCTTCGCCATCGAGCACCCGGGGCGGCTCATGAGCGAGAGCCGATGGCGCCGGCGCTACGCCGACATCCTGGCCGAGGTCATGGC
>CAYVHH010000121.1:0-18706 GCA_964450175.1 uncultured bacterium | reverse complement strand
TGAGACGCCGATGAGCACCCCCCCACGTCGGCGAACGGGAAATCAAGCCGTCGAGCTCGGACCGATCAAGTCGACGCGAATCTACGAGGAGATCGTCCGACAGGTCAAGCAGCTGATCTCCGAAGGGCGCTTCAAGAGTGGCGACCGGCTGCCCCCAGAGCGCGAGCTCGCGGAGAAGTTCGTCGTCAGCCGCACCTCGGTGCGCGAGGCGCTGCGCGCCCTCGAGAGCCTCGGCCTCATCGAGATCCGACCGGGCGAGGGGACGTTCGTCCGCGAAGTGTCGATCGACGCGCTGATCGGTCCGCTGGCCCTCGTGATGACCTCGCAGCGCGAGGCGATCGGCGAGCTCTTCGAGGCCCGTCGCGTGCTGGAGCCGGCCATCGCTGCGCTCGCGGCCAGCCGCGCGACGCCGGACGAGGTCCAGGAGATGGAGCGCATCCTCGAGGATCAGGCCCGAGAGATCGCCGCCGGGCGCACCGGGCTCGCGCAGGACGCGGCGTTCCACGCCGCCGTCGGCACGGCCGCCCACAACCGCGCGATCACGCGGCTCGTGCACGCGATCATGGATCTCCTCACGCAGAGCCGCGAGGAGTCGATCAACACCCCGGGTCGGCCCAGTCGCTCGCATCAAGACCACCGGCGCATCGTCCAGGCGATCGCGCGTCGCAACAGCGACGCCGCGCGGCAGGCGATGCTCGACCACCTGGTGGCCGTGGAGGGGCTCGTGCTCGGGCCGGTGTCGCGGCGTCGCCGAGCCGGGCGGCCCGGCGCTTGACCCGGTCGGTGCTGCCCCGTATACTCCGCGGCGTGATTCGTATGACGTCGCGAGTACCGCTCCTGGGCCTGATTCTGCTGGTACTGCCAGCCCCGCCCGGAGCATCCGCGACGTAGACCGACAACGGATGCCACGGGGCGGGGATGGCCCGTGGCGAGTGAACCTCAAAGGCCACGGGTCGAACGACCCGTGGCCTTTCGTGTCTCTGGGACCGCACTCGAGGAAGGCAAGGCGTACGCCGAATGAGAGAAGGCGCGGGAGTGGTAACGAGCGGTAGAATAATTGACACTGGTGCTCGTTATCCACTAACATCACAAGGCTTTTTTGGTCATCGGGAACGGAGACCCGCGCCTATGACGAAATACGTCTACTTCTTCGGTGGGGGCCGTGCCGAAGGCTCCTCGGTCATGCGGAACCTGCTCGGCGGTAAAGGCTGTGAGCTGGCGGAGATGACCAATCTCGGAATTCCCGTCCCACCAGGATTCACCGTGACCACGCAAGCTTGGGCCCGCTACAACCGCTCGGGCCACGAATGGCCCGAGGAGCTGTGGGACCAGACGCTCGAGAATCTCCAGCGACTCGAGGGGGCCGCGGACGCCGGTTTCGGCGACCCCAAGCGCCCCCTGCTGGTCTCGGTCCGTTCCGGCGCCCGCGTGTCGATGCCGGGGATGATGGACACGATCCTCAATCTCGGCTTGAACGACGCGACGGTCGAGGGACTGGCGGCGCGCACGCGTAACGAGCGGTTCGCGTGGGACTGCTACCGGCGCTTCGTCACGATGTTCGGGGACGTCGTCCTCGGGGTGCGGCGCGAGATCTTCGACGCCGAGCTCGACGCGATGAAGTCGCGTCTCGGCGTCAAGAGCGACCCCGAAGTTCCGGCGGCCGAGCTCAGAAAGCTGACCGACGCGTTCAAGAGTATCGTCAGCGAGCGAACGGGACGCGCCTTCCCGGAGGACGTGAAGGAGCAGCTGCGGCTCGCGATCAACGCCGTGTTCGATTCCTGGTTCGCGAAGAAGGCCACCGAGTACCGGCGCATCCACAACGTTCCTGAGGAATGGGGCACGGCCGTGACCGTGATGGCCATGGTCTTTGGCAACCTCGGCGAGACCTCGGGCACCGGCGTCGGGTTCACACGCGATCCGCGGACCGGCGAGCCGCGCTTCTACGCCGAGTTCCTGCCCAACGCTCAGGGCGAGGACGTCGTGGCGGGTATCCGGACGCCCCTCCCGATCGAGGCGCTCCACGAGCGGATGCCGGTGATCTACGACGAGGTCCTCGAGATCGCCGGACGCCTCGAGCGCCACTACAAGGACATGCAGGACATCGAGTTCACCGTCCAGGAGGGCAAGCTCTACCTCCTGCAGACGCGCTCCGGCAAGCGCTCCGCCCGCGCGGCCGTCAAGGTGGCTCGCGACCTGGTGAACGAGCATGTGATCGACCAGCACACGGCCCTCCTCCGCGTTCGACCCCAGGAAGTGAACGAAGCGATCCGGCCGGTCTTCGACGACCGGGACAAGGCCGCGGCCATCGACAAGGGACGGCTCCTGGCCCGCGGGCTGCCGGCGGCCCCGGGAGCGGCGGTCGGCAAGGCGGTGTTCGATGCTGACCGCGCGGTGGAGTGGGCGCGCGCGAACGAGAAGGTCATCCTGGTTCGCCCGGAGACTTCCCCGGAGGACGTCGCCGGCATGTATGCCGCGGAGGGCATCGTCACTGCGCGGGGCGGCCGGACGTCGCACGCGGCGGTCGTCGCGGTCGGGATGGGCAAGGCCTGCGTCGTCGGCGCCTCGGAAATCGCCGTGGACGAGCACCGTCGCGTCTTCGAAGTGGGGGGCCGCATCGTCCGGGAGGGTGACTGGATCTCCGTCGACGGCGGAACCGGTGAGGTCCTTCTCGACACGATCAAGACCGTCGAGGGTGAGCTCGGGGACGAGGTCGCCGAGCTCCTGGCCTGGGCGGACCGCTACCGCAAAGAAGGGCTCGGCGTGCGCGCCAATGCCGATACCCCGCTCGACGCCCAGCGCGCTCGCGAGTTCGGCGCCGAAGGCATCGGGCTCGTCCGCACCGAACACATGTTCTTCGCGCCCGACCGGATTCCGATCGTCCGCGAGATGATCATGGCGGCCGACCAGACGACCCGCCGTATCGCGCTCGAGAAGCTCCGGCCGTTCCAGCGCGACGACTTCGTCGGGATCTTCCGCGCGATGGACGGGCTGCCCGTCACGATCCGACTGCTCGATCCGCCGCTGCACGAGTTCCTGCCGAACCACAAGGAGTACAAGGAGCTCATCGAGACGCGGAGCCGGCTCGAGGCGCTCGGGATCAATCCCGAGGAGCAGGCCCGGCTCGAGGCGCTGATCGCCAACGTCGAGAAGCTGCGGGAAGCCAACCCGATGCTCGGCCATCGGGGCTGCCGGCTCGGCATCACGCACCCGGAGATCTACGGCATGCAGGTGCGGGCCATCATGGAGGCCGCCTGCACGGTCGCCGAGCAGGGGATCCACGTCGAGCCCGAGATCATGATCCCGCTCACCGGGACCGTCGGCGAGATGAAGGAGACCTTCCAGCAGACCAAGCGGGTCGCTGACGGCGTCATCGCCGAGACGGGCGTCGTCGTGAAGTACCTGATCGGGACGATGATCGAGGTGCCGCGGGCGGCGCTGATCGCCGCGCAGATCGCCGAGTTCGCCGAGTTCTTCTCGTTCGGCACCAACGACCTGACCCAGCTCACGTACGGCTACAGCCGGGACGACGTCGCGAAGTTCCTGCCGAAGTACCTGGACATGGGCCTGGTGCCGCACGATCCCTTCTCGGTCCTCGACCAGGAGGGGGTCGGCGAGATGATCAAGATCGGCATCGAGCGGGGGCGCAGCCGCCGACCGAATCTGAAGATCGGGATCTGCGGCGAGCACGGCGGCGAGGCCTCGTCGGTGGAGTTCTGTCATCGCGTGAAGATGACGTACGTGTCGTGTTCGCCATACCTCATTCCCGGCGCGCGGCTCGCGGCGGCGCAGGCGCGAATCAAGGAGCGGCAGGTGGGCGGCAGCGGCGATTACCGTGTGTAGCGTCGACTCGAGGAGGAACGCGAAGTGAGAATGTCCGGGGCTCGGATTCTTCTGGAGTGCCTGAAGCGTCAGGGTGTCGACTTGATCTTCGGCCTGCCGGGCGGCGCGGTCCTCCCCATCTACGACGTCCTGTACGACTTCGAAGGCCTGCGCCACATCCTCGTACGCCAGGAAGCCGCCGCCGGACACGCGGCGGAAGGCTATGCGCGCACCTCGGGCAAGGTGGGCGTCTGCCTCGTCACGTCGGGCCCCGCCGCGACGAATCTGGTGACGGCGCTGCAGGACGCGATGATGGACTCGATCCCGAT
Organism: uncultured bacterium; assembly: GCA_964450175.1. GTDB lineage: Bacteria > Methylomirabilota > Methylomirabilia > Rokubacteriales > CSP1-6 > AR31. The sequence goes on along the minus strand of CAYVHH010000121.1, from coordinate 14,558 downwards.
CGTCGCGTTCACCGGTCAGGTGCCCACGCACCTCATCGGCAACGACGCGTTCCAGGAGGCGGACAACGTCGGGATCACGCGTCCGTGCACGAAGCACAACTTCCTCGTGAAGGACGGCAACGATCTCGGGCCGATCATCCGGGAGGCATTCCACATCGCGTCGACCGGGCGTCCGGGACCCGTCCACGTGGACCTGCCGAAGGACATCCTCGTCAAGGAGTGGGATCTCATCTGGCCCGAGCACGTCCAGATGCGCTCGTACAATCCGAACTACGACGGCCATCCCGGCCAGATCAAGCGGGCGGCGAAGCTGCTGGCGCGCGCGAAGAAGCCCGTGCTCTACGTCGGCGGCGGCGTGATCTCGGCCGACGCGAGCGCCGAGCTCATGGAGCTGGCCGAGCTCGGGCAGTTCCCGCTGACGCAGACCTTGATGGGACTCGGCGCGTTTCCGATGGAGCATCCGCTCTCGCTCGACATGCTGGGCATGCACGGCAGCTATTACGCCAACATGGCGGTCCACCACTCCGACGTGCTGGTCGCCATCGGGGCACGGTTCGACGACCGGGTGACCGGTAAGGTCGACGCGTTCGCCCCGAACGCCGAGATCATCCACATCGACATCGATCCGTCCTCGATCTCGAAGAATCTCAAGGTCGACGTGCCGATCGTCGGTGACTGCCGACGGGTGCTCGCCAAGCTGGTCGACGCGCTTCGCGAGGAGCTGAAGGACGAGCCGGCGCCGGCCGTCCGCGAGGGGCGGCGTCAGTGGGCGGCCCAGGTCGCCCAGTGGAAGCACGACGTCCCGTTCTCGTACGAGTGGAGCGACGACGTCGTCAAGCCCCAGTACGTCATCCAGGAGATCTCCAACGCGACCAACGGCGAGGCCTTCATCGTCACCGGCGTCGGCCAGCACCAGATGTGGGCGGCGCAGTACTACAAGTTCAAGCACCCGCGGATGTGGTGCACCTCCGGCGGTCTCGGCACGATGGGCTATGGGTTGCCCACCGCGATGGGCGTCCAGGCGGCCAACCCGGGCAAGCTCGTCATCAACATCGACGGCGACGGGTCCTTCCAGATGAACAGTCAGGAGCTCGCCACCTGCTTCACCGAGGGGCTGCCGGTCAAGACCGTGATCATCAACAACGGCGGCCACGGGATGGTCCGGCAGTGGCAGCGGATCATCTACAAGGAGCGCTACTCCGCGATCGACCTGCCGCAGATCCCGGACTGGGTGCGGCTGGCCGAGGCGTACGGCTGCGTGGGGCTGCGCGTGACGAAGCCGAGCGAGCTCGTGCCGGCGATCGAGAAGATGATCGCGACCCCCGCGCCGGTGATCCTCGACGTGTGCGTCGACAAGGACGAGTGCGTGTTCCCGATGGTGCCGGCCGGCGGCGCCAACACCGATATGATCCTGGCGCCGCCCACCCGCGAAGTTCGGGATCGCGCCGCCAAGTCACAGACGGGCTTCTGATGCAAAACGGCAGCGAGCCCCGCAAGCACGTGATCTCGGTCATGGTCGAGAACAAGTTCGGCGTGCTCTCGCGCGTCGCCGGGCTCTTCTCGGCACGCGGCTACAACATCGAGAGCCTGTCGGTCGGCGAGACCCTCGACCCGTCGGTGTCACGCATGACGCTCGTGGTGCGCGGCGACGAGTTCGTGATCGAGCAGGTGACCAAGCAGCTACACAAGCTCATCGACGTGATCAAGGTGACCGACCTGACCGACGAGGGCCACGTCGAGCGCGAGCTGGTGCTCATCCGCGTGAACGCCGAGCCGTCGAACCGGGCGGAAATCCTGAGAACCGCCGAGATCTTCCGGGCGCGGGTCGTCGACGTCACGCCGGTCTCGTTCGTCCTGGAGGCCACCGGCGACGAGGGCAAGCTCGAGGCGCTGATCGAGCTGCTACGGCCGATCGGCATCCAGGAACTCGTCCGGACGGGAAAGGTCGCCATTGCGCGCGGCCCGAAGACACGCGTGCGCCGCGTCGAGCCACCGCGGAAGCAGCCGCGCGTCGCGGAAGATCCGAAGGTGGTCGGCTTCGCCGACTAGACTAGGAGGCGCGCCTCGGCCGGCGGGGCCCCGGCCCCGCGACGGCCTGCCGCGCGCACTACCACTCACCGAGGAAAGGACACCACGAGATGCCCGCCAAGATCTACTACGACCAGGACGCCGATCTCGGCCTGCTGAAGGGCCGGAAGATCGCGATCATCGGCTACGGCAGCCAGGGCCACGCGCACGCGCTGAACCTCAAGGATTCGGGTCAGGACGTCGTCGTCGGGCTCTACAAGGGCTCGAAGAGCTGGGCGAAGGCCGAGAAGGAAGGGCTCAAGGTCGCGACCGTCAACGAGGCCTCGCAGATGGCCGACGTGATCATGATCCTGCTGCCCGACCAGAGCCAGCGCCACGTGTTCGAGACCGAGATCAAGGGCGGCCTCGGCAAGGGCAAGATGCTGATGTTCGCGCACGGGTTCAACATCCACTTCAATCAGGTGGTCCCGCCGCCCGAGGTCGACGTCACCATGATCGCGCCGAAAGCACCCGGCCACGTCATGCGGGACCTGTTCACGCAGGGACCGGGTGTCCCGGCGCTCCTCGCCGTGTACCAGGACGTCTCCGGCAAGGCGCGCGACCTCGGCCTCGCGTACGGCAAGGGCGTGGGCTGCACCCGCGCGGGCGTGATCGAGACGACCTTCAAGGAAGAGACCGAGACCGACCTGTTCGGCGAGCAGACGACGCTCTGCGGCGGCATCTCGCATCTGATCAAGGCTGCCTACGAGACGCTCGTCGAGGCCGGGTATCAGCCGGAGGTCGCCTACTTCGAGTGCATGCACGAGATGAAGCTGATCGTCGACCTCTTCTACCAGGGCGGGCTCGCATACATGCGCTACTCGGTGTCGGATACGGCCGAGTACGGTGACTACACGCGCGGCCCGCGCGTCGTCAGCGACGAGACGAAGGCCGAGATGAAGAAGATTCTCGGCGAGATCCAGTCGGGCCAGTTCGCGCGCGAGTGGGTGCTGGAGAATCAGGCCAACCGCGCCGGTTTCCTCGCGATGCGGCGACGTGACGCCGCGCATCCGATCGAAGAGGTCGGCAAGCGCCTGCGGTCGATGATGGCGTGGATCGCACCGCCACGGATGGGCTGATGTCGAAGCTTCCCGTCGCGCGCGAGGGCTGGCCGTTCATCGCGATTCCGGCGGCGATCGCCGCCGGACTCGTGCTCGGCGGCCGGCGCGTCCTCGCCGTGCCGTTCGCGGCGGCAGCCCTGGCCTCCCTCGGATTCTTCCGTGACCCGGAGCGAGACACACCGGCCATCCCCGGCGCGGTGCTGTCGCCGGCCGACGGCCGCGTGATGTCCGTCGAAGAGGTCGACGACCCGTTCGTCGGCCGGTCGGTCCGCGTCGCGACGTTTCTCTCGCCGCTCGACGTCCACGTCAACCGCTCGCCCATCGCCGGCCTCGTGGTCGGCGTCACGTACTCACGGGGCCGCTTCCTGGCCGCCTACCAGCCGGAGGCCGGGCAGGTGAACGAGCGATGCACCGTGAATCTGCAGGGGGACAGCACGCGGATCACGGTGGTTCAGATCGCGGGCGTGGTGGCGCGGCGCATCGTCTGCCGCGTCGCGCCGGGTGACAAGCTGGCGGCGGGCGAGCGCTTCGGGCTGATCCGCTTCGGCTCGCGCACCGACTGCTATATGCCGCACGGGACCCGGGTCATCGTCAGGGCGGGCGACCGGGTCACCGGTGGCGTCACCGTCCTGGGGACCGCGGCGTGATCCGACGTCACAAGGGGTCTCGACGGCGCCGCTGGCACGAGCTTCGCGAGAAGCGCGGGCGAGGCATCGTGCTGCTGCCGAGCCTGCTGACGACCGGGAATCTCTTCTGCGGCTTCTTCGCGCTGCTGCTCACGGTCGACGGGCGGTTCTCCGACGCGGCGCTGGCGATCTTCGTCGCGATGGTCATGGATCTGCTCGACGGCCGCGTCGCGCGGATCATGAAGGCCACGAGCCAGTTCGGCGTCGAGTTCGATTCGCTGGCCGACGTCGTGTCGTTCTGCGTGGCGCCCGCGTTCCTCGTCTACTCCTTCGCGCTCAAGGACCTCAGCCGCCCGGCGTGGTTCGGCGCCTTTTTGTTCGTGATCTGCGGTGCCTTGCGGCTCGCGCGCTTCAACGTCCAGACCGGCACGGTCGATCGTCGGTTCTTCATCGGGCTGAGCACGCCGGCGGCCGCGGGCGTCGTCGCGTCCAGCGTGGTGCTGCTCGGTGACGAGCCTCCGGAACGATGGGCGCAGATCTCCCTCGCGGTCGCGGTCGGCGTGCTCGCCCTGCTCATGGTCTCCACGTTCCGATACTGGAGCTTCAAGGAAGTCGACTTCGTGCGGCGTCGGCCGGTCCAGACGCTGCTGGTCGTCGTCCTGGCCATCATGATCGTGGCCACCAAGCACGACGTCTTCCTCTTTGCGCTCTTCACGGGCTATGCGCTGTCGGGTCCGGTGCGGCGCCTGCTCGTGGGGCGTTCGCTCTCGGCGCCAGCCGAGCTGACCAGCAAGGAGTCGTCGTAGGAGGCCGTATGGATCGCGTGATCGTCTTCGACACGACGTTGCGCGACGGCGAGCAGGCGCCGGGATTCTCGATGAACACGATGGAGAAGCTCGAGATGGCCCGGCAGCTGGCCCGCCTGCAGGTGGACGTCATCGAGGCGGGCTTCCCGATCTCGTCGGACGAGGACTTCGAGGCCACCCGCGAGGTGGCCCGCCAGGTGGGCACCCTGGACAACGCGCCGTCGATCTGCGGCCTCTCCCGCGTCGGCCTCGCCGACATCGACCGTTGCTGGGAAGCGGTGAAGTACGCGCGGAAGCCGCGGATCCACACGTTCGTCGCGACGTCCGACATCCACCTGAAGTACAAGCTGCGCAAGTCGCGCGCCGAGGTGCTCCGGGCCGCGGTCGACGCGGTCCGTCACGCGCGCGGCTACTGCGAGGACGTCGAGTTCTCCCCGGAGGACGCCTCCCGGTCCGACTTCGACTACATGTGCGACGTCTTGTCCGCGACGATCGAGGCGGGGGCGCGGACCATCAACATCCCGGACACCGTCGGTTACGCGATCCCGCGCGAGTGGGGCGAGCGCATCGCGCGAATCCGCGAGAAAGTCGACGGGCTCGACACGATCGTGCTCTCCGTCCACTGCCACAACAACCTCGGGCAAGCGGTGGCCAACTCGCTGACCGCGATCATGCAGGGCGCCCGGCAGGTGGAGTGCACCATCAACGGGATCGGCGAGCGGGCGGGTAACGCGTCGCTCGAGGAGATCGTGATGGCGCTCCGGACGCGAAAGGACTTGTTCGGGGTCGACACGCGGGTCCGGACGGAGGAGATCTTCAGGGCCTCGCGTCTGCTCTCGCACATCACGGGTGTGCACGTGCAGCCGAACAAGGCGGTCGTCGGCGAGAACGCCTTCGCCCACGAGGCCGGCATCCATCAGGACGGCGTCCTCAAGGAGAAGCTCACGTACGAGATCATGCGCCCGGAGGACATCGGCCGCCCGTCGAGCAAGCTCGTCCTCGGCAAGCACTCCGGACGGGCCGCGCTGGCCTCGCGACTCAAGGAGCTCGGCTACCCGCTGGCCGGCTCGGACCTCGACCGGGCCTTCAAGACGTTCAAGGACCTCGCCGATCGGAAGAAAGAGGTCTACGACGAGGACCTGATGGCGATCGTCACCGACGAGGCCACGCAGGGGCTCACGCCGCTCTACGAGCTCGACTACCTGCACGTGATCAGCGGCACGGGGGTCGTGCCGTCGGCGACGGTGCGTCTGAAGCGGGACGGGCAGACGTTCCAGGACTCGGGAACGGGCGACGGGCCGATCGACGCGGTGCTGGCGGCGATCGACGCGATCACGGGCCTCAAGGGTCGGCTGCAGGACTACTCGCTGCGCTCCGCCACGTCGGGCAAGGACGCGATCGGCGAGGTCGCGATGAAGATCGATTTCGACGGCACCCTGGTCTCGGGCAAAGGCGCCTCGACGGACGTGATCGAGGCGAGCGCGCGCGCGTACCTCAGCGCCCTGAACCGGATCGCGCAGGCGTCGTCGCAGCGAATGAAGGAAGTCGGCCCCTAGACCGGGCGGCCGACATTCAGGAGGCTAGGTCATGGCGACGTATCGGATCGCGGTGCTACCGGGAGACGGGATTGGCCAGGAGGTCACGCCCGAGGCGGTGCGCGTGCTCGAGGCGGTCGGCAAGGGCACGGGCACCGGGTTCGAGTTCGAGCGCGGGCTCGTCGGCGGCGCGGCGATCGACGCGACGGGCAAGCCGCTGGCCCCGGGCACGCTCGAGCTCTGTCGCGGGGCGCACGCGATCCTCTTCGGCGCGGTCGGCGGGCCCAAGTGGGACGACGTGCCGCACGAGCAGCGACCCGAGCGGGGCCTGCTGGCGATCCGTAAGGAGCTCGACCTCTACGCGAACCTGCGTCCGGCCAAGTGCTTCCCGATGCTCGTCGACGCCTCGCCGCTCAAGCGTGAGATCGTCGAGGGGACCGATCTCATGGTCATCCGCGAGCTGACGGGCGGCCTCTACTTCGGCGAGCCCCGGGGTGTCGAGCGCTTCGCCGACGGCGGGGCGCGGGCGATCAACACGATGGCCTACACCTCGCGCGAGGTCGAACGGATCGCCCGGGTCGGCTTCGACGTCGCCCGCAAGCGCCGCCGGCACCTGACCTCGGTCGACAAGGTGAACGTGCTGGTGGTGTCGCAGCTCTGGCGCGAGGTGGTGACGCGCGTCGGCCGCGAGTACCCGGACGTCACGCTCGACCACGTCCTGGTCGACAACTGCGCGATGGCCCTGGTCCACCGGCCGACGCAGTTCGACACCATTGTGACCGAGAATACCTTCGGTGATATTTTGTCGGATGAGGCCGCGATTCTGGCGGGATCGATGGGGATGCTGCCGTCGGCGTCGCTCGGCGGATCGGTCGGGCTCTACGAGCCGGTTCACGGCACCGCCCCCGACATCGCCGGCAAGGGCATCGCGAACCCGATCGCGGCGATTCTGTCGGCGGCGATGCTCTTGCGGTACTCGCTCAGCATGGAGAAGGACGCCGACCGGATCGAGCACGCGGTCCTCCGGGTGCTCGAGCAGGGACACCGCACGGCGGACATCGCCGCGCAGGGGACGAGGCCGGCCGGCACCCGGGAGATGGGAGATCTGATCGTGCGCGAGCTGGAGCGGCAGTACTGATGGCGTCCGGACTCACGATCGCGGTGGTCGGCGCCACCGGCGCCGCCGGGCAGACGACGCTCCGGATCCTCGAGGAGCGAAAGTTCCCGGTGCGCGAGCTCCGCGCGTTCGCCTCAGAGCGGTCGGTCGGCAAGACCGTCACCTTTCGAGGGGAACCGGTCACGATCCAGCGGATCGAGCCGACGGCCTTCAAGGGGGTGGACATCGCCTTCTGCTCGGCCGGCTCGGCGCAGTCGAAGGAATACGCGCCGATGATCGTCAAGGCCGGCGCGACCGTCATCGACAAGTCGAACGCGTTCCGGATGGATCCGACCGTCCCGCTCGTCGTGCCCGAGATCAACCCGCACGCGGCGCGCGGCCATCGCGGGATCCTGGCCTGCCCGAACTGCACGACGATCGTGACCGTGATGCCGCTGAAGCCCCTGCACGACGCCGGGCGGCTCACGCGCGTGATCGCCACCAGCTTCCAGGCGGTCTCCGGCGCCGGCGTCAACGGCATCGCCGAGCTGCGCGAGCAGACGCTCGCGTGGGCGCGGGGCGAAGCGATGGTCGCGAAGCATTTCCCGCATCAGATCGCCTTCAACCTCATCCCGGCCATCGATCGCTTCGGCCCCGACGGCTACACCGCCGAGGAGATGAAGCTGGTGAACGAGACTCGCAAGATCCTCGAGGCCCCGGGGTTACCGGTGGCGCCGACGACGGTACGGGTCCCGGTCTTCACCTCGCACTCGATCTCGGTGACGGCCGAGACCGAGGTGAAGATCACGGCCGGGCACGCCCGCGACCTCTTCGCCGGATTCCCCGGGCTCAAGCTCTGGGACGATCCCGCGCAGCACCGCTATCCGATGCCGATCGCGGTCGAGGGACAGGACGACTGCTTCGTCGGCCGCATCCGCGAAGACCTGTCGAGCCCGAACGGACTGAGCTTCTGGGTGGTCGGCGACCAACTGCGCAAAGGCGCGGCCACGAATGCGGTCCAGATCGCTGAGCTGCTCCTCTAGTTCCGGGACCCCATCGGTCGGGCGCGCTCGGCGCGGCCCGCGCTGATGTCCATCCGCCGTGCCCTCCGCCGCGGCCTTCGCCACTACGATCGATTCCACCTCGCCGTATTCTTGACGCTCGTGGTGGTGGCCTACGTGGCCGTGCCGCAGGTCGTGAGATTCGTCGAGGCGGTTCGCGGATATGACCCGGCGTTCTACGAGCCCAAGGATTTCGAGCGACAGGCCTGGATCAAGCGGCAAGTGGCGCCGACGGTGCTGCCGGGGTTCTCGTGGGAGATCGTGATCGATATCATTCTGTTTGTCCTCGTGGCCGTTGTCTGGCTCACCTTCGTCCCGGCACGCAGCCCGGGCCGTCACCGGCCGCCGCGATAGTCTCGGCGCGTTCGACCTTTCGTCTGGTGCTGTCCTATGACGGCACGGACTATCACGGCTGGCAGATCCAGGCCGGCGCCCGCACGGTGCAGGGGACCCTCACCGAGGCGGCGCGCGCCCGGTTCGGTGCCGACACGCGCGTCACGGGCGCCAGCCGGACCGACGCGGGCGTGCACGCGCTCGGGCAGGTCGTGTCGCTGACGACGGAGGCGCGGATCGCGGCGGCGGGTCTTCGCGGGGCCCTCAACGCCGACCTACCCCGCGACATCAGGGTTCTCGATGCACGAGAAGCCCCGGTCGGGTTCGACGCGAGGCGCGCGGCCGCCGGCAAGCGCTACGCGTTCCTGATCGACAATGGACCGATCGCGAGCCCGCTCCTGGTCCGTTACGCCTGGCACATCCCGCAAGGACTCGACGTGAGCGCGATGCGCCGGGCGCTGGTCGCGCTGCGAGGCCGCCACGACTTCAGCGCGTTCTGTGCCGCGCCGGGCCGCGAGAAGAATCCGGTCTGCGTCGTGCGGGCGCTCCATGTGGTTCGCCGGAAGGAGCGGATCGCCATTCTGCTGTCGGCCGATCGCTACCTGCATCGCATGGTGAGGAACATCGTCGGCAGCGCGGTCGCCGTCGGACGGGGGGTACGCGATGCCGCCTGGGTCGAGGCGGTGCTCGCCTCACGTGACCGCACACGGGCGGGGCCGACCGCGCCGGCCCAGGGCCTTGCGCTGGTTCGAGTGCTGTATGCCCGTTGAGCCCGACGCCCGATCCCGAAGGCGGGGCAGGTGTGCGCCCAGGCCCCGGTCACCCGTCAGCCACACCTCGAACCCAGATCTGAGCGAAATTGTCATAACATATTGACTTTGCGGATATTGCTACCTGGATCCGTTCTTGGTGAACGATACGCCGAACGGCCCCGAAGGTGCACCCAGGCCGGGCGGGTCAATTCGCATCGGGAATATGGTAAACTCTCGTTGCGCTTGATCTTTTAGACCCTATGCACCAGAACCTGCTGACGGTCGCGATCATCGGGTACATCGCTGCGACGGGCCTCGCCTTGGCCTACCTGGTCCAGCGGGAAGAGCTGCTGCACAGGTTGGCGTCGCTGGCGACCCTGTCCGCCTGGGTCATTCACACCGTCGCCCTCCTGGCCCTCGCGATCGAGATCGGGCGCCCGCCGCTGGCCAGCATGCCCGAGGCCGTGTCGGTCGCCGTCTGGGTGGTCGTCCTGCTAGAGATGTGGATCGAGCGCCGCTACGGTCTCTCGGTCCTGGGCGCGTTCGTGCTGCCCGTGGCACTCCTGTTCAGCCTGCAATCGACGCCGACCCGCGCGTTGATCGGTCCGACGTTGAGCGGTGCGTGGCTCTGGGTGCACATCGGCCTCGCCCTCGTCGGCATCGCGGCGCTCGTGCTCAACTTCGCCGGCGCCGTGATGTACCTGCTGCAGGAGCGTCAGCTCAGAGCGAAGCGGCGCCCTGGGACGTTTTACTATTCGCTCCCGGCGCTGGCCACCCTCGATCGCCTGACGTATCGCACCCTGGCGCTCGGATTTCCGTTTCTGACGACGGGCCTGATCCTGGGTGTTCTCTGGGCCGGAACGGCCTGGGGCAGCGTCTTCACCTTCGATCCGCTGGCCGTGTCGTCCTACGTGGCCTGGACCGTGTACGCCGCGACGCTCGCCGGACGCGCCGCGGGTGGCTGGCATGGGCGGCGCGCGGCGTATTTCGCCATCGTCGGGTTCGCCGTCCTCATGCTGACCCTCGGCGCCGGTCTGTTCCTGCCGGGAAAGCACGGCGGATAGATGGCACTCTTCGTCTCGGGTCTCTCGCACCGCAACGCCCCGGTCGAGCTGCGCGAGCAGCTGGCCGTCGACGAGGACAAGCTGCGCGAGCTCCTCCGCGACATCGCCGGGACGGGCGTCGTCCGCGAGGCGATCATCCTCTCGACGTGCAACCGCGTGGAGGTGTACGCCGTCGCCGATGTGCCCGGGGAAGCGCGGGCGACGATGTTTCGCCAGCTCTGTCATCACCGCGGCGTGGAGCCGACTTCGGTGGAGGCGGCCCTCTACACCTACGCCGAGGGCGACGCCGTACGCCACGCCTTCCGCGTCGCGTCGAGCCTCGATTCGATGGTGATCGGCGAGCCGCAGATCCTCGGCCAGGTGAAGGACGCGTTCGCGCTCGCCCAGGCGTGCGAAGCGGTGGGGCCCGCGCTGCATTCGCTGTTCACCCAGGCCTTCACCGTCGCGAAGAAGGTGCGGACCGAGACGGAGATCGCCCGGCACGCGGTGTCCGTCTCGTTCGCCGCGGTCGAGCTGGCCAAGAAGATCTTCGGCGGGCTCCAGGGCAAGGCCGTCCTACTGGTCGGCGCGGGCAAGATGAGCGAGCTCGCCGCCCGCCATCTCGTCGAGCAGGGCGTGTTCCCGGTCTACGTCACCAACCGGACGTGGGCGCGCGCCCAGGAGATGGCCCGCGCGCTGGCCGGGACCGCGGTGCCCTTCGACGAGCTGTCGACCGCGCTCGCCGCGGTGGACATCGTCATCTCGTCCACCGGGGCGGCGGAGCCGGTGATCCGGCGCGAGGCGGTCCAGCGCGTCATGCACGGGCGCCGCGGACGGCCGCTGTTCTTCATCGACATCGCCGTCCCGCGCGACGTCGAGGGCTCCGTTGACACGCTCGACGACGTGTACTGCTACGACATCGACGACTTGAAGCAGGTCGTCGACGCGAACCTCCGCGAGCGCGGTCGCGAGGCGCACCGGGCCGAGGCGCTCGTCGAGCGCGAGGTCACGAAGTTCCTCGCCCGGCTCTGCGACGTCGAGGTGATCCCGACGATCGTGTCGCTCCGGGAGCGACTCGAGGCGATTCGGACTGGCGAGGTCAAGCGCACGCTCGCGCGGCTGCCCGGCGCCACGGCGGAGACGCGCGAGGCCATCGAGGCCTTGTCGGCGGCGATCGTGAACAAGATCTTGCATGCCCCGATCACCAAGCTCCGTGAGTCGTCCCGCGCCGGCTCACCCCGGTCATGGCTCGAGCTCGTCCACGAGCTCTTCGGGTTGGGACGCCGATGACGCGCGCGACGACCCTCAAGATCGGCACGCGCGGAAGCCCGCTCGCGCTCATCCAGGCGGAGAGCGTCGCCGCGTCGCTGCGCGCGCTCGGAGCCGAGGTCGACGTCGTCCCGGTGCGCACCGAGGGCGATCGCCGTCTCGAGGTGCCGCTGGCGGCCATCGGCGGCAAGGGACTCTTCGTGCGCGAGATCGAGGACATGCTGCTCGCGGGCACGCTCGACTGCGCCGTGCACAGCCTCAAGGATCTCCCGGCCGAGACGCCGGCCAGCCTGACTCTCGCCGCGTTTCCCGCGCGCGAGGACGCACGCGACGTCCTGGTCACCCGGGAGTCGCGCCGGCTCGAAGACCTTCGCCCGGGGGCACGGCTCGGGACCGGAAGTCCCCGGCGGCGCGCGCTGGCGCTGGCCGTCCGGGCCGACCTCGTCATCGAGCCGCTGCGCGGCAACGTGGAGACCCGGCTCCGCAAGCTCGAGAGCGAGGGCCTCGATGGCGTACTGCTCGCGGCGGCCGGGCTGACGCGCCTGGGGATCGCGCCCGCGCATGTCCAGCCCCTCGACCCCGACGTGTTCGTGCCGGCGATCGGGCAGGGCGTGCTCGCGGTCGAGAGCCGCGCCGACGACGCTCGCATCACGTCATGGCTCGGCCGGCTCGACCACGCGCCGACGCGAGCGTGCGCGCTGGCCGAGCGCGCGTGCCTGGCGCGCCTGGGCGCCTCGTGCAATTCGCCGGTCGCCGCCTATGCGCTCCAGGCAGGCGGCCAAGTCAAGATGACCGCACTCGTCGCGAGCGAGGACGGACGCAAGGTCCTGCGTGCCTCCGGAGCCGAAGGGTCGGAAGGCGCCGAGAGTCTCGGTCGACGGCTCGCCGCGTCGCTCCTCGATCAGGGCGCATCCTCGATCGCACCGCTCCAGCCGGGGAAGTCATGGCGCGAGTAGGCCGGGCGTCCGCGGAACGGCCGCTCGAGGGCCGGACGATCGTTGTCACCCGGGCGCGAGCCCAGGCGCAGCGGTTCGCCGAGCTCCTGGAGGCGGCCGGCGCCCGCGTGCTGCAGGCGCCGACAATCGTGATCGAGCCGCCGGCGTCGTGGGAGCCGCTCGATACGGCCCTCGCCGCGCTCGAGTCGTTCACGTGGGTGATCTTCACGAGCGTGAACGGCGTCGCCATGGTTGACCGGCGCCTGGCGGCGCGCTCCACCCCGTGGGCGGCGGTCGCGCGCAAACGGGTCGCGGCGATCGGCCCCGCGACGGCCGATGCGCTCGCCGAGCACGCCGTGCGTCCCGAGGTGGTGCCGTCCGAGTACCGCGCCGAGGGACTAGTCGACCGATTGCGCGGCGTCGTCGGCCCCGGCGATCGCGTGCTGCTGCCGAGGGCGAAGGAGACCCGCGACGTGCTCGTCGTCGAGCTCCGGCGGCTCGGCGCCTCCGTGACCGAGGTGCCCGCGTATCAGACCCGGCGGATCGAGGACGGGGTCGTCCGGCTGCGTGAGGCGCTCGCGTCGGGCGCCGTGGACGCCGTCACGTTCACGAGCTCGTCCACCGCCCGGAACTTCGCCGAGCAGTTCAGCGAGGAAGAGCGGAGCGCCTGGCGCGGCCGCGTCGCCGTCGCCTCCATCGGGCCGATCACGGCGGCGACGGCCGCCGAATACGGCCTGCCGACCGACGTCATGCCCAGCGAGTACACGATCCCCGCGCTCGCGCGGGCCCTCGCCGACTATTTCGCCCGTGCCGCGTGGAATGCCGGCCGGCGGCCCAGAAGGAGCGTGTGATGGCGCATGCGATGTTCCGTCCGAGGCGTCTTCGTGAGAAGCCACTGATGCGCAAGCTGATCCGCGAGACCGTGCTCGCGGTCGACGATCTCATCTACCCGCTCTTCATCGTCCACGGGCGCGGCGTTCGCGAGCCGATCGGCTCGATGCCCGGCCAGTTCCGCCTCTCGATCGACGAGCTGGTGAAGGACATGAAAGACGTCGCGAGCATGGGAATCCCGGGCGTCCTCCTGTTCGGGCTACCCGTCGAGAAGGACCCGCGCGGCTCGGAGGCGTACGCCGAGGACGGCATCGTGCAGCAGGCGGTGCGGGCAGTGAAGGACGTGGTGCCGGACCTCCTGGTCGCCACCGACGTGTGCCTCTGCCAATACACGAGCCACGGCCACTGCGGCGTCGTCGAGGGCGGCACCGTGCGCAACGATCCGACGCTCGAGCTGCTCGCGCGTGTCGCGGTCTCCCACGCCGAGGCCGGAGCCGACCTGGTCGCGCCCTCGGACATGATGGACGGTCGGGTCGGCGCGATCCGCGAGGCACTCGACGAGGCGAGCTTCACCGACACGCCGATCATGGCCTACTCGGCGAAGTACGCGTCGAGCTTCTACGGCCCCTTCCGGGACGCCGCAGACTCGGCGCCGCAGTTCGGCGACCGGCGCTCGTACCAGATGGACCCGGCCAATTCCGCCGAGGCCATGCGCGAGATCGCTCTCGACCTCGACGAGGGCGCGGACATCGTCATGGTCAAGCCCGCGCTGCCGTATCTCGACATCATCTCGCGGGCGAAGGCGGAGTTCGGAGTTCCGCTCGCCGCCTACTCGGTCTCGGGCGAGTACGCGATGATCCGCGCGGCGGGCCGCCTGGGGTGGCTCGACGAGGAGCGCGCGATGATGGAAGCGCTCACGGCGGTTCGGCGCGCGGGCGCCGACGTCGTGATCACGTACTTCGCCCGCGACGCCGCGCGCCTCCTCGAGCGCGGCAGTGTGAGCTGAGCCATGGCTCTGCGTGGCGAAGCGAACCTTTCAATCCGGGATCGTGTGAGCTGAGTGCGCTCGCCATGGCGCTGAATCGTTTGCGCTGAGATGCGCATCTCAGCGAAGGGCGAGTACGCGATTCAGGCGGTGCTGGA
>CAYVHH010000120.1:0-14694 GCA_964450175.1 uncultured bacterium | reverse complement strand
TCAAAGCGGTTCTGTTCGTCGGTTTGCCCATCACCGCGCTGAGCGCGGCGGCACGCCTGTCCGGCGACCGGACGATCCACATCGCGACCCAGGCATTCACGTCACTGCTCGTGTTCCTCTTCATCCCGGTCGCCATGGTCGGGGCTCGGCGATATCGACTGAGCCGTACCTCGTGGCGAGGGATTCGCTTCTCGTTCCGCGGCCGGGTGTGGGCGTTCGTCAAGGTCTTCGTCGTCGCGTCGATCTTGAGCACGTTGACGCTCACGCTCTACTACCCCTTCTTCCAGACGCGACAGCAGGGATTCCTAGTCTCGCACTCGTACTTCGGCCGGCGGCCATTCCGCTTCGACGGACGCGGACGCGATCTCTTCGGCGCCTATGTTGTCGCGCTGCTCCTGCTCGTGCCGACTCTCGGAATCTATTTCTTCTGGTTCAACGCGAGGAAGACTCGCTACTTCTGGGAGCACACCTTCTTCGAGACGGCACGCTTCCGCTCGACGATGACGGGCGGGCGGCTGATGGCCCAGACGCTGGCGAACTGGGGCATGCTCATCGTCACGCTCGGTCTGGCGTGGCCCTGGGTGCTCGTGCGGCGGACACGCTTCGAGTTCGCGTATCTCACCATCGAGGGTCCCCTCGACCTCACGGGGATCATCCAGGAGCCCCAGCTCGCGACGGCCACGGGCGACGCGCTTTCGAGTCTCCTCGGCGCCGACGTCGGTTTCGCGTAACCGCCCGGGATGCCCGGCGCATTCACGGGTTACTACCTCGACGGCCGCAGTGCCGCGCGCCGGCAGGCGTCGGTGCGCCTGGCCGCGAGCGGCCTCGAGATCGCGCTCGCCGACGGCACGCGTCTCTGGTGGCCGTTCCGGGACGTCCGCCAGACACAAGGCTTCTACGCCGGCGAGCAGATCCGCCTGGAGCGCGGCTCGCCCTTCCCCGAGATGCTCCTGGTCGATGACACGGCGTTCCTCGCGGCACTGCACGCGACTGCGCCAGGCTTCGGGCGCAAATTTCACAACCCGGCTCGGCGACGGTCCCGCGTCCTCTTCACGATCGGAGCCGCGCTAACCTCGATCGCGGCGGGCGCGGCTCTCTACGTATGGGGTATTCCCGCCGCGGCCGGCCTGGTCGCCGCCCGCGTGCCGGTGTCCTGGGAGGAGCGGCTCGGGCAGGCCGCGGTGGAGCAGATCACGGCGTCGAAGCGGCGTTGCGTGGACCGGGAGCGCGAGGAAGCGATCGGCGAGATCGTCAAGCGGTTGCTCGACGCACAACCGAAGGCTCCCTACACGTTTCGCGTGATCATCGTCGATGACTGGACGGTGAACGCCTTCGCCGTCCCCGGCGGCCAGGTCGTGCTCCTTCGTGGACTCGTGGAGCGCGCGGAAACGGCCGAAGAGCTGGCCGGCGTGCTGGCGCACGAGCTCCAGCACGTGCTCCGGCGTCACGCGACACGGCTCCTGCTGCAGCACGCCTCGACGGGTCTCCTGCTGGTCGCGATATCGGGAGACCTCACGGGGGCGATGGCCTACGGGATCGAGAGCGCGCGCGTGCTCGGAACCTTGCGCTATAGCCGCTACCTGGAGAACGAAGCAGACGTCGAAGGGCTGCGGATGCTGCTGGCGGCAGACGTCGATCCGCGAGGGATGATCGCGTTCTTCGAGACCTTACGAGCCGCCGAGCGCGGTACGCCGGCCGCGACGCGGTATCTGGCCTCGCATCCGCTCGCGGACGACCGAGTCGAAACCCTCAAGCGGCTGGCGGCCTCCCATACGAAGGGATTCCGGCCGCTCTTGCCCGGCCGGGACTGGACCGACGTCAGGCGGGTCTGCGGAGGCTAGGCGCTTAGCGGCGCGGAGCGTCGCCGAGCGCGACGACGACGAGCGAGCCATGGGAGTCGACCGGCCGAACACCCCGGCCGTAGCCCGCGACATGATCGCAGAGCCAGCCGACACAGGGTGTGCGGGAGTCCACCTCGCTCTTGATCGCGGCCCACTCGTCAGCCGCTGCACGACCGAGCGCTCGATGGCGGGCACTCGACTCGACCACGAGCACGAGCCGCGCTCCGTCACCCTCGAGCCGCTTCAGGGCCGAGCGTGCGGCCTCGACGGACCCTTGGATAAGGGTCTCGGAGTCCGGCGCAGACCCGGCGTCGAATCCCTCGGCATAGCCCAGGCCGGTCGAGTAGGCGGCTTCGAGACACGCCGCGCTGGCAAGAGGCTCGCTCGTCGAGGCGCCGTAGACGACTGGGGACGAGAGCACGCTGCAAACCGTCCGCATCTTGGGGCCCATCAGGATTCGCCAGGGCTGGAGGAACGACTCGGCCGGCGCGCCGAATCCCGGCTTCACGAACGCGAGGCCGAGACCCCGCGGATACCGCATCCTGAACGGCCAGCCGGACAAGATCAGCCGCGCGGCACCCTGGCCCGCCTCCGTCAGGTTCCGGCCTCCCGAAGCGGCGACACCGCTCACAGCGCCCTCTCCGTTGGTCAGGCACACGACCAGGGCGCCTGCCGTCACGGCTCCGTTATGGGTCAGGATCGCCGAGGTGGCGCCCCCTGCGACCCCTACCGGGCCGAGAACCCCTCGGATGAGCGGGACGACGTCCTGGGCGGGCACGCCCGCGGTGACCAGCAGGACAAGGTCAGGAGACGTCCCGTGGAGGCCCGTACGGGCCATTGCCGTGGCACGAACGGCCGCCCAGATCGCATCCTGGTGCGAAGCGAACCCGATACCGACCTGGAGGGTTTTCGACTCTGTTTCGACAGGGATGGTCGCGTACATGGCTGGAAGCATCTGCAGCAGGGGTGCCAATCCGGAAGGGGCTTGAAGATCAGGGACTTTCTTCGACTACGGACGCGGCGAGGTGTCAGTTCGGCAACAGGTGTGCTATTTAGAGCATCCCGTACTCCTTCAGCCGGCGATAGATCGTCCTTCTCGAGATACCCAGCGCGCTGGCCGCGGCCTCCTTGTCGTCCTTGTAGAAGGCCAGGGCCCTCAGGATCAGGTCCTTCTCGACGTCGGCCAGCCGGGGGACCGACCCGCTGGCGGGAGTAGCGACCGCCGGCACTGAGGCCGTGCCGAGAACCGGCAAATCGCTCAACGTGATCTGCTCGCGAGCCCCCATTGCGAAGGCCCGCTCGATGACGTTCTCGAGCTCACGCACGTTGCCCGGGAAATCGTAGGCGGCGAGCGCTCCCAGGGCGTCCTGGGTGATGCCCTTCACGTCACGCCTGAACCGTCGGTTGTAACGGCGCAGGAAGTGATTCACGAGGGCCGGAATGTCCTCGCGCCGGGTCCGGAGCGGCGGCAGGCTCACGCGAACGACGTTCAGCCGGTAGTAGAGGTCCTGGCGGAATCGGCCGTCCGCGATCGACCGATCGAGGTCCCGGTTCGTCGCCGCGATGACCCGCACGTCGACCGGATGCGCCTTCGTCGAGCCGACCGGCCGAACCTGCATCTCCTGCAGCACGCGCAGCAGCTTCACTTGGAGACCTGGAGACAGCTCCGCGATCTCGTCCAGGAAGATCGTGCCCTCGTTGGCGCCGCGGAAGAGGCCGAGCGCGTCGGAGACGGCGCCCGAGAATGCGCCGCGGACGTGACCGAAGAACTCCGACTCGAGAAGGTCTTCTGGAATGGCGCTGCAGTTGACCGGAATGAAGGGCCCCTTGGCGCGACCGGAGAGCCGATGAATCGCCGCGGCCACCAGCTCCTTGCCGGTTCCGCTCTCGCCCTCGATGAGGACCGGCGAGTCCGTGGTGGCGACCTTGCTGATGATCTCCTTCACCCGCTGCATCGGCGGCGCGTTGCCGACGAGCTCGTTCACGGTCAGCTCTTCGCCTAGCCGAGCCCGGAGCGACTGAACCTCGCCCTTCAGGAATCGCCGCTCCGTCACCCGCGCCATGAGATGGCGCAGCTCGTCGAGGATCAGCGGCTTGGACAGGTAGTCGTACGCGCCTTCCTTGAGGGCTTCGACGGCCGAGGCGATCGTCGGGTAGCCCGTCATCACGATGACCTCGATGGACTCGTCGTGGCGCTTGATCTCGCGGAGCAGATCGAGGCCGCTCATCTCGGGCATCCGAATATCGGTGATCGCGGCGTCGTACAACTCGGTGCGGATCGCTTCGAGCGCCTCGGTTCCGGTGCCGACGCACCCGACCTGGTAGCCCCACTGGGTAAGGGCTTCCTTCAGCAGTTTCAGGATCGAGGGCTCATCGTCGACGACGAGGATCTTGGCGACTTCCATGTCCTTAACCGACTCTAGCATGGTCACCATGTCAAACTGACAAGCTATATGCAGGTTTCCGGCAATCGGCGACTTGCGCGAGCGGGGTCGCCATGTTAGCGTAGACGTTGACTTTTTAGCGAGGAGATCGGCACATGGCCAACCCCGACACCGTCCACCTGACCGAAGATAATTTCGACTCGGCGATCAGCCGCGAAACCGGAATCATGATGGTGGACTTCTGGGCGGAATGGTGCGGCCCCTGCAAAGCGATCGCGCCGGTTCTGGAGGACCTGGCGAAGGAGTCCGCGGGTAAGATCACGCTCGCCAAGGTCAATGTCGACGAGAACCCCGGGCTTGCGGCGCGATACGGGATCCGCTCGATCCCGACTATCCTGTTCGTGAAACAGGGCAAGGTCTCCGATCAGGTGATCGGCGCGGTACCCAAAGCCAAGCTCCAAGCAAAGCTGGACGCCCTCGCCTAGCGCCCCGAACGGGGTCTGCATCAGTACCGCCGGCGTAGGCATCCCGTCCCTTTCTCCGAGCCGTGAGGAGTTTCGGGCTCTCGCGGCACACGGCAATCTTGTGCCCGTGTTCGCCGAGCTCCCAGCCGATCTCGACACACCGCTCTCGGCCTATCTCCGTTTGCGGCCCGGCCCGTACTCGTTCCTGCTCGAATCCGTCGAGGGCGGCTCGGTCTGGGCGCGCTATTCGTTCCTTGGCGCGGATCCGCTGATGGTGCTCACGGCGAAGAACGGCCGGCTCACGCTCAGCCGCGACGGCCGGACCGAGCGGTTGCCGGAAGGCAACCCGATCGTGGCCGTCCGCGATCTTCTCAAGCAGTTCCAGCCCGTATCGGTGCCGGGGCTGCCGAGATTCCAGGGTGGCGCGGTCGGGTTTCTCGCGTACGACATGGTTCACCACATGGAGAGGCTACCGCGCACCACCGAGGACGATCTCGGCCTGCCGGACGCGGTGTTCCTCTTCACCGATACCTTGCTCGTCTTCGACAACCTCCGCCACCGGCTGCTCGTCATCGCCAACGCGGTGATCGAGCGGCACGACCCTGCGGCGCTGGACCGTGCCTACGACCGCGCCGCGGTTCGGATCGGCATGACCTTGGCCAAGCTGGCGCGGCCGGCGAGGGCGCCGGCGACGTTCTCGCTCCCGGCGGCCGCCCCGCTCCTGGCCGAGGGCGAGGCAGGGTTCACCTCGACCATGAACGAGGCGCAGTTCGTCGACGCCGTGCACAAGGCCAAGGAGTTCATCGCGGCCGGCGACGCGTATCAGATCGTGCTCTCGCGCCGCCTGGACTGCCGCCTCACGGCCGATCCATTCACGATCTATCGCGCGCTCCGAACGATCAACCCGTCCCCCTACCTCTTCTTCTTGCGGCTGGGGCCGATGTCCATCGTGGGCTCGTCCCCCGAGGTCCTGGTGCGGGTCGAGGGCGATCGGGTCGATCTGAGACCGATCGCCGGAACACATCCGCGCGGCGCCACCGAGGCCGAAGACCGTGAGATCGAGGAGCGGCTGAAGAATGACCCGAAGGAGCGCGCCGAGCACGTCATGCTGGTCGACCTGGGGCGCAACGACGTTGGGCGCGTCTCCGAGCTCGGCTCGGTCAAGGTCACCGAGTTCATGGAGATCGAGCGCTACTCCCATGTGATGCACCTGGTGAGTCACGTGACCGGCAAGCTCAAGTCCGGCAGCGACGCGCTCGACGTGCTGCAAGCCTCCTTCCCGGCCGGGACCCTGAGCGGCGCACCGAAGATTCGCGCGATGGAGATCATCGACCGGCTGGAGCCGACCCAGCGGGGGCCCTATGGCGGCGCCGTCGGTTACGTGTCCTACTCGGGCAATCTCGACTCCTGCATCACCATCCGCACCATCGTGTGCCACGGGCGGCGCGCCTCCGTGCAGGTGGGCGCCGGCATCGTCGCCGACTCGGACCCGAAGACCGAGTGGCTCGAGACCTGCTCCAAGGCGCGCGGGATGATCCTGGCCCTGCGGCTCGCGGCGGGGACCGAGCGATGATTCTCGTCATCGACAACTACGACTCCTTCACCTACAACCTCGTCCAGTATCTCGGCGAGCTGGGGGCGACGCTCGAGGTCGTCCGCAACGACGCGCTCAGCTGCGACGAGATCGTCGCCCGGCAGCCGGAGCGCGTCGTGATCTCCCCCGGTCCGGGCAACCCCGATCAAGCGGGCGTGTCGCTCGAGGTCATCCGTCGCCTCGGCCCTACGACGCCGATCCTCGGCGTCTGCCTCGGCCATCAGTCGATCGGCCAGGCGTACGGCGCGACGGTCGCGCGGGCGAAGACGCAGATGCACGGCAAGACCTCGGCAATCCGTCACGACGGGCGCGGCGTGTTCGCGGGCCTCGGCAACCCGTTCGTCGCGACGCGCTACCACTCCCTCGCGGTCCTGCGCGACACCGTGCCCGACGCGCTCGAGGTCACGGCCTGGGCCGAGGACGGCGAGATCATGGGCCTTCGTCATCGGCGCGACCCGGTCGAGGGCGTCCAATTCCATCCCGAGTCGATCCTCACGATCGAGGGAAAGCAGCTTCTGAAGAATTTCCTCTCCGGATGAGTCAGCCCGGAGCTGTGACCGAGCGACGCCTGATCGAGATCATCCGGCGGGCGGCCCGGAGGACGCCGGCGGTCCGGGTGGGAATCGGTGACGACTGCGCGGTGCTGGAGCTGGCCGCGGGGAGCCTCTTGCTGGCGACCACCGACCTGTTGATCGAGGATGTGCACTTTCGCCGCCGCTGGGCCACGCCCACGGACATCGGCTGGAAATCGCTTGCGGTGAACCTCTCCGACATCGCGGCCATGGGCGGACACCCCCGGTGGGCCCTGATCGCGCTGGCCTGCCCGGAGTCGGTGACCGTCGACGAGGCGGAGGCGTTCTATTCGGGCGTCCAGGCCGTCGCCACCGAGCACGACGTCGCGATCGTCGGCGGGGACACGTCGGCGTCTCCCGGGGGCTGGATCGTCAACGTGACCTTGCTCGGTGAAGCAGTGCATGCCCCGCTCCTCAGGTCGACCGCGCGAGTCGGAGACGTGATCGCGGTGACTGGCTCGCTCGGGCGCTCTGCGGCCGGTCTCGCGCTCCTGGAGGCCACACCCGCGCTCGCCGGGATCGCCGGCGACGCACGCGCCGACGTGACCGCCGCCCATCTGCGTCCGCGCCCGAGGACGCGCGAGGGGCAATGGCTCTCAGAAGCCGGCGGGGTCACCTCGATGATGGATCTCTCCGACGGCCTCGCGACCGACCTCGGCCATCTGTGCGAGGAGAGCGGGACTGGGGCGAGCGTCGATCTCGGGCGAATTCCGCTGGAGCCTCCGGTGCGCGCCGTGGCCCGGGCGCTCGATCGCGACGCGCTGGCCTGGGCCACCGGGGGCGGAGAAGACTACGAGCTTCTCCTCACCGCCGCGCCGGACGCGTTCGATCGCCTGGCCGGCGGCCTCGCGCGCGCGACCGGGACGACGCTCACGGCCGTGGGTCACATGACGAGCGCCGCCGAGGGCATCCGGTATCTCGATGCGGCGGGACACGCCGTGCCCGTCCGGCCCGGGTTCGAGCACTTCGTGACGGGACAGGCTCGTGCCTGAGGGCTTCGGCCTCAAGTTCTTCTCGCTGTGCGTGCTGATCGTCTGCTCGGCGATCCTCACGGGCGCCGAGGCCGCTTACTTCTCGCTCGGCCGCGCCCGGCTCAAGCACGTCGCCCCGAAGGACGAGGCCGAGCCCGCGGGCGCGCCGAAGCCGCTCATCGAACGGCCGCACGAGCTCCTCGTGACCCTGCTCGTGGGGATCACCGTGATCAACATCGGGGCCGCCGCGCTGGCCGCGACGATCGCCGACAGCATCTTCGGCCCGACCGTGGGCCTGTTCGTCGAGATCATCGTGCTGGTCTTCGTCCTCACGACCTTCGGCGAAGTCTTGCCGATGACCCTGGCGGTCAAGTATCCCGAGCGGTTTCTCGCCATCGCCGGCCCGCCCGTGACCTGGCTCGGTGTGCTGCTGGCGCCGGCCCGGGCGACGTTGACGGGTCTGACCGCGTTGATGGTGCGGATCGTCAGCCGCGGCCGCACCGAGCAAGCCACACTCAGCGAGGAGGAGCTGCGGACCCTCGTCGACGTGGGCGCCAGCGAGGGCGTCGTCGAGCGCGAGGAGCGCGAGATGATCCACAAGGTGTTCGAGCTCGAGGACACCCTGGTCCGATCGGTCATGGTGCCGCGCACGGACATGGTGTGCCTCGACATCGAGACACCGACCGCCGAGATCCTGCCGGCGCTCCGGGAACATCTGCACTCGCGGGTTCCCGTGTACGAAGGCGCGATCGATGTCATCGTGGGAATCCTCTACGCCAAGGATCTCCTTCCGTTCATGGAAGGCCTGCCGCCGGATTTCGATCTGCGCTCGCACCTGCATCCGCCGTATTTCGTCCCGGAGTCTAAGCGCGCCGACGCCCTGCTCCAGGAATTTCAGGCCAAGCGCGTGCAGATGGCGATCGTTGTGGACGAGTACGGTGGCACCGCCGGCCTGGTCACGCTCGAAGACCTGCTCGAGGAGCTCGTGGGCGAGATCGCCGACGAATACGACGAGCCCGAGCGGCTGATCCAGCGAGTCGACGCGACGACCTATCGGGTGGCCGGCAAGCTGCCGATCGAGCAGCTCAACGCCGCGACGGGTCTCAAGATCTCCAACGAAGGCTACGACACGGTCGGCGGCTGGGTTCTCGACCTCTTCGGGCGCGTCCCGCGCCGGGCCGAGCGCGCCGAAACCGCCGAGCTCCAGCTGACGGTCGAGAAGGTGGAGCGAACACGCATCGTCGAGGTGCTGGTGTCGCTGAAGAAGCCCGCGAAGGAGGCGGCCGCGTGAGCCTGATCTGGCTGGCCGTGGTATGCCTGATCTCCACGATGTTCTTTTCGGCCGCCGAGATGGCGTTCATCGCCGCCAATCGCCTGCGCCTGCGGTATCTCGCCGAGGAAGGCAGCGGGACCGCGCAGAGCTACCTCGAGGCGTTTCGCCAGCCCGAGCGCGTGCTGTCGACCGCGATGATCGGCGTGACGATCTCGCACATCGTCGCTGCCTCGGCGGTGACATGGCTCCTGCTGCCGGGGCTCGGTGGGATGGCGCCGATCGTGGTGACGATCCTGTTGACGCCGGTGATGCTCGTCGTCGGCGAGATCATTCCGAAAGCCATCGCGCGCGAATGGGCGACCAGCCTGATTCTGCGCCTGTACGGGCCGTTGACCTGGGCGGCCGTCTTGCTCGTGCCGTTCGTGAGTTTCGCGAACTTCGTCGTCGGTGCAATCTTGAGAATGTTCGGCGGCCGCCAGGCCGACATGCGCGCCTTCGTCTCGCGCGAGGAGCTGAAGGCGCTGCTCCAGCTCGAGCCCGGCGAGGCGGACGTGACGACGATCGAGGCTCAGCTGATCGACAAGATCTTCGACCTGGGCGACACGACCGTGCGCGAGGTCATGGTGCCGCTGGTCGAGGTGGCCATGCTCGCCGACACGGCCACCCCGCGCGACGCGGTCGCCTTCATCATGGACCGGGGATTCTCGCGGGTGCCGATCTTCCGGCAGCGCGAGACCAACATCGTAGGCGTGGTCGGCGCGAAGGACATCCTGAGCCGCGGCGCCGCCGTCCGGGCCCTGGACGAGCTCAAGCGCCAGCCGTACTATGTGCCCGAAACCAAGCGGATCGACGATTTGCTCCGCGAGATGCAGCGCAATCGTACGCACATGGCTGTCGTCGTCGACGAGTACGGCGGCTCGACCGGCGTCGTGACACTCGAGGACATCCTCGAGCAGATCGTGGGCGACATCCACGACGAGCACGAGCGCGCGGCGGCGCCGGCCGAACGCCTGCCCGACGGGAGCTATCGGGTCGCGGCGCGCGCGAACATCGACGAGCTCAACGAGGCGCTCGACTGGAATCTGCCCAAGCGTGACTACGAGACGGTCGCCGGGCTCGTGCTCGCGACCCTGCACCGGATCCCGCGCGCCGGCGAAGAGTTTCAGATCGCGGGGTACTCGATCACCGTTCTCGAGTCGGACGCCCGGCGCGTCATCTCAGTGAAGGTCGCTCCGGTCAACGCCGTCAACCTGTCGGTTCCCGGCACCAGCAGCTCATAAGGAGACTGAACATGGCTGGAAGCATGATCGAGTTCGCGTCGAACGGCAGCAAGACCGCCGGATACCTGGCGACGCCCGCCGCCGGCAAGGGACCGGGCGTGCTGGTCC
Organism: uncultured bacterium; assembly: GCA_964450175.1. Classification (GTDB taxonomy): domain Bacteria; phylum Methylomirabilota; class Methylomirabilia; order Rokubacteriales; family CSP1-6; genus AR31. The sequence continues at coordinate 4,207 of CAYVHH010000120.1, read as the reverse complement.
TCCAGGAATGGTGGGGGCTCGTCGGTCACATCAAGAGCGTGTGCGACCGATTCGCGGCGGAGGGATTCACGGCGCTCGCGCCCGACATGTATCACGGGAAGACCGCCAGCGAGCCGGACGGCGCCGGCAAGCTCTTCATGGCACTCAACATCGCGCAGGCCGAGCGCGACCTCCGGGGCGCCGCGACGTACCTCCTCGGCCAGTCCTCCACGAAGAAGCTCGGCGCCGTCGGCTTCTGCATGGGCGGCCAGCTGGCGCTCTACGCCGCCACCCTCAACCCGTCGGTGGCCGCGTGCGTCAATTTCTACGGGATCCATCCGAACGTGAAGCCCGACTACACGAAGCTGTCCGGGCCGGTGCTCGGCCTCTTCGCGGAAAAGGACGGGTTCGTGACACCGCAGGTCGCCAAGGACACCGACGCGGCCATCAAGAAGGCCGGCAAGCAGTCCGAGATCAACATCTACCCCGGGGTCGACCACGGCTTCTTCAACGACGACCGGCCGGACGTCTACAACAAGGCCGCCGCCACCGATGCCTGGAAGCGCACCCTTGGGTTCTTTCGCCAGAACGTGAAGTAGCCGCCGCGCGCGCCACGAGGGGCCGACTCGTCGAGCGGTCCTTCGTGGCGCGGGCGTCGCGACGGTCCGGTTTCATGGTGCTCACGGCGACGACGAGCGATAAGCTCGTGAGGATGCCCGAGTATCCCCTCGACATCTTCCTCCCGGCGGCGGGCTTCGGCGAGCGGCTCCGACCCGCCACGAGTCACCTGCCCAAGCCGCTCTTGCCGATCCTCGGAACGCCGATCATCGAGCGCATCCTGAACAGGCTCGCCCGAGTGTGCGACGGCAAGATCGGGATCAACCTGCACTGGAAGGCCGATCTCCTCCGCGCCTGGGCCGCGGCGTCGCCCTGGAGCGACCGCATCGTCTTCTTCCCCGAGGATCCCATCCTCGGAACCGGCGGGGCGCTCAAGAACGCGGAGTCGATGCTGGCGCGCCGGCCGTTCGTCGTTCACAACTCCGACATCCTGCTCGATATCGATTTCGCGCGGCTGCTGGAGACACACCTCGCATCGGGCAATACCGCGACGCTCGTCTGTCATCGCGTGCCGCGCCTGAGCAACGTGGTCATCGACGAGCACGGACAGGTGCTCGACGTGGAGAATCCGGGAGCCTCGCGTCCGGATCCCTCCCACATCGCGGACAAGGTCGCCTACACCGGCATCGCGGTCTATTCGCCGGAGATCCTTCGGTTTCTGCCCGCCGGCGTCTCGCACGCCACGGTGGCCTGGGTCGCGGCATCGAAGGCCGGGCTCAAGGTCCGGGCGATGGACGTCACCGGCGCCTACTGGAACGACGTGGGAGACCCCGCCACCTACGCCCGCGGGGTGCTCGACGCGCTGCGGGAAAGCGGCGAGACGGTCTATCTCTCGACGAGCGCGCGATGCGGCAAGGTCGAGATCGACGGCTACGTCGTGCTCGAGTCCGGCAGCCAGATCCGCGACGGCGCGCGGATCAGGAACTGCATCCTGATGCCGGGCGCCGACGCGGCCGGCGACCACGAGAACTCGATCGTCGGACCCGACTACGAGATCTGCCTCGCCGAGGCCGACATGCAGCCGTCGGTCCACGCCGCCGACAAGAAGCGGGTGTCGCTGAGCGATCCGCTGTTTGCGCGGCACTTCCGGATGCGGCCGAGCGTCGGACGCGGCCCGACGCCGGCGGCGGCCGCGTGGTCCGATGCGATTCTCGTCGGGCTCGGCGGGTCCGACCGTCGGTACTACCGCGTGCGCCACGACAACTGGACGGCGATCCTGATGGAGTGCCGGCCGGAGGACCCCGACTTCGAGCGGCATCTGGCGTACACGCGCTTCTTCGCTCGCCACACGGTCCCGGTGCCCGCGCTCCTCACGGAGGACAGCGCGAACAAGCGCGCGCTGTTCGAGGATCTCGGCGACACGTCGCTGTATGCGTATCTGAAGCTTCCGCGCGACCACGAGAGCGTGGAGAGCATGTACCGCGACGTGCTCCGGAGCCTCGTGACCTTGCACACGACGGCCACGGCGCACGTCAGCGAGTGCCCGCTCCTGGAAGCGCGGATCTTCGACTACGACTACTTCCGCTGGGAGACGACGTACTTCCTCGATCGCTTCGTCACCGGACTCCGCAAGCTTCCGATCGACAATCGCCCGGCGGTCGACGCGGCGCTGCATCGCCTCGCTCAATCCGTCTTCGCCAGGCCGAAGGTCGTCATCCATCGCGATTTCCAGTGTCAGAACATCATGGTTCACGCCGGCGGCCCTCGGATCATCGACTATCAGGGGGCGCGGCTGGCGCCGCCTGCGTACGACATCGCGTCGGTGCTCTGGGACCCGTACTATCGGCTGGACGACGGGATGCGCGAGCGGCTCCTCGCCTACTACCTGGACGAGATGAAGGATGACCGCGCCACGACGTTCGACGAGCAGGCTTTTCACGACAGCCTGGTCGCGTGCCGGCTCCAGCGACACATGCAGGCACTGGGCGCGTACGGCTTTCTCGCCGCGGTGAAGGGCAAGACGTACTTCTTGAAGCACGTGCCCGAGGCGCTCCGGCTCCTCAAAGAGGACGCCGCCGACGCACGATCGGACTATCCGGAGCTCGCGCGCTTGACCGCGGCGCTCTGAGCGTCGGTCGCCTCAGGCTCCGGTCCCGACCGACGCCAGCACGATCCCGACGCCGAGACGTGGCGTGAGCACGGTGCCGGGATCTGGCTCGACCTGCCATCCAGGCGCGAGGGTGACCTCGAAGCGCCGGGCGACCATTGCGACGATGACCTGCATCTCCATCAGGGCGAATGCGCTGCCGATACAGGCCCGGGGCCCGCCGCCGAACGGAAAGTACGCATAGCGCGGGCGCGCCGAGTGTCCGGGCGCGAAGCGCTCCGGCTCGAAGCGCTCGGGCTCTTCCCAGAAGCGCGGGTGCCGGTGTGTGACGTAGGGGCTCAGCAGCACGGTGGCGTTCGCGGGAATGTGATGGGCACCGACGGCGACGGCGTCGGTCGTCGTCCGGGCCGTCACCCACGTGGGCGGGTAGAGCCGGAGCGTCTCATCGATCACCATGCGGGTGTACGGCAGATTCGACAGATCGTCGACGGTCGGCCGGCGCGTCTCGAGCACGGTGCGGACCTCGTGCCGGAGCCGGCGCCGGGCGGCGGCGTTCCGCGAAAGCAGGTACCAGACCCAGGCGAGCCCGCTCGCGGTCGTGGAGTGCCCGGCGACAAAGAGCGCCTTCAGCTCGTCGCGGAGCGAGGCGTCGTCGCTCTCGCCCATTTCAGCATCGCGAACGGCCAGCAGCACCGAGAGCAGATCGGGTCCGGCGCCGCGGCGTCGCGCCTCGTCGATCCGGCGCGACATGAACGCGTCCAGCGCCTTCAGCGCGTTGCCGTCGCGGGCCCGGCGCGATGTCGGAAGCCAGGGCAGCCAACCGAGAGGACTCCACAGGCGACGGTTCACGCACTCCGTCACGATCGTGGTCGCCTCCCCGACCGTACGGACCTCCTCGCCCGGCACGTCGCCGAAGAGCGTCTGGATGATGATCGCCCGAGTCAGCTCGGTCATTTCGCCGAAGACGTCGAACGGTCGCCGCTGTTCGGCCAGGTCACGCCAGCGCTCCAGCATCGCGTCCGTGGCGCGAACGATCACCGGCACGAACGCCTCGATGCGCTGGGGCGTGAAGGCCGGCCGCACCAGACGGCGGCGCCGCTGCCAATCATCGCCGTCGACCGTCGTGAGACTTTCGCCGAAGAGCGGCTTGATGCGCCGGGCCGCGGCGCTCTTGTGGAAGAGGCGGTCGCGTTCCTGCAGCACGAACTTGATGTGATCCGGATGGCTGAGCAGGTAGAGCCGCCGGACACCGAGCGGCAGAGCGACCACGTCACCATAGGTGCGGGCCGCGGCGAGAAAGAACGCGAGCGGGTCCCGGCGCGCTCTGGGGAAGACCCCCAGGAGCGGATGACCACGCGGGCCTGGGACGGACGCGCGACCCGACATCGGCTTCGTCGAGGGCGCTGACGCGAGTTACGCGGAGGCGGCGGCCGCCTTGTCCTTCCGCTTGCGGCGGCCGGTGGACCCGGCCTCACCCTTGGGCGCCCGCTCCTTCTTCTCGGTCTTCTTGTCCTTGTCCGTCGGAGCCTCGGCGCGATCGACCAGCTCCAAGAATACCATCGG
>CAYVHH010000119.1:0-4775 GCA_964450175.1 uncultured bacterium | reverse complement strand
CTGTAGAATTGCGTCTTTACGCGACGGGCTTTGCCTCGACCTCTTCGACCGCGGCGCTCGGCCGGCCCGATCCGCTCGTTCCACGCCGTTCTTCCTAGCCGACTCGACAGGGTGTCACCGATCTGACGGTGGGATCGGCTCGCGAGTTCCTCGAGCGGGCTCTATGAGCTCTGGCACATCCGGTGCTCCGCTCGCAGCGGTCGTAGCAAGTCGAGATGGCTTGATAGACTCGAGGTGAAATTGACCGGGCAATTCCGCCGCTGGCGACGATGGGTGCTGGTCGCGGCGATCGCCGCCGTGGCCGTCGCTCCGTTTGTCTACTCGGCGATCGAGCTCCACAAGTTCGAGCGCGCCGACGCCCGTCGGGCGACGTTCATCTACGCCTCCGGTCAATCGCTGGCGCCCGGAGTGCACGTCCAGCGAGTCGGGCTGGCGGCCACGCTCGCGCGCCTCGGCTACAAGGAGACGCGCTCGATTCCTCCCTCGCCCGGTCTCTTCCGTCGCTCCTCCGAGGGGTGGGACATCTATCTTCGGGGTGGCGACGAAACCGGCGCCGGTCCGGCTCGGCTCGTCCGTCTGCAGATCGCCGACGAGCGGATCATCAAGGTCACGCGTGCCGGCCAGGACGCGGGGGTGGTCGCGCTCGAGCCCGAGGTGCTCTCGAGCGCGACGGACCGGCCGGGTGAAGACCACAAGCCGATCCGGCTCGACGAGACGCCGAAGGTCCTGATCGACGCCGTGCTCGCGGCCGAGGACCACCGATTCTTCGCCCACGGCGGCGTCGATCTTCGCGCGCTGGTCCGGGCCGCGTGGACCAATCTCCGGGCCGGCCGGGTGAAGGAAGGCGGCAGCACGATCACGCAGCAGCTCGTGAAGGTGCGGCTCCTCAGCCCGCAGCGCACGTTCTTTCGCAAGCTGCGCGAAGCGTGGCTGGCGGCCCTGATCGAGTCGCGCTATTCGAAGGAGCGGATCCTCGAAGCCTATCTGAACGAGATCTATCTGGGGCAGCGCGGGCCCCTCGCGATCCGCGGCGTCGGAGCGGCGTCGCGCGCGTACTTCGGCAAAGAGGTTCACCAGCTGACGACGCCGGAGGCGGCCCTGATTGCCGCGATCATCCGCGGCCCCAACATCTATTCACCGGCGGTCGACCCGGACCGCGCGCGCGAGCACCGCAACACCGTGCTCGGCCAGATGCGCGATCTGAAGATGATCACGCCGGACGAATACGAGCGCGCGCGCCGCGCGCCGGTGCAGGTGCGCTCGCTGGTGAATCCGGGCCAGTCGGCGCCGTACTTCGTCGACTACGTCCGCCAGGAGCTCGAGCAGCGCTTCGATGCCGGCGTCTCGCGCGTGCGCGGAGTTCGCATCGTCACCACGCTCGACCTCACCCTCCAACGATTCGCCGAAGCCGCCGCGGTGCGCGGCCTAGATCGGCTCGAGTCGAGCCTGCCGCACGGAGACCGTCGGGAACCCGGCCGGCGCCTGCAGGTCGCCGTGCTCGTGGTCGAGCCGGCGACCGGCGAGATTCGCGCGCTGGTCGGTGGCCGGGACTATCTCGCGAGCCAGTTCAACCGCGTCACCTCGGCGCGCCGCCAGCCCGGGTCGGCGTTCAAGCCGATCGTCTATCTCGCCGCGCTCCGTGCCGGCGACGGTGCGCCGTTCTTCACGGCTGCCTCCCGCGTGGAGGACCTGCCGCTCACGCTGGAATCCAACGGACAACCCTGGAGCCCTCGAAATGCCGACGACCGGTACGAAGGAATCGTGACGGTGCGGCAGGCCCTCGAGCAGTCGCTGAACTCGGCCACCGTACGGATCGCCCAGACCGTCGGACTGCCGACCGTGATTGACCTGGCGCGAGCCCTCGGGATCCAGAGCCCGCTCGGGCCCGTTCCGGCGATGGCCCTCGGCGCCTTCGAGGTCACGCCGCTCGAGCTGGCGCGCGCCTACCTTCCCCTCGCGAACGGGGGAATCCGGCCGGCCGCGATCTCCGGCATCCACACCGTCCAGTTCGGCGACGACGAGGTCAAGCCGGCGAGCGCAGACGAGCCCGCGCGCGTGGTCTCGGCGGCCGAAGCCTGGCTCGTGACGTCGCTTCTCAAGGGCGTCGTGACGGCCGGGACCGGTAGCGCGGTGCGCTCGAGCGGGCTGCCTGACGTCGTCGCCGGAAAGACCGGCACCACCAACGACGGCCGCGACGCGTGGTTCGTCGGCTACACGCCGCGGCTCCTGGCGCTGGTCTGGGTGGGCTTCGACGGCGGCGAGCCGCATGGCATGAGCGGCGCGCGCGCGGCACTGCCGATCTGGGTGGACTTCATGAAGCAGGCGGTCGATGCCTATCCGCAGTCGGATTTCGAGATGCCCACGGGCATCGCGTTCGCGGACATCGACGTCACGAACGGCAAGCGGGCCGTCCGCGCCTGTCCCGTGGTCGCTCGTGAAGCATTCCTCGTCGGCACCGAGCCACCCATGTGCGACGAGCATCGCGGTGTCATCGATCACGTCGTGAACGGCTGGAACCGCCTGACGGAGTGGTTCCGACGCTCGCGCGAACCCAAGGAAAGCGCGCCGCAAGGCGATCGGTAACGCTGTTGAGAGTCTGACGTGTCCCCGACGTTCGTGTAAATCTTACAAGGCATTTCTTGCTCGAGGCTGCGCCAAAACTGCTCAGTCCGCCGGTCTCCATCGAGGTAAAGCAAAACAGAATCAGCTAGTTGATCGAGCTTGCTCGATCTCTGGCACGGGCGATGCTCACCCGGACGACGCGTAGCAGCAGACTGGTTCATCGGGGAGGCCGGCCGTGCGCACACTTGCAGGGCTCGTGGCGGTGTTGGTGATGGGGATGGGCATCGCCTCACCCGCCTGGGCTCGTGTCGTCCGCATGCAGACGGTGGTGAACCTGACCGATCGCTCCGATCCAGCGATCAAGCGGGCCGTGAAGGAAGCGTTCGATACCTCTCTGCGCGGGGCCGTGGCGATGGGCTTCGCGCGAATTCGGGTGGACGGGATCCAGGTGCTCCACGATGTCGTGGTCCTGGCGACGGTCGCGACGGACGAGGACGACGATGACGAGGCTCCGGACAACACGAGGGACCAATGAACCCGACAAAGACCATGATGTGCGCACGCTGTCACGCGCTGCGGTGGGTGGAAGACTGGCGGGAGGATCCGGGCGAGATGATGTCGATCACGCTCGGTCCCTGTGGCCATCACCTGGAGCTTCAGGCGCGACTCGAATGGGCGATCCCGTCGTGGCAAGACCCGCACGTACAGTTCGTCCGGACCCGGCGGGCGCGCGCGGGCGTTGCGACATCATGAGCAAGACTCCGCTGGAGTACACTGAGGCCTCGAACGCCACCCCGCCGGGTGGCTCGCGGCCCGACTCGAGCGCCTCGAGCGCCCCCGAGGCGACGGGCGCTGCCGTCTCGACGGAGCGTTTTGGGCATGCGGATCGGATGAAGGATCATCGAATCCTGGTCGTCGACGACGAGCCCGCATCGCGCAAGGGCCTGCAAGAGCTCTTGACCGTGTGGGGCTACGATGTATCCGCGGCCGGCGACGGGCAGGAAGCTCTGGAGCGCGCGGCGGTACGGGTGCCTGATCTCGTCATCGCCGACCTGGTCATGCCCGGGATCGACGGGCTCGAGTTGCTCACTCGGCTCAAGCGCGACTTCCCGACGACCGCGGTCGTGTTCCTGACCGGCCAGGGCAGCATCGAGACCGCCGTGCAGGCGATCAAGGACGGCGCCTACGACTACCTCACCAAGCCGGTCGATCCCACGCGCCTGCAGCTCTTGCTCGATCGGGCGCTGGAGCGTTCCGAGACCGCGCGCGAAGTCCAGCTGCTGCGGCGCCAGCTCCGCCAGCGCGGCGCGTTCGGGCGTCTGCTCGGCAGCTCACGCGGCATGATGGAAGTGATGCGGCAGGTCGAAGTATCCGCGCCCACGGACGCGACGCTGTTCATCGCCGGCGAGAGCGGCACCGGCAAAGAGCTGGTCGCCCGCACGGTTCACGTGCTTTCGCCGCGCCGCCGGGGGCCTTGCGTCGCGGTGAATTGCGCGGCGATCCCTGAGACATTGCTGGAGAGCGAGATCTTCGGGCACGAGCGCGGCTCGTTCACCGGCGCCGTGGAGCGGCGGCAGGGCTGCTTCGAGCTCGCCGACGGCGGGACGCTCTTCCTCGACGAAGTCGCCGAGATGCAGCCGGGCACTCAGGCGAAGTTCCTTCGCGTGCTGCAGGAGGGACAGTTCCGTCGGCTCGGCGCCAAGGCCGAGATCCGCGTCAATGTCCGCGTGGTCGCGGCGACCAACAAGGAGCCGGTCAAGGCGCTGCAGGACGGCACCCTGCGCGAGGATCTCTACTATCGGCTGAACGTCTTCGCGATCGCGCTGCCGCCGCTGCGCGACCGGCTGGAAGACCTTTCGGACCTGGCCCAGGCGTTCGTCGAGGAATTCAACGATCGTCATGGCCGCAACGTCCGGGGCGTGGACGAGAGCGCGCTCGACATCCTCCGGCGCCATCGGTGGCCGGGCAACGTTCGCGAGCTGCGCAACGTGATCGAGCGCGCGGTCATCGTCTGCTCGGGCGACCTCGTCCGGCCCGAGCACCTGCCGCTCCTGGGCACGCCGACCGAGCCGGTCGTGGCAGCGACCGACGCCGACCTGGTCCTCCCGATCGGCACCACCGTCGAGGACGCCGAGAAGGAGCTGATTCTGCGGACCCTGAAGCAGACGGGAGGCAACAAGACCCGCGCCGCCGAGATTCTCGCCATCAGCCTG
>CAYVHH010000118.1:0-7202 GCA_964450175.1 uncultured bacterium | reverse complement strand
CCGACCGCTTTTTCGACACGCACTTCTACCGGGTCTCGGCCGGCGCCACGCCGATTCTCTGGCAGCATCTGTTCTGGATCTTCGGCCATCCCGAGGTGTACATCCTGATCCTGCCGGCGTTCGGGATCGTCTCCGAGGTGCTGCCGACCTTCGCGCGAAAGCCGCTCTTCGGCGCCCCCGTCGTCATCTATTCCGGCGTGCTCATCGGGTTCTTCGGCTTCGGCGTCTGGAGCCATCACATGTTCGCGGCCGGCATGGGGCCGGTCGCCGACGCGGCGTTCTCGATCGCGACGATGCTGATCGCGATTCCGACCGGCGTGAAGATCTTCAACTGGCTCGCCACGCTCTGGGGCGGCTCGATCCGTCCGACGAGCGCGCTCCATTTCGCGGTCGGACTGGTGGGGCTCTTCACGATCGGCGGCCTCTCGGGCGTCATGCACGCCTCGCCCCCCGTCGACCTGCAGCAGACCGACAGCTACTTCGTCGTCGCGCACCTGCACTACGTGCTCATCGGCGGCAGTCTCTTCGGGCTCTTCGCGGGCATCTACTACTGGTGGCCGAAGATGACGGGGCGGCTGCTCGGCGAGGGGCTCGGCCGGCTGAACTTCTGGGTGATGTTCGCGGGCTTCAACCTCGCGTTCTTTCCGCAGCACTATCTCGGCGCGCTCGGCATGCCGCGCCGCATCTACACGTACCGTCCCGACGCGGGCTGGACCGCCGCCAACTTCGCCTCGACGATCGGCGCCTTCGGCATCGCGCTGGCCGTGCTCGTCTTCATGATCAACGCCTGGCGCAGCCTCCGCCATGGGGCGCCGGCACCCGCGGATCCCTGGGATGGGCGCACGCTCGAGTGGCGGACCTCGTCGCCGCCGCCGGCGCACGACTTCGACGCGATCCCGCCGATCTACGGTCGCGATTCGTTCTGGCGGGAAAAATACGGCCCCCGCCGCGGCCCCGCCGGCGCGTCCGCAGGAGGCGGCGGAGCGCACGGCACGGTTCACCTGCCCGCGCCGTCGCACTGGCCCGTGCTGGTCGCGCTCGGAATGCTGGTCGCGGCGGTCGGCGCCCTCACGCACGTCGGGCTCGTCGTGGTCGGAATTCTCTGGGCGATCTGGGCGATCTTCCGCCTCGTCCTCGAGCATCACCGGACACCGGAGCATGCGGACCAGACCGGCGTGCTGGCGCTCGATCACCGCAAGATGGCCATGTGGGTCTTCCTCGGCTCCGAGTGCTTCTTCTTCGGCACGCTCGTCGCGACCTATCTCGCGTACAAGGGCCGGAGCGTCGTGGGGCCGGCGCCGCACGAGATCCTCAACATTCCCGTCACGTCGGTCTCGACCTTCGACCTCTTGATGTCGAGCTTGCTCATGGTGCTGGCGCTCGCCGGCGTCCAGCGCGGCGATCGGCGGCAGGCGAGGCTCTGGCTCTTCGGGACCGCGTTCTTCGGCCTGATCTTTCTCGGCTTCCAGGCCTACGAGTTCACGGAGTTCGTGCACAAGGGCTTCACGCTCCAGCAGAACCTGTTCGGCTCGACGTTCTTCGTGCTCACCGGACTCCACGGCACGCACGTCGCGATCGGGGTGCTCTGGCTGCTCTCGCTGTGGGTGCTCGCGCTCCGCGGGCGACTCGGCGCCGCCGACGCCGTCAAGGTCGAGATCGCCGGCCTCTACTGGCACTTCGTAGACGTGGTGTGGATCGCGATCTTCACCCTCGTGTATCTCATCCCGTGACGGAGGGAAGAGTCGTGAGCGACGAGCCCCGAAGCGGCGAGCATCCGACGGTCGGAACCTACGTCAGGGTGGCGCTGATCTTGACCGTCGTGACGGCGCTCGAGGTCGGCGTGATCTACGTCCGACGGCTCGCGCCGATCGTCGTGCCGCTCTTGCTGGCCATGTCGGCGGCCAAGTTCGCGCTCGTGGCGCTCTTCTTCATGCATCTCCGGTACGAATCGCGCGTGCCCACGGTCCTGTTCGTCGGGCCCCTGCTCCTGGCGTCCGGGCTGGCGGTGGCGCTCATGACCTTGACCGGCGCCTTTCTGGTGTTCGGCCGCTGATGGGCGCGCCCCCGCCGTTCGCGTGGACCTCCGGCGAGATCCACGCCGAGGTCGTGCTCGGCGTCGGTCTGCTGGCGCTCGCCTACGCGATCGCGTGGGCGCGAGGTCCGCGCGCCGCGCTCGGCCGGCCCGGGCTGTTCATGGCATCGCTGCTCGTCCTGCTCGTCGCGCTGAACGGTCCCCTGCACGACTTGAGCGACTCCTACCTCTTCAGCGCCCACATGGTGCAGCACCTGGCGTTGACTCTCGTGGTCCCTCCGCTGCTGCTCGCCGGCACGCCCGGGTGGGTGGCCGACGTGATCGTCGAGCGCCTGCGTCGCCGACGCCGGCTCGGCGACGTGCTCCGCGCCGTGACGCGTCCGGTGCCGGCGCTGACGATCTACACCGTCGCGCTGATCGGCTGGCACCTCCCCGGCCCGTACGGCGCCGCGCTCGAGCACCACCGGCTGCACGTGGTCGAGCATCTGGTCTTGATCGCGACCGCGACGCTCGCCTGGTGGCCCGTCCTGTCGCCCTCGGCCCGGCTGCCGCGCCTCCATTACGGTGCGCAGATCCTGTACCTGTTCGCGCTCGGGATCCCGATGACCGTCGTCGCCGCGATGATCACCGGCGCCGAGGACACGCTGTATCCCTTCTACGCGGCCGCGCCCCGGCTCTTCGGGCTCACGGCGCTCGCCGACCAGCGACTGGGTGGCCTGATCATGTGGGTGCCGGCCGGCCTGATTCCGCTCGTCGCCTTCACGGTGGTGTTCTTCCGCTGGGTCGCCGCCGAAGATGACGAAGTGGCCGCGGCCATTGAAGGAAGGCGGCCATGACGTCTGCTATCATGAAAACCTCATGAATATCTGCGTCGTCGGCGCCGGCTACGTCGGACTCGTCACCGGCGCCGTCTTCGCCGACCTCGGGAACGAAGTCGTCTGTGTCGACAATCTCGAGGACAAGGTCGCCGCGCTCCAGGCGGGCCACATGCCGATCTACGAGCCCGGTCTCGAAGAGATGGTGGCCCGCAACGTCGAGGACGGCCGCCTGTCCTTCACGACCGACATCGCCTCCGCCGTACGCCGGTCCGTCATCGTCTTCATCGCGGTCGGCACGCCGCCGAAGGTCGACGGCCAGACCGATCTCAGCGCCGTCGAAGCGGTCGCGCGCGAGATCGGACGGTCGATGGACCGCTATCTGGTCGTGGTCAACAAGTCGACCGTCCCGGTGGGCACCGGCGAGTTCGTCCGCGAGGTCATCGAGCGCAGCCAGCCGCAGCCGATCTCCTTCGACGTCGTGTCGAACCCGGAGTTCCTGCGGGAGGGCTCGGCGATCGAGGACACGCTCCGTCCCGATCGGATCGTGATCGGCGCCCCGACGCAGCAAGTGGCGATGACCTTGCTGGAGCTCTACGCGCCGCTCGAGCGCCCGATGATCATCACCGACGTGCCGTCGGCCGAGATGATCAAGTACGCCTCGAACGCGTTTCTGGCGACGAAGATCTCGTTCATCAACGCCATCGCGAACATCTGCGAGCTCGGGGGCGCCGACGTCACGCAGGTCATGAAGGGCATGGGGCTCGACCCGCGCATCGGCGCCGCCTTCCTGCAGGCCGGGCTCGGCTACGGCGGCAGCTGCTTCCCGAAGGACACCGACTCGCTCGTGCACACCGCGGCGGCGCTCGGCTACCGTTTCGACATCCTGCGCGCGGTCGTCGACGTCAACACCGGGCGGGCCGCGCACTTCGTGTCGATCATCGAGCGGGCCCTGGCCCCGCTGCACACACGCCGGATCGCGGTCCTGGGGCTGGCGTTCAAGCCCAACACCGACGACATGCGCGAGGCGAAGTCGATCGAGGTCGTCACGCGGCTGATCGAGCAAGGCGCCACGGTCTGCGCCTACGATCCGGTCGCGATGACGCATGCGCAGAAGATGCTGCCGACGGTGGTCGAGTACGCGGACTCGCCGTACGCGGCCGCGACCGGCGCCGACGGCGTCGCGCTCATCACAGAGTGGAACGAGTTCAAGTTCCTGAACCTCGAACGGTTGCGCGCCGTGATGCGGCGGCCCGTCGTGTTCGACGGGCGGAATCTCTGGGAAGCCGAGCGCATGCGGCGCCTCGGTTTCGAGTACCACTCCATCGGTCGCCCGCCCGTCCGCCGACCGTAGGAGCCGCGATGCGGGTGCTCGTCACGGGCGGAGCGGGTTTCATCGGCTCGCACCTCTGTGAATTCTTCCTCGGCAAGGGCTGGGACGTCGTGTGCATGGACGACTTCGTCACCGGCTCGCGCGACAATCTGGCCGGCGTCGAGTCACGGCGCGGCTTCACCCTGGTGGAACACGACGTCACCGAGTACATCCGCCTCGACGGACAGCTCGACTGGGTGCTCCACTTCGCGAGCCCCGCGTCCCCCCGCGACTACCTCGATCTGCCGATCCAGACCCTGAAGGTCGGCGCGCTCGGCACCCACAACGCCCTCGGCGTGGCCAAGGCGAAGGGCGCGCGCTTTCTGCTGGCCTCGACCTCCGAGGTCTACGGCGATCCGCTCGTGCATCCGCAGCGCGAGGACTACTGGGGCCACGTCAACCCGGTCGGCCCGCGGGGCGTGTACGATGAGGCCAAGCGCTTCGCCGAGGCGATCACGATGGCCTACCACCGCACGCACCGGGTCGATACGCGCATCGTGCGAATCTTCAACACGTTCGGTCCGCGCATGCGCCTGCACGACGGGCGCGCGATCCCGGCGTTCCTGAACCAGGCGCTGACCGGGGCCCCCATCACGGTGTTCGGCGACGGCTCCCAGACGCGCTCGTTCCAGTACATCAGCGATCTCGTCGAGGGGCTCTGGCTCTTGATGCAAGCGTCCGTCAACGACCCGGTCAACATCGGCAACCCGCACGAGATGACGCTTCTGGATCTCGCCAAGCGCATCATCCGGCTCACCGGCTCGCGCAGCGAGATCGTGTTTCGCCCGCTGCCGGTCGACGACCCCAAGGTCCGGCAGCCCGACATCGGCCGCGCCCGCGCGCTGCTCAAGTGGGAGCCGCGCGTGGACACCGAAGAGGGGCTGCGGCTGACCGTCGACTGGTTCCAGGAGAAGCTCCGCTCGTGAGAGTGCTCGTCACGGGTGGCGCCGGCTTCGTCGGCTCGCACGTCGTGGATCGTCTGCTGGCCGCGTCTCACAAGGTGGACGTGGTCGACAACCTGGCCACCGGCCGGCGGGAGCGGGTGCCGGCAGCGGCGCGCCTTCACGTGTGCGATCTGCGCGACGCGCGGCTCGACGCGGTGCTCGCCGCGGCCCAGCCGGCCGTGGTCGTCCATGTCGCGGCGCAGGCCGCGGTCTCGCGCTCCGTCGCCGATCCCGGCTTCGACGCGAGCGTCAATGTGCTGGGCACGATCGCGCTCCTGGAGTCGTGCCGGCGTGCCGGCGTGCCGCGGGCGGTCTACATCTCGACCGGCGGCGCCGGCTACGGCGACACGGACGTCCTGCCGACTCCGGAGGACCACCCGCTGCGGCCCGCGTCGCCCTACGGCGTGTCGAAGGTCACCGCCGAGCGCTACCTCGAGGTCTGGGCCGGGCTGACCGGCGCCCGCGGTCTCACCTTGCGCCTGGCGAACGTGTATGGCCCGCGCCAGGATCCCGCGGGCGAGGCCGGCGTCATCGCGATCTTCACGTCGCGATTGCTGTCGGGCGCGACCTGCGTCGTGAACGGCGACGGCGAGCAGACGCGCGACTACGTCTACGTCGGCGACGTGGCCGACGCGGTCGCCCGCGCGGTGGCCTCGCCGGAGGCGACCGGCATCGCGAACATCGGCACCGGCGCCGAGACGAGCGTCAACGAGCTCTACCGGCGGCTGGCACGGCTCACGGACGCGCACCGCGACGCGGCGCACGCCCCCGCCAGGCCCGGCGAGCAGCGCCGGAGCCTCCTCGACGCCACTCGGGCCAAGTCGCTGCTCGACTGGAGCGCGACGACACCGCTCGACGAAGGCCTTAACCAGACTGTCGCGTGGTTCCGGAAGGAGCTGAAGACATGATCGACGAAGAGCTGAAAGCGATCCTCGCCTGTCCGGCGTGCAAGGGCGACCTCCTCTTCGAGGAGACACGCATCATCTGCCCCGCCTGCCGCAAGGCGTACCCGATTCGCGACGGGATCCCGGTGATGCTCATCAGCGAAGCCGAGCCCTGGTCGCCCGCCAGGTAGTGGCCGGCCGCGATTCGCTGCAAGCGGTCATTCTGGCCGGCGGCCAGGGCACGCGGCTGCGTCCCCTGACCCTGGCGCGTGCGAAGCCCGTCGTCCCCCTCCTGAATCGCCCCTTTCTCGCGTACCAGCTCGCGCTCTTGCGGGCCCACGGCGTGACCGACGTCGTCCTGGCGTGCTCCTACCGGGTCGACGACGTGCGCGCGGCGCTCGGCGACGCCGAGAATCTCGGCGTCAGGCTCCGCTACGTCGTCGAGGACGAGCCGCTCGGGACCGGCGGGGGCGTTCGCAATGCCGCCGACCTGGTCTCGGGGACGCTCTTCGTCCTGAACGGCGACATCCTCACCGACCCCAACTTGACGGAGATGCGGCAGCTGCACGAGAGGCGAGGCTCGCGCACGACGATCTATCTGCAGCCGGTGCCGGATCCCCGGCAGTACGGGCTCGTCGAGACCGAGGCCGACGGGCGCCTCCGGGCGTTCCGCGAGAAGCCGACCGCCGACGAAGAGATCACGACCAACACGATCAACGCCGGCATCTATTTGATCGACGCGGAGCTGCTCGGGCGGATCCCGCGCGACCGCATGAGCTCGATCGAGCGTGAGTTCTTTCCCGCCCTGATCGCGGACGGCGTGCCCTGCTACGGCTGGTGCCCGACCGCGTACTGGCGCGACATCGGCAACCCGGCCGCGTACCGGGCCGCCCAGATCGACCTGCTCCAGGGGCGCGCGGCGATGCCGCTGGCGCCGCCCGGACAGCGCCGCGACGGGGTCTGGCTCGACGGCGGCGGGACCGTCGATCCAACCGCCCGGATCGTCGCGCCCTCGGTGGTCGGCGCGGGCGTCGTCCTGGGCCCGCGCAGCCGTGTCGGGCCCGGGAGCGTGGTCGGTGACGGGGCGCGCGACGGCGCCGCCGCGCGCGTCGAGGGCGCGATCCTGTGGGAGCGGGTGGAGGTCGGCGCCGGGGC
>CAYVHH010000117.1:0-4877 GCA_964450175.1 uncultured bacterium | reverse complement strand
TACTACGGCGGCGGCGCCGCTCGCGAAAGCGGGTTTTCGGCTCGTGGACGCACTCCTGGAGACGGCGCTCCGGCGCGGTCACGGCGCCGGCGCATCGCCCGCCGTCCCCATTCCCATCCGCGGACACCGAGCAGCAGGACGAGCGCGGCCGCGTACCAGTACGGATCTTTCACGCCGACCTTCGCCAGCCACAGATAGTGCAGGACCGCGCACACCGCCGCGACGTAGGCGAGACGATGCAGGCGCGTCCAGTTCCGCGCGCCGAGGCGCCGGATCATCCCGGTGGTCGACGTCACGGCGAGCGGGATCAGCGAGAGCAGCGCGAGCATGCCCATCGTGATGTACGGGCGCTTCACGATGTCGGCCCACATCCGCGGCCAGTCGAAGAAGAAGTCGAGCACGCTCCACACCGCGAAGTGCAGGCACACGTACGTGAACGCGAAGAGCCCGAGCAGCCGACGGAGCGTGATCGGCCACGAGAGGCCGAACAGAATGCGGAGCGGCGTCATCGCGAGCGATGCGAGCAGGATCCGCAGCGTCCAGTCGCCGAGCGTGTTGGTGATGAAGCTGATGGGGTTGGCGCCGAGCTCGTCGCTCCAGGCTCGATAGGCCAGGAGCGTGAGCGGCGCCAGGCAGATACTCCACACCGCGACCTTGAGCGCGATTCGCGCCGGACGCGTCACGGCGCTCAGTAGTTCTTCTTGAGGTCCATCCCGGTGTAGAGCGACGCCACCTGCTCGGCGTATCCGTTGAACGGAAGTGTGGGACGGCGGCGAAACTCGCCGATGCGCCGCTCGTCCGCCTGGCTCCAGCGCGGATGGCTGACCGCGGGATTGACGTTGGAGTAGAAGCCGTATTCTTGCGGCGCGGCCTTTTCCCAGGCGGTCTTGGGCTGCTCGCTCACCAGCCGGATCCGCACGATCGACTTGGCGCTCTTGAAACCGTACTTCCAGGGCACCACCACACGCACCGGCGCGCCGTTCTGATTCGGAAGCACCTTGCCGTACATCCCGACCGTCAGGAGCGTCAGCGGGTGCATCGCCTCGTCCAGCCGCAGCCCCTCGACGTAGGGCCAGTCGAGCGACGCGCCGAAGAGCCCAGGCTTCTGGCCCGGGAACTGGTTCGGGTCGAGCAAGGTCGTGAACTCGACGTACTTCGCCTGCCCGTTCGGCTCGACACGCTTGAGCAGCGACGCGAGCGGAAAGCCTATCCAGGGGATCACCATCGACCACGCTTCGACACAACGGAGCGCATAGACGCGCTCCTCGAGCGGGAACAGCCGCACGAGCTCGTCGATGTCGAACGTCTTGGGCTTGTTGACGAACCCGTCGACCTGAACTGTCCACGGACGCGGGCGCAAGGTGTGCGCGAGTCGTGAGGGATCGTCCTTGTTGACGCCGAATTCATAGAAATTGTTGTACGTGGTCGCCGCCTCGGCCTTCGTCGGCGTGTCGTTGACGCTCAGGGCCGAGTTCCGGGTTGCGGACAGGGCCTGAAGCGCTGGCGGCGCCGCCCCACTCGGAACCGGCGCCATCACGAGAGCCGCGGCGGCACCGGACATCAGCTCGCGCCGGCTCACGTACAGCGTGGGATCGGTGATCTCACTCGCGACGAACCGCGATGCCCGTCGAATCAGCATACGCTCTCCTTTTTCATCATGTGCGCGCCACGCTGTGGCTGCGCATGGCTCTTCACAGGCGCGCCTCGCGCGGCGCCGCGCCGCGCTGCGGCTGCGCACGGCCGTTACACGGCCGCGAACTTGTAGCCATGGCCGTGGAGGGTCAGGATCCAGACTGGACGGTCCGCGTCGGCCTCGAACTTCCGCCGGATCCGAAGAATGTGCGTATCGACCGTCCGCGTCGTCGGGAACCGCTCGTAGCCCCACACCTCGTCCAGCAGCCGCTCGCGCGTGATCACCTCGCCCCGATGGGCGATCAGAAACACGAGCAGGTCGAACTCCTTGCGCGTGAGGCGGACCTCGTGACCGGCCTTGAACACCTGCCGCGCGCGCGGGCGGACGCGCACGTCGCCGAAGGCGAACTCCTCGAATCGCTCGCGCGGCCCCGGCCGGCGCAGCACCGCGCGAACTCGCGCCAGGAGCTCGCGCAGCGAGAACGGCTTGGCGACATAGTCGTCGGCTCCCAGCTCGAGGCCGCGAACACGATCGGCCTCTTCGCCCCGCGCCGTGAGCATGATGATCGGGACGTCGACACCCTTCTCCCGCAGCGCGCGACACACGTCCCACCCGCTCATCCGCGGCATCATGACGTCGAGCAGAATGAGATCGGGCGCGCCGCTCAGGGCGAGCGCAAGCGCCGCCTCGCCGTTGGCGGCCGACGCCGTCTGATAGCCCTCGAAGCGAAGATTGTCCTCGAGGCCGCGCACGATCTCGGGCTCGTCGTCCACGATCAGGATCGTGGCCATCACACCCCGCCGAGCGGTAGGCGCAGGGTGAAGCGGCTCCCCACACCCGGCTGGCTCTCGACCGCGACGTCGCCGCCGTGCGCCTCGGCGATGTGCCGCACCAGGGCCAGGCCGACGCCGCTGCCTCGACGTCCCTGCGTATCGCTGCGCCCGATCCGATAGAACTTCTCGAAGATCTTCGCCTGCTGTTCGGGCGCGATCCCGAGCCCGCGATCGGTCACCGCCATGACGAGTCGGCCGTCCGCGACCCGCGCATCGACGATCAGCGACCGATCGTCGGCCGAGTACTTGATCGCATTGTCGATGAGGTTTGCCAGCGCCTGCCCCACCGCGTCGGCGTCCATCGTCACGTCGGGGAGGTCCGGCGCCACGCTGACCTCGACCTTGAACCCCTGCTGGGCCAGCGGATACGCGAACGCTTCGAGCGCGGAGCGGATGAGCGGCTCGACGGGCGTCGGCACCATGTCGTACGTCTGGCGCCCGCCCTCGATCCGCGAGAAATCCAGCACGTTGTCGATCAGCCGCGAGAGCCGCTCACCCTCACGGGTGATGACCCGGTAGTACTCCTGGCGACGGCCTTCGTCGGTCACGCGCCCCATCTCGAGAGTCTCCCCGAACATCCGGATCACGGAGAGCGGGGTCTTCAGGTCGTGGGACACGTTGGCGACGAAATCCGATTTGAGGCGGGCCATTTCGGTCTCGCGACGCATCAGCCGCCAAGTCGTGACGATCCCGGCCACGATGACCGCCACCAGCACGCCGAGGGCGGCGGTGAAGAGCATCACCTGGCGGCGCACCGCCTGGCGCGGCGACCCTCCGGGAGTCTGGTAGACCGCGAGCCGCCAGTCGGGTAGCCCTTCGCGAAACCCGACGGAGAGCAGGCGCTGGGCGTCGCCGATCGGCGCGCGGCTGTAGACCGTGCGTCCCTCGGGGTCGAGCACGGCGATGATGGTCGGCGACTCGAGCGTGCCGAGCGTGGTCTCGAGGATCTCGCGCCGCAGGGTGTCGGTGTCGCGGACGAAGGCCGCCACGACCGGCTCGCCGCCCCGGCGGGTGAGGAGCACCAAGCATACCTGGTTGTTCGCGATCACCTCGCGTTTGCCGTCCCGCACGAGCCGCCGCAGTGCGGTCTCCGACACGAGCGGTCCGAAGACGGCCTGATCGCCGTCCCTCCACGCGCGCGGATAGACCAGCTCGCCCTTCGGGCCGATCAGATAGAGCCTGCGGATCAGCGGCGAGCCGGCGAGCAGGGCGTCGACCGCCCGCTCCGGCGGCGCATCCGATCGGAGGGCGGTCTGGACCTGATCGAGGAAGGCGTCTTCCGTTCGACGCAAGGTCATCTCGACCTTCTCCGCGGCCATCGCCGCCATGTCGCGCGCCTGCTCGCGATAGAGCAGCTCGGACGACGCCTCCCACTGGCGGATCGAGACATAGCCGAGAACCGCGACGATCGTGGCGGGCGCCACGATCGCCAGGAGCGCGAGCGCCGAGAATCTCGCGGACGGCGACAGCACTCCGGCCGCTACTCCCGCTCCGCCAGCAGTCGCCGGATCATGGCTTCGGTCTCTTCGTAGTCGCCCTCGCCGATGTGCTGATAGCGAACGAGGCCCTTGCGATCCACGAGGATCGTGGTCGGCCACGCCCAGATGCCCCAGCGCTTCCAGATCGCTTGCTCGTTGTCCTGTACGACCGGGTATCGGACCCCGAGCTTCTTCGTTGCGTCCACGACGCTCCCGTACGGCTTCTCCCAGAAGAATTCTGGGGTGTGTACTCCGACGATCGTGAATCCGTTCTTCTCGTACCGCTCGTACCAGCCCCGCAACTGCGGGATGACGTTCTTGCAGTTGATTCAGCCGAAGGTCCAGAACTCGACGAGGACTAGGCTGCCGCGCAGGTCACCCGGCGGCGGCCCATTCAGCCAGGCGTCGGCACGGATCTCCGGGGCCCTCGCAGGCGCGGAGGCGCAGCTGGCCCACAGGAGGGCGGCGGCGAGGCCGAGCGCGACGCTCTTCACGGCATGGCTTGGATGCACGGCTGGGAGGCGAGGTGTCGTCGCATGGTACCCGGAACCCATTCCACGCCCTCGAGGGCAACTCTGCTGGGACGGAGGCTGAGCCACGGCGAGACAGGGTGGAGCGAATGGTCAGCGGGTGATGCGCAGCACGAACCACCTGCGGACGCCCGAGAACGGCAGGGAGCGCGGCTTCCCGACCCACTCGAGAGCATAGCTTCCGGCGGGCAGGTTCTGGAACCCGCGTGCGAGGTCCTGCGAAGGATCGTCCGAGAAGTTCGCCACGAACGCGATCCCGCGTTCCTCGAGGTACGCGCTCAGAGGCCGACCACCGCGGATCACCTGGTCGAAGTAGGTGCGGCTGTTGACCAGCCCGTCCAGGTTGGTCACGCGGTTCGGGAGCACGAACGCGAGCAGTCCCGAGTCCCAACCGGCGGCGTCG
>CAYVHH010000116.1:0-7596 GCA_964450175.1 uncultured bacterium | reverse complement strand
CCGAGCGCTCGGTCGAGACGGTCGAGCGTGTCTATCAGGCCATCTGGTGAGGATTCTCCAGCTGATGTCCTGTCGCGGATGGTCGTCGGACGCCTACTGGGCGGCGCGGATGACGCGAGAGCTCGCGCAGCGCGGCCACGTGGTCACGCTCGGATGCCGCGCCGGAACCGAAGCTCGGGTCATCGATCGCGCGCGGCGCGAGGGTGTCGAGCGGGTGACGACCCTGTCGATGGCGAGCGGTGCGCGGCCCCTGGCGGACGGCGGTGATCTGCGCCGGCTGCGAACCCTCTTGCGGGACGCGGACGTGGTGCACGTGCATCGCGGCAAGGAGCACTGGCTGGCCGCGATCGCGAATCGGCTGATCGCCACGCCGCGGCCCCTCGTGCGGACGCGCCACATCGCGCAGTCGGTGCGGCCTCACGCGGCGAATCGATGGCTCTATCGTCGAGCCACCGCGTTCGTTGTGACCGTGACCGACGCCATCCGACGGCAGTACATCGCCGCGGGGCTCCTCGATCCGGACCGTGTCGCCGCGCTGCCGGGCGGCGCCGACACCGAGCGCTATCATCCGCGCCCGCGGGATCCCGAAACGTATGCGCGGCTCGGTGGGCGTCCGGATGGTCCGCTGATCGGGATGATCGCGGGACTCCGCGTCATGAAAGGCCACGAGATCGTCGTCGAGGCCGCGGCGCGGCTGGCCGCCCGCGGCGTGCGGCCGCATTTCGTCTTCATCGGGCGCGGGCCCATGGAGCGCGGCGTGCGCGACGCGATCGAGCGCGCCGGGCTGGGCGCCCAGTTCACGTTCGCGGGCTTCGTGGACGACCTGCCGGCGGCGCTCGCGGCACTCGACGTCGTGCTCTACACCCCGCTCGACTCGGACGGGATGTCGCGCGTGATCTTCGAGTACCTGGCGGCGGGCCGACCACTGATTGCGGCGCGGGTCGGCGTCGTGCCCGAGGTGCTGATCGACGGCGAGCACGCCGCGCTCGTGCCCGGCGGCGATGCCCCGGCGCTCGCCGCCGCACTCGAGCGGCTCGTGGGCGCGCCGGCGCTGGCGGCCCGGATCGGCGAGGGCGGGCGCCGGCTCGTCGAGGCGCGCTACTCGGGGTCTCGTGTCGCGGCGGCGCTCGAGGCGCGCTACGCGAGCCTCATCGCCGCCCGATTCGCGTGAAGGTCTCCATTCTCGCCGCCGACCTGTCGGACAACGCGACGGGCCGCGCGGACCTGCTCGCGCGTCTTCTGTCCACGCGGTACGATGTCGAGGTCGTTGGGCCTCGCTTCGGCGCCGATGTCTGGATGCCTGCGCGGGAGGGGGCGATTCGTCAGCGTAGCGTGCGAGTCGGTCGCTATCCCGGGTTCGCGCAGCGTATCCCCGACTTGCTCGAGCTCGTCGACGGCGATGTGCTCATCGCCTCCAAGCCTCGTCCGACCAGCTTCGGGCTGGGCCTGCTCGCCCGCGCCCGGCGCAAGCGCCCCCTGGTGCTCGACATCGATGACTGGGAGGTCGGCTTCTTCTCCCGCTCGGGCTTCTGGGGCCGCTTCGGTCGCGCCCTCAACTTCGCCAATCCCAACGGGCTCCCGTGGACCTGGCTCGCCGAGCGGCTGGTCTCTCGCGCGGACGCGATCACGGTGGCGTCGCGCTTCCTGGAGCGCCGCTTCGGCGGAACGTTCCTGCCCCACGTGCGTGACACGGATGCCTGGGATCCCGCCCGCTACGATCGCGCCGCGGCGCGCGAGCGGCTGGGAGTGGGCGGCGGCAAGGTCGTCATGTTTCTGGGGACGCCGCGGGGCCACAAGGGCGTCGACGATCTGGTCGAGGCGGTCGGCTCGCTCGGGCCGGGAGTGGTGCTGGCGCTCGTCGGTGTCGATCCGGCCCGGAGCGGCGCGCCGCGCTGGTCGGCGGCCTCGTACGTTCGGGTCATCGGCGAGATTCCCTTCGACGACGTGCCTCGCTATCTCGTGGCCGCCGACGTCGTCGCCGTGCCTCAGCGGGACACGACGGACACGGTCGGGCAGGTACCGGCAAAGCTGTTCGACGCCATGGCGCTCGGTCGCCCCATCGTCTCGACCTCTGTCTCGATGATTCCGGAGATCCTCGAGGGCTGCGGCCTCGTGGTCGAGCCCGGCGATGTCGCAGCACTCGCGGGCGCGATCAAGCGCCTGCTCGACAATCCCGACGAAGCCGCGACGCTCGGCCGCCGCGCCCGCGAGCGCTGCGAGGCCCGCTACAGCTTTCGCGTCGCCCGCGGCATCCTGTTCCCGCTGCTCGAGAAACTGACCCAGCGCCGATGATCACATGAAGCTCCTGATCATCGCGCGCCCGTTCGTCTTTCACGGGGGCGTCGAGCGAGCGACGGCGGGTCTCGTCGGTGCGCTCGTCGATCACGGCCACGACGTGCATTTGCTGAGCCCACGCGGGCAGGGGCCGCTGCGCGGCGTGACGCTCCACACCTTGTTCCTGCCGCCGCTCCCCGCGGCGGCGCGTGTCCTGGCGCTCGCGGTGAGCGCCCGGCGCGCGGTCGCGAGCGGGAGCTGGGACGTGATCCAGAGCCACGAGCGAACGCTCGATCAAGACGTCTACCGCGCGGGCGAAGGGTGCCATCAGGGGTATCTCGCGAGCGAGACGCGCCCGCGCGCGCGAAAGCTCTATCACCGGATCGTCCTGGCCCTCGAGCGGCGCGTCTTCGAGCGGACGCCGCGCATCGTCGCGATCGCCGAGGCCGGACGGCGCGAGATCGCCACGCTCTATGGGGTCGGGCCCGACCGCCTGTCGGTGGTCTACAACGGCGTCGATCTCGCGCGCTTCCACCCGAAGAATCGCGCGCTGTACCGAGGCGGCGTGCGGGCCGAAGCCGGCATTCCGACCGGCGCGTTCACCGTCCTTTTCGTGGGCAGCGGCTTCGCGCGCAAGGGGCTCGCGACCGCCGTCGAGGCCTTCGCGGCGTTCTCCGATCGGGGCAGCCGGCTCGTCGTGCTCGGCAAGGGCGACGCCAGCGCGTACCGGGATCTCGCCTTGCGGCTCGGGGTCAGCGAGCGAGTCGTCTGGCTCGGCGCACGTGACGATCCAGAGCGCTGGTACGCCGCAGCCGACATCGTCGTGCTCCCGAGCCGATACGAGCCGTTCGGAAACGTCCACCTGGAAGCGCTCGCCGCGGGACTGCCGGTGGTGGCGAGCTCACACGCCGGAGGGGCCGAGGTGATCTCCGACGGCGTCAACGGCTCAGTCGTGAGTCCAACCGACACAAGCGCGATCGTGTCCGCGCTCGAGCGATTTCGCCAGCGCTCCGCGGCCGAGCTCACGGACGCGGCACGACGGTCCGCGGAACCCTACACATACGCGGCACAGGTCGAAGGCTTTGCTCGAGTCTATGCTGCGCTGACGCGCGCAAGGTGCGATTTTCCTTGAGAAATCCGGGCCCAGGACGTAGACTTTCGCACGTGGCTCCCAGGCCCGCGGTCTTCATGGATCGTGACGGGACGCTTACCGAGGAAGTGGGGTACGTCAACCATCCGAGCCGACTTCGGCTCCTCCCACGGTCGGGCGCGGCCGTGCGCCGCCTGAACCAGGCCGGTATCGCCGTCGTCGTCGTCACGAATCAGGCGGGCATCGCGCGCGGCTATTTCTCGCCGGAGGTCCTCGCCGCAGTGAACGCGACGTTGGCGTCCCAGTTGAAGGACGAGGGCGCCCACCTGGACGGCGTCTACGTCTGCCCGCATCATCCGACCGAAGGCGAAGCCCCCTATCGGTTGGTGTGCGACTGTCGAAAGCCCAAACCCGGCCTGTTGCTGCGCGCCGCGTCGGACCTCGGGCTCGACGTCGGACGCTCGACGCTCGTCGGCGACAAGGGCTCGGACCTCGTCGCCGCCCGCGCCGTCGGCGCGCGCTCGGTCCTGGTGCTCACGGGCTACGGGCTGGGCGAATGGGAATACCGGCGCAGCGCGCTGACCGTGCAGCCCGATCACGTAGCCGACGACCTGCTCGGCGCAGCCGAGTGGGTGATCAAGGAGCTCGCGCGGTGAACGAAGCGCTGACGGCCCTGCGCGGCGCGATCGACGCGTTCGCCGGACGGAACGTGGTCGTCGTCGGGGACCTCATTCTCGACGAGTATCTGTTCGGCAAACCGGCCCGGATCTCGCGGGAAGCGCCCGTGCTCATCCTGCGCTTCGCCGAGCGACAAGTCTTCCTGGGCGGCGCGGCGAACGCCGCGAACAACGTCCACGCGCTCGGCGCCCGCGTGACGCCCGTCGGCGTGATCGGGCCGGACGGCGCCGGCGAGGAGCTCCTGGCGCTGTTCCGCGGGGCCGGCATCGCCACCGACGGGATCGTCACCGAGAACGGTCGTACGACGCCGATGAAGACGCGTATCATGGCCGGCGGCTACCAGGCGACGCGCCAGCAGGTCGTGCGGCTCGATCGCGAGCCGGCCGGCGAGCCGCAGCCCACCACCGAGGACGCGCTGCTCGCGCGGCTCACCGCGCTCGGCTCGCGGATCGATGCGATCGTGATCTCCGACTACGGCTACGGTACCGTCACGCCGCGGCTCTTCGAGCACGTCAAGACGATCGCGCACCGCGCGAGCGCAGTGGTCAGCGTGGACAGCCGCTACCAGATGCCACGGTTCACCGGGGTGACCGCCGCCACGCCCAACGAGGCCGAGCTCGAGCAGCTGGCCGGGGTGCCGGCCGATGACGAACGCACGGTCGAGAAGGCCGGACGCCAGGTGCTCGAACGGCTCGACGCGCGGCTGCTCCTCGTCACGCGCGGCAGCCGCGGCCTGGCGCTGCTCGAGCGCGACGGCGCGACGACGTTCATCCCGATCCACGGCACCGACGAGATCGCCGACGTGACCGGAGCCGGCGATACGGTGATCAGCACCTTCACCCTGGCCCTGGCGAGCGGCGCGACCCCGCTGCAGGCGGCAACCCTGGCGAACATCGCGGGCGGCATCGTGGTCATGAAGCGCGGCACCGCGACGGTTCTCCCGTCGGAGCTCAGGCAGGCGATCGCGCTGCATGACTCTTGACGAGGCCGTTGAGCTGGCCGATCGGCTCCGGGCCGAGCGAAAGCGCATCGTGCTGGCGAACGGCTGCTTCGACCTCCTCCACGTCGGCCACGTCCGCTATCTGCGCGCCGCCCGCGGGCTGGGCGACGTCCTCTTCGTCGGGATCAACTCGGACGCGGCGGTGGCCCGGCTCAAGGGTCGGGGGCGCCCGCTGATGCCGGCGGCCGAGCGCGCGGAGATCTTGATGGCGCTTCGCGAGGTCGACCACGTCGTCGTGTTCGACGAGGACACGGCCGACCGGCTGATCGCCTCGCTGCGGCCCGACGTGCACGCGAAGGGCACCGACTATCGCCCCGGCACGGTGCCCGAAGAGGCGACGGTGCGCTCGATCGGCGGGCAGGTCGCGTTCGTCGGCGACCCGAAGGACCATTCGACTCGCGATCTGATCGGCCAGATCCTCGAGCGGTTTCGATGAACATTGCGCTCGTGAAGCTCTCCGCGATCGGCGACGTCGTGCACGCGCTGCCGGTCGCCGCGGCGCTGCACGCCGCGCTCCCGCAGGCGCGCCTGGTCTGGATCGTCGAGCGGCGCGAAGCCGCGGTGCTGCGCGACAATCCCGCGTTGAGCGAGATCGTGCCGGTCGACACGCGCGGCTGGCGGCGCGCACGCCGCCCGCTCGCCGTCGCCGAGGCGACCGGCGCCCTGGTCGCCCTGCGGCGCCATCTTCGCGCGTCGCGCTTCGACGTGGCGATTGACCTGCAGGGACTGGGCAAGAGCGGCGCGATCACAGCGGCGACCGGCGCGCCGCTGCGGATCGGCTTCACCGCGGCACACTGCCGGGAGGGGCTGAACGCCCTGTTCACCAATCGGCGGGTGGCGCCGCCGCCCACCGCGCGTCACATCGTCGACCGCTACCTCGCGCTCGTGGAGCCGCTCGGGGCGCGCGCGCGCGCGGTCGAGTTCACGCTGCCCACGAACGGCGCCGCCGAGGCCCGTATCGACGAGTTTCTGATGGGGGCCGGTCTCAAGCCGCGCGACCGCCTGGTCGTGCTCAACCCGGGAGCCGGGCGACCCGACAAGCGGTGGTCCACCGCGAGCTTTCGCGACCTGGCTCGGCGGCTCGCCGGCGAAGCGGGCGCGTCGGTGCTCGTCATCTGGGGACCGAACGAGCTCGCGGACGCGCGGGCGATCGTGGGGACCGATGCGCGGGGCGACGCGACCCTGGCGCCCCCGACGAACCTCGACGAGCTGCTGGCCGTGCTCCGTCGCGCGAGCGTCGTCGTGGCGGCCGACACCGGCCCTCTGCATCTGGCCGCCGCGCTGGGGACGCGATGCGTGGGGCTCTACGGCCCGACGACGGCCGAGCGGAACGGGCCGTACGGGCTTGGACACCGATCGCTTCAGAGCCCGGACCGCACGATGCGCTCGCTCGGCGTGGATCCCGTGTTCCGCGCGGTGGCCGATCTCCTCGACGGATCCGCCGCCGATCCGTCGACCTCGGAGCCGACGCGGTGACGCGGCGTCGCCTCTCGGTCGTCGTGGTCACCTTGAACGAGGAGGAGCGTCTTCGCGCGTGCCTCGAGAGCGTGGCCTGGGCGGACGAGGTGGTGGTCGTCGACGCGCTGTCGCAGGACAAGACGGTGCAGATTGCGCGCGAGTTCACCGACCGCGTGATCGTGCGGCCCTGGCCCGGCTTCGCCGCGCAGAAGAACTTCGGTCTGGCCGAGGCGGGCGGGGACTGGATCCTGTCGCTCGACGCCGACGAGCAGGTGTCCCCGGAGCTCCGCGACGAGATCCTTCGCGTGCTGACCGACGATGGCCCGGACGACGGCTACCGCGTGCCGCGGCGAAACCTGTTCGGCGGGCAGTGGATTCGACACGGCGGCCTCTGGCCCGACTGGCAGCTCCGGCTCTTCCGGAAGGGCCGCGGGAAGTTCGTCGAGCGCCCCGTTCACGAGTCGGTCGAGGTCGCGGGCTCGGTCGGCCGCTGTCGCGGGGCGCTGGTGCATCGGAGCTACCGCGACGTCGCGGACTTTCTCGCGCGCGCCGATCGCTACTCGACCCTGGCGGCGGAGGAGTGGGTGAAGCGAGGCCGGCGCGTCCGCGCAACCGACTTCGTCCTCCGGCCGGCGGGGCGGTTCCTGTCCATGTACATCCTCAAGCTCGGGTGTCTCGACGGCGTGCGAGGTCTTCTGCTGGCGTGCCTCTACGCGTACTATGTGTTCATCCGGTCCGTGAAAGCATGGGAGCGCGAGGGAGAATCGAGACGGTGACGTCCAAAGAGCGCGTGCTGTCGGGAATGCGGCCGAGCGGCAAGCTGCACCTGGGTAACTACCTCGGTGCCCTCGCCAATTGGGTCAAGCTCCAGGACACGCTGGACTGCTTTTATTTCGTCGCCGACTGGCACGCGCTGACGGACGATCTGGACACGTCGGACGTCGCCGCGAACGCCGTCGAGATGCTTGCCGACTGGCTCGGCGCCGGGCTCGATCCCGAGCGCTCCACGCTCTTCATCCAGTCGCTCGTTCCGGAGCACGCCGAGCTGCACCTGCTGTTCTCGATGACCACGCCGGTCGCCTGGCTCGAGCGCGTG
>CAYVHH010000115.1:0-13371 GCA_964450175.1 uncultured bacterium | reverse complement strand
CTGCTGATAGCGCGCGTCGTCGAGCTCGGCCGGGAACGGGAGCGCCTGGTCGGCACGGGTGATCATGCCGGCGACCGACGGCCGGGCGGCTTCGATCGTTCGCACCACGTCCGCGACCGATGCCGAGGCACCGTGCAGGTTGTAGACGCGAGCGCCGTCGAGCCGTGCGGCGGCCGCGGCCAGCAGGGCGCGCGCGACGTCCTCGGTATAGATGAGGTCGGTCGCGCCGCCCCAGCGAATCCGGAACGGACGGCCGAGGACCGCCGCCTTCATGGCCAGCGTCGGATCAGCGGTGAGGCCGAAGTCGCGGCCCGGCCCATAGACGGTCAGCGGGCGGAAGCCGGACGACGGGATCCGGTGCTCCTCCCAGTACACGCGCGCCGTCTCCTCGTTGGCGACCTTGTAGACGCCGTAGTGCGTTGCCGGGTGCGCCGGCGCGTCGTCTTTGATGGGTCCGGACGGGTAGAGGCTGGGCGCGCCGAAGACCGCCGCCGACGAGACGTAGACCACGCGCTCGATCTGCCCCGCGGCCGCGCGCACGACGTCGAAGACGTTGGCGGTCCCGACCACGTTGATCGCGGCGCCGCGCGGCGGATCCTGCCGGCACAGCGGCACCTGCCATGCGGCCAGATGGATCACGCGGCGGATCGCGTGATCGCGTACGACGCGCGCGAGGCCCTCGCGGTCGGTGATGTCACCGCGCACGATCGCGATGCGGCTCGGCGCGTCGGGTCCGGCGATCATGCGGATGCGCCACGGATCGTCGCCCAGGTCGTAGGCCACCGGACGCTCGCCCGCCGCGAGCAGACCGCGCACGACCCACGCGCCGATGCAGCCGAACGCACCCGTGACCAGGGTCGCCACGAACGGGAATATAATGCCCCTCGTGTTCCAGAGCGAGCGGTTCTTCCGCGAAGCGTGGCCCCAGATCTCGCAGTCGGTCGAGTCCGGAACGGATGCGGCGAGCGACGTGCAGTGGATCGCCGGCGTGGTCGGGCTCGAGACCGGCGCGCGCGTGCTCGACGCGCCCTGCGGCTTCGGCCGGCACTCGGTCGAGTTCGCGCGCCGCGGCTGCGACACGACCGGCGTGGACTTCAGCGAGACGGAGCTCGGCCGCGCGCGCAAGGCGGCCGGCGAGGCGGACGTCTCGCTCGCGCTCGAGTGCCAGGACATTCGCGACATGGAGTTCTCGAGCGAGTTCGATCTGGCGGTGAATCTCTTCAGCTCGATCGGCTACTTCTCCGACGACGAGGACCGCCTGGTGCTCGATCGCTTCTGGCGCGCGCTCAAGCCCGGCGGCGCCTTCGTCGTCGACACCCGCAACCGCGACCAGTGCGTGCGATCGCTGCCGCCCGAAGAGCGGATGCGGCGGGGCAGCTCGACGATCCGCGTCGAGAACGAGTTCGATCCGACGACGAGCCGCTGGCGCGCCCGGTGGTGGCGGCTCAAGCGCGCGTCGGCGAAGTCGGCAGAAGGCCCCCCGGAATTGATCGGCGAGAGCGAGATCCGGCTCTACTCGGCTCACGAGCTGCTCCACATGCTGCGGCCGGAGCGCTGGCGCAAGGTCGAGCTCTTCGGCGGTCTCGACGGCACCCCCTTCTCGCTCGATGCCCACCGGCTCGTTGTGGTGGCCTGGAAGTAGTAGAATCCAGCACTCGCGCGTCCCATAAACTTCCTGAAGTGAAGTAAGGAGATTCGCTCGATGGCCACTGAGCGTCCCCTCGTCGTGCTCGCCGGTCCCATTCATCCCGACGGCAAGGCGCTGCTCGAGAAAGAAGCGCGCGTCCTCGTGTGCGAGGACGAGACCGAAGCCGGCCTGGTCAAGGCGGCCGCCGAGGCACAGGGGATCCTGTTTCGCGTGCGACCGCGCTGCACCGAGAGCCTGATGGCGGCGTGTCGCTCGCTCAAGGTGGTCGGCCGGCACGGCGTCGGCCTCGACACGGTGGACATTCCCGCCGCCACCCGCCTCGGCGTCGCGGTCGTGCACGCCCCCGGGTCGAACTCGCAGGCCGTCGCCGAGCACGCGCTGATGCTGATGCTCACCTGCGTCAAGCGCACGTTCGCGGTCGACAAGGCGACGCGCGCGGGCGACTGGGGCACGGCGCGCGCCGGCAACACCGAGCTCGGCGGGAAGACGCTCGGGATCGTCGGGGTTGGCAACGTCGGCCGGCGCGTCGCGAAGTTCGCGGGCGCGCTCGGCATGCGCGTGCTCGGCCACGACAAATACGTGGCCGACGACGAGCTCCGCCGGCGCGGCGCCGAGCCGGTCGCGAGCCTCGAAGCGCTGCTGCCGCAGGTCGACGTGCTCAGCTGCCACACCCCGCTCACTCCCGAGACGCGGCACATGATCAACGAGAAGACCATCGGCCTCATGAAGCCGGGCGCGATCTACATCAATACCTCGCGCGGACCCGTCCAGGATGAGCGCGCGCTCTTCGAGGCGCTCACGCGCGGCAAGCTCGGCGCCGCCGGGCTCGACGTCTGGGAAGACGAGCCCACGTCCGCGGACAATCCGATCCTGAATCTCCAGAATGTCGTGTGCTCCTCGCACGTCGCCGGAGTCACGCGCGAGGCGACCCGCCAGGCAGCCATGCAGGTCTCGGGTGAGATGCTACGCGTCCTGCGAGGCGAGCGGCCCGACGTCCTGGTCAATCCGGAGGTGTGGGCGCGCCTCGGTCAGCGGTAGCGCGCTCGGGCCGGGCGTTCTGCTGGAGGTGGCGACCGCGTCCGACCGGCAGCGACGCCATCGGCCCAAACAGAGGTAGAATCCCCCTATGCCGATCGACGCGCGTCACCCGCGGGAAATCCGGCAGGACATCCGGCGCGGCAAGCTCAGCGGAATCACCGCGGGCCTCGGTCAGAACTTCGTCCAGGCGAACCTGGCGGTGCTCCCCAAGGAACAGGCGTACGACTTCCTGCTGTTCTGCCAGCGCAATCCGCGGCCGTGCCCCCTGATCGAGGTGACCGACGTCGGGTCGCCCGAGCCGGTGGGCGTGGCGCCGGGCGCGGACCTGCGGACCGACATCCCGCGCTACCGGATCTACAAGGACGGCGTGCTCGCGGACGAGGTGACCGACGCGACGCCCTACTGGCGTGACGACCTGGTGGCGTTCCTGCTCGGGTGCTCGTTCACCTTCGAGTGGGCGCTGCTCGAGGCCGGCATCAAGCTCTGGCACGTCGAGCACGGCAAGAACGTCGCGATGTGGAGGACGTCGACCCAATGCCGGCCCGCGGGAGTCTTCCACGGGCCGATGGTCGTGTCGATGCGGCCGATCCCGGCGCCGCAGCTCGCGAAGGCCGTGACGGCGAGCGCCCGGTTTCCCGGCGCCCACGGCGCGCCGGTGCACGTCGGCGATCCCGCCGCGATCGGCATCGCCGACATCACGCGTCCCGACTGGGGCGACGCGCAGGAGTTCGCGCGCGGCGACGTGCCGGTGTTCTGGGCGTGCGGCGTCACGCCTCAGGCCGTCGCGCTCGCTTCGCGCCCGCCGTTCATGATCACGCACAGCCCGGGGCACATGTTCATCACGGACGTCCCGAACTCCGCGCTGGCGGCGATCTAGCGCGTTGCGGTTTCTGCCGGCAGGCGATCTCGCCGTGTGCGTCGAGCTCGGCGAGACGATCAGCGTCGAGGTCAACACGCGAGTCCGCGCGCTCGAGTTCTTGATCCTGCAGAAGGGACTGACCGGCGTCGTCGAGACGGTTCCGGCCTACTCCTCGCTCCTCGTATATTACGATCCGCGGGTGGTCGGCTACCAGCCGCTGTGCGCGGCGATCGCCGAGCTGGTGCCCCAGGCGACCACCGCCGTCCTGCCGCCGCCCCGCACGGTCGAGCTGCCGTGCTGCTACGACGATCCCGAGCTCGGCTTCGACCTCGCCGCCGCCGCCGCGCGTCTCGAGCTCTCGCCGGACGAGCTGGTGCGGCTCCACGCCGGCGCCGAGTATCTGGTGTACTTCATCGGCTTCACCCCAGGCCTTCCGTACATGACCGGGATGCCCGAGCGGATCAATATTCCGCGGCTGGACACGCCGCGCACGAAGACCCCGCCGGGCAGCGTCGGCATCGGCGGCA
Source organism: uncultured bacterium (assembly GCA_964450175.1). Lineage (GTDB taxonomy): Bacteria > Methylomirabilota > Methylomirabilia > Rokubacteriales > CSP1-6 > AR31. The sequence continues at coordinate 9,299 of CAYVHH010000115.1, read as the reverse complement.
TCCAGTGCTGCGTCTACTCGGTCGAGAGCCCGGGCGGCTTCTGGATTCTGGGACGCACGCCGGTGCTCCTCTACGACCCGACCGCGTCCGAGCCCACGCTTCTGCGCCCCGGGGATCGCGTCCGCTTTCGTCGAATCGATCGCGGCGAGTACGAGGCGATCGGCGCCGCGGTCGCCGCGCGGAGCTACCGAGCGGTGATCTCGTGATCAAGATTCTCGATGCGGGCCCGCAGACCACCGTGCAGGACCTCGGCCGGACGGGGCAGATGCGCTATGGCATTCCGCCGTCGGGTCCCGTCGACCGATTCGCGTTCGTGCTGGCCAACCGCCTCGTCGGCAATCCCGACACCGCGGCCGCGCTCGAGTGCACCTTGATCGGTCCGCGGTTCGAGGTCACCGCCGCCGGCGCGTTCGCGGTCGCCGGCGCGGACATGCCGGTCAGCGTGAACGGCCAGGACGCGGCCGCGTGGACGACGCTCGTGGTGAAGCCGGGTGACGTGGTCAAGCTCGGGCCGGCGCGCACCGGGGTGCGGTCCTACATCGGCCTGGCGGGCGGCCTCGACGTGCCGCTCGTGCTGGGATCGCGATCGACGTATCTTCGGGGCCGTGTCGGAGGGCTACAGGGCCGCGCGCTCAAGAAGGGCGACGAGCTCGCGACGTTGGCGTCCGGTCCGGTCACGCGACGCCGTGTCGCGAAGCAGGCGATCCCGGACTACACCGGCGAGCCGACCGTTCGCGCGATCCTGGGACCGCAGGCCGACCGTTTCACGGCGGGCGGCATCCGGGCGCTCTTCGACGGTCGCTACGAGGTGCTGCCGCAGTCGGATCGGATGGGGTCACGCCTGCGCGGCCCGCGGATCGAGCACGCGCGGGGTCACGACATCGTCTCCGACGGGATCGCGCTCGGGTCGATCCAGGTGCCCGGGGACGGCCAGCCCATCGTGCTCCTGGTCGACCGGCAATCCACGGGTGGCTATACGAAGATGGCCACGATCTGTTCGAGTGACATCTGGCGCGTCGGCCAGGCGAGGCCCGGTCAGTCGCTCCGCTTCCAGCAAATCGACGTGGAAGAGGCGCACCGGCTGCTTCGCGAGTCCGACACCGCGCTGGAAGCAGCGGTGAGAGAGGAGATCGCATGAGCATCGACAAAGAGCTGAACGAGTACACCGCGAAATCCGGTCGCTCGCGCGTCCTGCACGAGGAAGCGCTGGCGGTCATGCCCGGCGGCAACAGCCGCACGACGACCTTCTTCGATCCGTACCCGTTCGCGATCCAGCGGGGCCAGGGCGCCCACATCTGGGACGCCGACGGGATCGATCGCCTGGACTTCAACGGCAACTACACGAGCCTGATCCTCGGCCACGCGCCGCCGGACGTCGTGAAGGCGGTGCAGCAGGCGGTCGAGCTCGGCCTGTCGTTCCCGGGACCGACCGAGCACGAGGTGCGGCTGGCCGAGCTCCTGACCCGCCGCGTGCCCTCGGTCCAGGCGATCCGCTTCACCAACTCGGGCACCGAGGCCACGATGAACGCGGTGCGCCTCGCGCGCGCCTTCACCGGCCGGGCGAAGATCGCGAAGTTCGAGGGCGCCTACCACGGCACGCACGACTGGGTGATGGTGAGTGTCAGCGGCGACGCCAAGTCCAGCGGCAGCCGACGCCGGCCCAAGCCGGTGGCGTGGTCGGCCGGGATCCCGCCGGCCGTCCTGAAGCACGTCGTGGTGCTCCCGTGGAACGACGCGGAGGCCTGCGCCGAGATCCTCGAAGCGGAGGCCGGTCAGCTGGCCTGTCTGATCGTGGATCCGATGATGTGCAACGCCGGTCTCGTGCCGCCGGCCGACGGGTTCCTGGCGCGGCTGCGCGAGATCACCGAGCGTCACGGCATCGTGCTGATCTTCGACGAGGTCATCTCGTTCCGGACCGCGTGGGGCGGCGCGCAGGAGCGCTTCGGGATCCGGCCCGATCTCACGACGTTCGGCAAGATCATCGGCGGCGGGCTGCCGGTGGGCGCGTTCGGCGGCCGGCGCGACATCATGGACTTCTACGACCCGCGCAAGGGCGGCGCCCGCATCAGCCACGGCGGCACCTTCAACGCGAATCCGGTCACGATGGCGGCTGGCCTGGCGACCATGAACGCGCTCACGCCCGACGCGTACGCGCGGCTCGACGCGCTGGGCGAGCGCCTCCGCGGCGGCGTCGCGCGCCTGCTGGCGGCGACGCGGCGGCGCGGCCAGGTGACCGGGCTCGGCTCGCTGTTCTGGTTACACTGGACGTCGGAGGCGCTGACCGACTATCGTTCTGCGCGGCCCAAGGACGGGGAGACGCCGGTGCGCGTGTTCCTCGGGCTCCTGAACGAGGGCATTCTCTTGACCCAGCGGGGACTCGGCGCGTGCTCCCTCGCGATGACCGACGAGGACGTGGACCGCTTCATCAACGCGCTCGCGCGCGTGCTCGCGCGAGGATAAGGCAGTGCGCGCTGCAGGCCGTCGCGGGGCTGGGGCCCCGCCGGCCGAGGCGCGCATATGAAAGGAGCTGACGATGGCCAAGTTCATCGATCTCAACGCCGACATGGGCGAGAGCTGGGGGCGCTGGACGCTCGGCGCGGACGAGGAGATCATGCCGTACCTCACCTCGGCCAACGTCGCCTGCGGCTTCCACGCCGGTGATCCGCACGTGATGCGCAAGACCGTCGCGCTGGCCCTGCGCCACGGCGTCGCGATCGGCTCGCACCCGTCGCTGCCGGACCTGATGGGCTTCGGGCGGCGCGTGATGGACGTCTCGCCGCAGGAGCTGAAGGACTATCTCTGCTATCAGACCGGCGCGCTCCGCGAGTTCGTGCGCGCCTCGGGCGGGGAGCTGCAGCACACCAAGCCGCACGGCATCCTCTATTCCATGATCGAGAAGGACGAGGCGCTGGCCACCGCGGTGGCCGAGTCGGCCCGCGAGTCGGGCAAGGATCTGATCCTCATGGCCCTCGGCTCCGGGAAGTACGACCGGACCGCCCGCAAGATGGGCGTCCGCGTGGCGTCGGAGGGGTTCGCCGACCGCGCGTACAACGTCGATCTCACGCTCGTGTCGCGCAAGCTGCCCGGCTCGCTCATCACCGATCCGGAGCGCGCCGCCGCCCAGGCCGTGAAGATGGCGATGGAAGGCAAGGTGCGCACGATCGACGGCGTCGAGATCGACATCTCGGTCCAGACCATCTGCTGCCACGGCGACACGCCCGGCGCGCAGAAGATCGTCCGTGCCGTCCGTGAGGCGCTGGATCGGGCCGGGTGCCAGGTCAAGCCGCTCCGCGACTTCTTGCCGAAAGCGTAAGGCGGCGGCGCTCCTCGTGGCCACAGCGCTCAAGCGCACGCCGCTCTACCACGAGCACGTCGCGGCCGGCGCGCGGATGGTGCCGTTCGGCGGGTGGGAGATGCCGGTGCAGTACACCGGTATCATCGAGGAGCACCGCGCGACCCGCAGCGCGGTCGGGCTCTTCGACGTGAGCCACATGGGGGAGTTCGAGGTGGAGGGTCCCGGCGCGCTCGCCGCGCTCCAGCACCTGACCACCAACGACGTGGCGGCCCTCGAGACCGGCCAGATCCAGTATTCGGTCCTCTGTTACCCGGACGGCACCATCGTCGACGACCTCACGGTCTATCGCATGGGCGACGAGCGCTACATGCTGACCGTCAACGCGGGGAACATCGACAAGGACTGGGCGCACGTGACGAAGTCGACGGAGCACGTCGAGGGCGTGCGCTGGCGCAATGCGTCCGAAGGCACCGGGCTCGTCGCCGTGCAGGGACCCAAGGCCGAGGTGCTCGTCGGGCGGCTCGCCGACCGCGACGTGACGAGGATCGGCTACTACCGCTTCGTGCGCGGCATGGTCGGCGAGGTGCCGACGTTGATCTCGCGGACGGGCTACACCGGCGAGGACGGCTTCGAGCTCTACGCGCCCGCCGATGGCACCGCCCGGCTCTGGAAGGCGCTCCTGGCGGCGGGCCGCGCCGACGGCGCCACCCCGATCGGCCTCGGCGCGCGCGACACCCTGCGGCTCGAGATGAAGTACGCGCTGTACGGCAACGACATCGACGACACCACCAACGCGCTCGAGGCCGGACTCGGCTGGGTCGTCAAGCCCGCAAAGGGCGAGTTCATCGGCCGCGAAGCGCTCGAGAAGATCCGCGCCGAAGGCCTGCGGCGGCGCCTGGTCGGCATCGAGATGGTCGACAAGGCCGTCGCGCGGCACGGCTACCCGGTCAAGAAGGACGGCCGCACGGTCGGGATCGTCACCTCCGGCTCCTACGGTCCCTCGGTCGACAAGTACATCGGGATGGCCTACGTCGAGACGGCGCTCGCCGCCGTCGGCACCGCGCTCGAGGTGGAGATTCGCGGCCAGGACAAGGCGGCCCAGATCGTGCGCACACCGTTCTACGCGGCCAAGGTGAAGAAGGCTGGCTGAGCGAGAGGAGAGCATGGCCAACGTACCCAAGGACCTCAAATACACGCGCGAGCACGAGTGGGCCAAGCCGGAAGGGGACCGCGTGCGGGTGGGCATCACCGCCTATGCGCAGGAGCAGCTCGGCGACGTGGTCTTCGTCGAGCTCCCGAAAGTCGGCGCCAAGGTGACGGCGACCAAGAACTTCGGCGTCGTCGAGTCGGTGAAGGCGGTGTCCGATCTCTTCGCGCCGATCTCCGGTGAGGTCGTCGAGGTCAACGGCGAGCTCGGACAGAAGCCCGAGATCGTCAACCAGGATCCCTACGGCAAGGGCTGGATGCTCGTCGTCAAACCTTCGAGCAAGGGCGAGTGGGATCAGCTCCTGACCGCGCAGCAATACGACGAGCTCATCGCGCAGGGAGGCCATTGATGGCCTCGCGCTACATCGCCAACACGCCGGACGAGCAGAAGCGAATGCTCGGCGTGATCGGCGCCGGCTCGATCGAGGACCTGCTCGTGAAGATTCCGCCGAAGGCGCGGCTCGCGCGGCCGCTCGGCCTCACGGCGGCGCTCGCGGAGACGGACCTGATCCGGCACCTGACGGCGTTGGCGGGCCGGAACGCTCACGCGGACTCGCACGTGTCGTTTCTGGGCGCGGGCGCGTACGATCACTACATCCCGAGCCCGATCAACCACCTGATCCTGCGGGGCGAGTTCTTCACGGCGTACACGCCGTACCAGCCCGAGGCGAGCCAGGGGACGCTCCGCACGATCTACGAGTACCAGACGATGATCGCCGAGCTGACGGGCATGGACGTCGCCAACGCGTCGATCTACGACGGCGCCTCGTCCCTCGCCGAAGCCGCGCTGATGGCGCATTCGGTCACGGATCGCCGCGAGATCGTGCTGTCACGCGCCGTGCACCCGCTCTACAAGCGCGTCACCGCGACCTATTGCGAGGGCCCGGGGGTCCGCCTCCGCGACGTCCCGGCGCCCGAGGGGGTGACCGATCTCGCCGCCGCGCGGCAGCTGGTCAACGCGAAGACCGCGGCGCTGGTCGTGCAGACGCCGAACTTCTACGGCTGCCTCGAGGACGTCGCCGCCGCGGCCGAGATCGCGCACGCGGCCGGCGCGCTCCTCGTCGTGGTCGCCGACCCGGTGAACCTCGGCGTGCTCGAGGGGCCCGGCAAGCTCGGCGCCGACATCGTCGTGGGCGAAGGCCAGGGGCTCGGCGTGCCGGTGGGCTTCGGCGGTCCCAATCTCGGTGTCTTCGCCGCGAGGAACGAGCTCGTCCGGCGCATGCCGGGGCGGCTGGTCGGCGCCACGGTCGACCGCGACGGCCAGCGCGGATTCGTGCTGACCCTGCAGACCCGCGAGCAGCACATCCGCCGGGCGAAGGCGACGTCCAACATCTGCACCAACGTCGCGCTGTGCGCCCTCATGGCGACCATCTATCTGGCGACGCTCGGACGCCGCGGGCTCGTCAAGGTGGGCGAGCTCTCGACCGCGAAGGCCCACTACGCAGCCGAACGACTGACAAAGGTGCCGGGCGTGTCGCTCCGCTTCGCGGCGCCCTTCTTCAAGGAGTTCGCGCTCAAGCTGCCGAAGGCTCCCGACCGCGTGATCCCCCGGCTCGCCAAGCAAGGATTCCTGGCCGGCGTTCCGCTCAAGACCTTCGATCGCGCCCTGGCCGACTGCCTGCTGGTGGCGGTGACCGAGAAGCGGACGAAGGCCGAGATCGACGCCTTCGCGACGGCGCTCGAGAAGGCGGTGGCGTGATGGCCGACGCCTACGACAAGCTGATCTTCGAGCTGTCCTCGCCCGGCCGGGTCGGCTGGTCGTTGCCCGAGGCCGACGTGCCCGAGGCCGACGCGCGCAAGCTCCTGCCGGCCGCGCATCTGCGGCGCGAGGCGCCCGATCTCCCCGAGGTCTCCGAGTTCGACGTGGTGCGCCACTACTCTCGCCTGTCACGAATGAACTACGGAGTCGATACGCACTTCTATCCGCTCGGCTCGTGCACGATGAAATACAACCCGAAGCTCAACGAGGACATGGCGCGGCTGGCGGGTTTCGCCAAGGTCCATCCGCTGGCGCCCGAGGCCTCGGCGCAGGGCGCGCTCCAGCTGATGCACGAGCTGGCGCGGGACCTCGCCGAGATCGCCGGGATGGACGCCGTCTCGCTGCAGCCCGCGGCGGGCGCCCAGGGCGAGCTCGCCGGCGTCCTCATGATTCGCGCCTATCACCGGTCGCGCAACGAGAAGCGGACGAAGGTGCTCGTGCCCGACTCGGCGCACGGGACCAACCCCGCGTCGACGGCGATCGCCGGCTACGAGGTCGTCGAGGTGAAATCGCTGCCGAACGGCGAGGTCGACGTGGACGCGCTCGCGCGCACCCTCGACACGGACGTGGCCGCGTTCATGATCACCGTGCCGAACACGCTCGGGATGTTCGAGCCGCGCATCGTCGAGATCACCGAGCTCTGCCACGCCAAGGGCGTGCAGGTCTACATGGACGGCGCCAACCTGAACGCGATTCTCGGCATCACGCGCCCGGGCGATCTCGGCTTCGACGTGTGCCACTTCAACCTGCACAAGACCTTCACGACCCCGCACGGCGGCGGGGGCCCCGGCGCGGGTCCGGTCGGGGTCAAGGCGCACCTCGAGCCGTTCCTGCCGGTGCCGGTCGTCACGAAGGACGGCGACGAGTACGCGCTGGACTGGAAGCGGCCGCGCTCGATCGGCAAGCTGCAGGCCTTCTGGGGCAACTTCGGGATGCTCGTGCGCGCCTACACGTACATCCGCACGATGGGCCCCGATGGTCTTCGAAGCGTGTCCGACAACGCGATCCTGAACGCGAACTACATCATGAAGCGGCTGGAACGGGACTATGACGTCGCGGTGCCCGGCCCCTGCATGCACGAGTGCGTGCTGTCCGCTCGTCGTCAGAAGAAGCTGGGTGTCACCGCGACCGACATCGCCAAGCGCCTGCTGGATCTCGGCTTTTACGCGCCGTCGACGTACTTCCCGCTGATCGTCGAGGAGGCGCTCATGATCGAGCCGACCGAGACCGAGGCGACGGAGACGCTCGACGCCTTCTGCGACGCGATGATCCAGATCGCGCGCGAGGCCGAGACGAACGCCGCGCCCATTCACGAGGCGCCGGTGACTACCGCGGTGCGGCGGCTCGATCAGACCAAGGCCGCGCGCGCGCCGAATCTGCGCTGGAAGCCTCGCGCGTAACTCGCCGCCGGCGCGGCTTGCTGCCTTCTTCGCCGGCGGCTATAGTGCCCACGATGACCGGACCGAGTCGCACGCCGCCGGAGCCGCGCCGTCGCCGGTCGAAATCCGTCGAGCCCCGTCCCGGGAGGTGCGCCATGCGCCGATGGGTGCTGCTGCTCGCCTTCGTCCTGTCGCTCGTTGCTCCCATCGGCGCGCGTGCGCTTCCCGCGGGGAGCCCCGAGGAAGTCGGCCTCTCCAAGGAGCGGCTGGCGCGAATCGGCCAGATGCTGAACGGTCAGATCGAGATCCGCAGCTTCCCGGGTGCCGTTGCGCTGGTCGCGCGCAAGGGGCGGGTCGCGTACTTCGAAGCCGTCGGACAGCTCGATCCGAAGACCGGCTCGGCGATGCCGAAGGACGCGATCTTCCGGCTCTACTCGATGACGAAGCCGTTCACATCGGTGGCCGCGATGATCCTCGTCGAGGAGGGGCGACTGCGTCTGACCGATCCCGTCGGCACGTACCTGCCGAAACTCCTGAAGCTGGACGTCGCGGTGCCGGGCACGGACTCGAACGGAAAGCCCACCTACACGGTCGTCCCGGCCGAGCGCCCGGTGACGGTGTACGATCTCATGCGCCACACCTCGGGGCTGGTCTACGCGGGATTCACTCGCAACGAATACGTGAAGGATCTCTACACGAAGGAGCACGTCGGGTGGTCGGGCGTCACCCCGGCCGAGCAGGTCGAAGCGCTCGCCAAAGTCCCCCTGGCTCGCCAGCCCGGGACGATGTGGGAATATGGCCTGTCGACCGACGTCGTGGGACGCGTCGTCGAGGCGATCACGGGGATGTCCCTCGGCGGCTTTCTCGAGGCGCGCCTCTTTCGTCCGCTCGGGATGAAGGATACGACGTTCCTCGTGCCGCCCGACAAGGTCCAGCGACTGGCCCAGCCCCTCGCCGTCGATCGCACGACGGGCAAGCCCATCACCCTGCACGACGTCACGGTCGCGCCGAAGAACGACGCGGGCGGCGCCGGGGCCGCCGGGACCGCCATGGACTACGCGCGCTTCCTGCAGATGCTGGCGAACGGCGGCTATCTCGACAACAAGTGGATCCTCGCCGGGACGACCGTCCGTCTCATGACCGCGGATCACCTCGGCGAGATCAAGCCCGCGATCCCGCTGCTCGCGCCGGGCTACGGCTTCGGTCTGGGCTTCGCGATCCGCCGCGCGGACGGCCTGAACGGCGTCGCCGGCAACGCCGGCGAATACAACTGGGGCGGAGCGGGCGGCACGATGTTCTGGGTGGATCCGAGGGAGCAGCTGGTCGCCGTGCTGATGACCCAGGCGCAGCCCGGACCCTGGCAGCGCGAGTTCCGCGAGTTGTTCCGTCAGCTCGTCTACCAGGCGATCGTCGACTGACCGCCGCGCGCGAGAGCCTGCGCGTCGGTCTCGGTCCCGTGCGATGCTAGGCCCGTGACAAAGATGTGGCGCTTGCTCGTGACCGAGCCGACCGACGGCTCCACCAACATGGCGGTCGACGAGGCGCTGTGGCTCGGACGGCGGGCCGGTACCTCGCCGCCGACCGTGCGATTCTTCGCGTGGGATCCTCCGACCGTCTCGCTCGGCTACGGCCAGCCGCTCGATCGCCATGTCGACGTCGC
>CAYVHH010000114.1:0-2893 GCA_964450175.1 uncultured bacterium | reverse complement strand
AGCGGCGCGCCGCGCGGCGACGGCGCCGGCGAGACAACAGAGCAGCAGCGACAGCAGCGCCCCGGCAGTACCGGCCAGAACCTGTGCCGCATGCGTGATACCGGCGAACCCGGTCGGCACCACGCCGCCGATGAGGCTGAGCCCGATCAGACCGATTGCGACTCTCATCTCGCCAATCCTCCCGACCAACACATCGCAAGCGAAATGCCAAGGTGGCGGGCGCGATCGGTTCACGTCGATATCCGCGATATGCTGACGTTCGTGACCCTTCGCCCAAGTAGGCGGCCGAGACGACCGCGCAACCGCTACCACGTAATTCTTACAGATCGTGTCGCCGGCGCAACACGCCGGACACGGCCTTCCTCCATATGACGGTCTCCGGGGCCGAGCCTATTCGCGGCGAGCTTCTCAGCGTCGAGCGGCTCGAGGAGCTGGCCGAGGCGGTCGCACGGCATCGCATCTCGCCCGGCCGCCGCCCGGAGCTGAGCTTGCTGTCGCGCACGCGCGAGAGCGGGCGCGTGCTGCTCCGCTGCTACCGGACACTGGCCGCCGTCATCAACGACGAGCGCGCGACGACACCGGCCGCCGAGTGGCTGGTCGACAACTTCCACATCGTCGAGGAAGTGCTCAACGAGATCCGGACCGATCTGCCGCGGGGCTTCTATCGCCAGCTGCCGACCCTCGACGAAGGACCCCTCGCCGGCGCTCCCCGCGCGCTCGAGCTCGCGTGGACCTACGTCGCCCACACCGACAGCCGCTTCGATGCGGGCATTCTCCAGCGCTTCGTCCTCGCCTTTCAGCGAACGGACGCGCTGCGCATCAGCGAGCTCTGGGCGGTACCGATCGCGCTCCGGCTCGCGCTGATCGAGAATCTGCGCCGGCTGGCCGTGGAGATCGTGGAACGCCGCGAGGCGCGGCTCGAGGCCGACCAGCTCGCGAATCTCTTGCTGGGTCAGACCGACGTCCCGGCCGATCCGCAGGCGTTTCGCTCGATCGACGACGCGGCGCTGAACACGACGTTCGCCGTGCGGCTCTCCCAGCGCCTGCGCGATCAGGACCCGGTCACCACGCCGGCGACCCGCTGGCTCGACGAGCGCCTCGCCGCCCGCGGCACTTCCGCGCACGACCTGGTCCGCGCCGAGCACCAGCGTCAGGCCGCCGCGAACGTGACCGTGCGCAACGTGATCACCAGCCTTCGCATCATGGCCACCTTCGACTGGCGCGACTTCGTCGAGAAGGTCAGCCTGGTCGATCGCCTCTTCAGGGCCGAGAGCGAGTTCGGGGCGATGGACTTCGCCACCCGCGATCGCTATCGCCACGCCGTCGAGGATCTGGCTCGCGGATCGGACCGCACGGAGCTCGACGTGGCCCGCCAGACGCTCAATCTGGCGGGCAGCCGCGAGCGGCGCACCGAGGATCTCGGCTACTACTTGATCTCGAAGGGGCGGCCGAGCCTCGAGCACGCGCTCGGCTACCAGGTGTCGCTGCGTCAACGGCTGATCCGCGCCTACATGGCCTCCGCGACGTGGAGCTATCTCGGATCAATCGCGATCGTCACCGGCTTTCTCCTGTGTCTGCCGGTCTTGTTCACCCACACCCTCGGCGTGAGCTGGCCCCTCCTGATCGTCCTCGCGGCGCTCGCGGCGCTGCCCGCGTCGGACGCGGCGACGGCGCTCGTCAATCGCGCGATCGTCGAGCTGCTGCCGCCCCGTGCCCTGCCGCGGCTCGAGCTGGCCGACGGCGTGCCGCCCGGGCTGAAGACGATCGTGGTGGTGCCGACCCTCCTCACCGGAGCGGCTCAGATCGCCGAGCAGATTGCGCGGCTCGGCGTCCACTATCTGGCCAACGACGACGGCGAGCTGCGCTTCGCGCTCTTGTCGGACTGGACGGATGCGGCCCAGGAGCACGCGCCCGACGACGCGCCGCTGCTGGCCGCCGCGCGGGCCGGCATCGACGAGCTCAACCGCCGTCACGGTCCGGCCAGCGGCGGCGAAGCGCGCTTCTATCTCTTCCACCGGCGCCGGCTCTGGAGCGAGAGCGAGGGCCGCTGGATGGGCTGGGAGCGCAAGCGCGGCAAGCTGCACGAGCTCAATCGCCTGATGCGCGGCGCGACCGACACCTCGTTCGTCGCCGACACGCTCGAGGTCCCGTCGGGGATTCGCTTCGTGATCACGCTCGACGCCGACACGCAGCTGCCCCGCGGCGCGGCTTCGCGCCTGGTCGGGACGCTCGCGCATCCGCTCAACCGACCGCGTCTGGAGCCGCGCGAAGGGCGCGTGATCGAGGGCTACGGCATCCTGCAGCCGCGCATCGCGCCGACCTTGCCCACCGAGCGAGAGGCCTCGTTCTTTCGGCAGGTGTTCTCGGGTCCGGCCGGCGTCGATCCGTATGCCGCCGCGGTGTCGGACGTGTACCAGGATCTCTTCGCGGAGGGCTCGTACACCGGCAAAGGCATCTACGACGTCGACGCTTTCGAGCGCGCGCTCGCGGGACGGGTGCCGGACAACACGCTCCTCAGCCACGATCTCTTCGAGGGCCTCTTCGCGCGGGCGGCGCTGGTCACCGACATCGAGCTCTTCGAGGATTTCCCGGCGCGCTACGAGGTCGCGGCAGCGCGCCAGCATCGGTGGGCTCGCGGCGACTGGCAGCTGCTGCCGTGGCTGATCCGGGGCTCGGCCGGGGTCGGCGCCTCGCGGGCGCGGATTCCCACGATCGGCCGCTGGAAGATGCTCGACAACTTGAGGCGCACGCTGTCGGCTCCCGGCGCCTACCTCACGCTGGTGCTCGGCTGGACTCTGCCCGACGGCGCGCCGATGGTGTGGACCAAGCTGGTGCTGCTCTGTCTCGCGGTGCCGGCCCTCGTCCCGGTGTCGACGGACCTCATCCCGCGACG
>CAYVHH010000113.1:0-3445 GCA_964450175.1 uncultured bacterium | reverse complement strand
GGTACCCTGGACCGTTTCGCCGAGACGTTCCTCAACACGAAGGTCATGCTCAAGTACCTGCCGGACATCCTGTCCGGCGTGGTCGTCACGATCGAGCTGGCCTTCCTGATCGTCGTCACGGGTATTGCGGCCGGTCTGGTGCTGGCGCTGGTGCGAAGCCTCGGCATCCGGCCGCTCAACTGGCTGATCATCGCGATCGTCGACCTCTTCCGCTCGCTGCCGCCGCTCGTCATCATCGTGCTGATCTACTTCGGCCTGCCGAGCGCCGGCCTTTCACCCTCTGGCTTCGTGTCGACCTGGTTGTCGCTGGCGTTCGTGCTGATGGCCTTCTCCGAGGAGATCTTCTGGGCCGGCATCACCTCGGTCGCCAGGGGTCAATGGGAGGCGGCGCGCTCGACCGGCTTGTCGTTCGGCCAGACCCTGATGAACGTCGTGCTGCCGCAGGCCTTTCGCCTGGCGATCCCGCCGCTCACCAACCGTACCATCGCCATCACCAAGGGCACCGCGCTCGGGACCGTCGTCGCCGTCACCGAGATCCTCGGCCAGGCGAGCTCGGCCATGTCCAACTCTTACAATCCCTCGCCGCTGATGATGGGCGCCGCCGCCTACATCGTCCTGTTCTTTCCCGTCGTGGTCGCGGCCCGCTGGGTCGAGACCAAGTTCGCGTGGAAGCGATGATCCAGACGTTCTTCAATCCGGAGATCATCGTCGCTTCCTGGCCGATCGTGCGCGCCGGACTGCTGAACACCGTGCTGCTGTCGCTGCTCGTGGTGCCGCTCGGCCTTCTCGGCGGATTGATCCTGGCGCTGCTGGCAAGCGTGAAGCATCCGGCGGTCCGCTGGCCGTTGATCGCGTGGGTCGATTTCTTCCGCGCCTTCCCGCCGCTGGTGCTGCTCATCCTGTTGTTCGCGGGGCTGCCGTTCGCCGGCCTCGAGCTCGGCGGCTTCGTCTGTGTCGCGATCGCGTTCTTCCTCAACACCGGCGCCTACTACGGCGAGATCCTGCGAGCGGGGATCGATTCCGTACCGGCCGGACAGGTCGAGGCCGCACGCTCCACCGGCCTCTCGCGCCTGCAGGCCATGACCTACGTGGTCCTGCCGCAGGCCGTCCGGAACGTGCTCCCTGATCTGCTCTCCAACACCCTCGAGGTGGTGAAGCTCACCGCGCTCGGCAGCGTAGTCGCGGTGCCCGAGCTCCTCTACCAGGCGCGGCAGGCGCAGAGCCTGACCTACAGCCCGACACCTATCGTGGTCGCGGCGGCCATCTATTTCCTGCTGCTGTGGCCGGTGGTGCGCCTCCTGAGCCGCCTGGAGAACCGGGCACTCGCCGCGCGATAGGCAACCCGATTCCGCTATGCTGCGCACGGAGGAAGCCATGATGCCGCGCTGGCCCAGCTCGAGCCGGAAGCATCCCCGCGTGCCGCGACGCAGTGCCCTCGTTGCGCTCCTCGCGCTGGGGCTGGCGCTCGCCGCACCCCCCACCCCATGGTCCGGCTCGCCGCGCGCCGAGTCCGATCGCGCGGCGATCAGCCGGAGCGGCGTACTCGGCGGCGCGAGCTATCTGATCGAGGTCCCCGCGAACTGGCACGGGGGGCTCGTGGTCTTCGCGCACGGGATCCAGCGGGGCTCCGGCCCGGGAGCGGTGGCCGCGCCGCCGATCGGCAGCCACATCCTCGCCGGGGGCCACGCGTGGGTCGCGTCCGGGTACCGGGCGCGTGAGTATCAGCCTCACCTCTTCATCGAGGACCTCATCGCCCTCCGCGAGCTCTTCGTGAAAGAGATCGGCCAGCCGCGCTGGATCGTCATCTACGGACGATCGATGGGCGGACACATCGTCGTGGCGTCCCTGGAGCTGCACCCTGGTCTCTACCAGGGCGGCCTGGCGGAATGCGGTCTCGTCGACGGCATCGGCATCGGCGACTACCTGATGGCGTACACGGCCGCGGCCGAGTTGATCTCCGGCGTGCCGATGCTCGATGCGCCCGACAAGGAAGCCTTCACGCGCCTCCTCGCCGAGCGCGTCGTGCCGGCGCTCGGCCTGCCCGGCGCATACACCGAGCGCGGGCGACAATTCGACAGCGTCGTGAAATATCTGATGGGCGGCGATCAGGCCGGCAACGATCTGCCCTTGCGCCTCGAGGGGCTACGGGGCCGCTATCTCCTGAACATGATGTACCGCCTCCGCGATCTCGAGCACGAGCCGAACCCGGGCCTGCGCGCGGCCAGCACCGCCCACATCCGGTACCGGATCGATCCCGGCCTGGGTCTCACCGAGGGGGAGCTCAACGCGCGAGTCCGGCGGCTGCATCCGGCCAAGGACTCCCGGTCGCCGAGCGCAAACCCCGTGTATGCGGAGCGAACGGGTCGGCTCAAGGCGCCGCTCATCACCGTGCACGAGACCGGGGACGCCTGGGTGCCGTTGAGTCTCGAGCAGTCCTATCGGCGCCGCACGATCGCCGCCGGCACCGAGAGCCTGTTGGTCCAGCGTGTGACGCGCGGGCCGGGTCACTGCGCGTTCGACGGCGCGACGATCGCCCAGGCGTTCGACGATCTCGTCGCGTGGATCGAGCGCGGTGTCCGGCCGGTCGGCGAGGACGTGCTGGCGCCCGATCTGTCACGCATCGGACTGCAGTGGACGCCGTATCTGCTCCTGGAGGATCCGCTCGCGCCGCGGCGGTGACGCGTCGACTATGGCCGCGGCGGATCGAACCACCCGCCGTCGGACGCGATCAGCGCGTCGGCCTGCGGTGGCCCCCACGTCCCGCGTTCGTACGCGTGCACCGGAGCGGCCCCGCGCAGGATCGGATCCACGATCCGCCACGCCTCTTCGACGTAGTCCTGACGGGCAAAGCGGGCCGAATTGCCCCGCAGCGCGTCGAACAGCAGCTCCTCGTACGCCCCCATCTCGGCCGGATCGGACGCCTCGCTGATCACCAGCTCGACCTGCTGCCCGTCGAGATCCCCGCCCGGCCTCTTGACCAGCGCGCCCACCGCGATCATGAGATCGGGTGTGACGCGGAAGCGGAAGTAGTTGGCCGGAGGCGGCACCTCCGAGAAGACCGGCGGCGGCTGGCGCAGCTTGACGAGGACTTCGGTGGCCGTCACCGGCAGGCACTTGCCCGCGCGGATATAGAACGGCACTCCCTTCCATCGCCACGAGTTGATCTCGAGCTTCAGCGCCACGTAGGTTTCCACGGAGGAATCGGCCGCGACGCCGGCCTCGTCGCGGTAGCCGCGGAACTGGCCACGGACCACATGACGCGGCGCGAGCGGGCGGATCCCCTTCAAGACTTTCGCCTTTTCGTCTCTCTGCAGCTCGGCGTCCAGGCCCGGCGGAGGCTCCATGGCAATGTTCGTCAGCACCTGCAGCAGATGGTTCTGCACGACGTCGCGCAGACACCCGACCTGGTCGTAGAACTTGCCGCGCCCCTCGACGTCGAAATCTT
>CAYVHH010000112.1:0-10081 GCA_964450175.1 uncultured bacterium | reverse complement strand
GGGGTCCCGCGACCACGCGGCACGCGTGCGCTGCCCCACTCGTCTGGGCTCCATCCCGGCGCTTAACGTCCGCCGCCGCTCGGAGGGAACGGGTCGCGGTGACCCCTCCCCAACCCCACCACCCTCACCCGCCGGCCCTCCGCTCTCGGCCCAGCACCCCGGAAACTGAGCGCGTAGGCCGACAGCTTCGAGTTCGACATCGACACGTCGTGCCGAGCGGTCGAGCCAGATCCTAGGCCGAGTGTGAGCGGGCCTAAGCACGGCAGACGGGCTGGAGGGTGGGGCGCGGGGCGGGGGTAGGGGTCCCGGGACCCGTTCCCTCCAAGCGGACGGCGGACGTTAGGCGCCGGGATGGAGCCCAGACGAGTGGGGCAGCGCACGCGTGCCGCGTGGTCGCGGGACCCCTCCCCAACCCCGCCACCTCCACCCGCCGGCCCGCTGACCGCGGGATCCGCTAGCGCGAGGTCTTAGCCAAGTAGAACGAGAGAGTTTCGAGCTCGATCGAGAGGTCGACGTTCTTGAGGCGGACGTCGCGCGGAACCTTGATGCGGGCGGGCGCGAAGTTCAGGATCGCTCTGATGCCGGCGGCGACCAGCTGGTCGGCGACCGCCTGCGCCGCTTCCGTGGGCACCGCGACGATCGCGATCTGGATGCCGCGTGCCTTCACCTCGCGGCCGAGGTCGCGGCTCGAGAAGATCGGCGTCGCCTCCACCCCGGGCGCGACCTTCGTCGGATCCTCGTCGAAGATGGCCGCGATGCGGAAGCCCTGGCGAGCGAAGCCGCGATAGTGAAAGAGCGCCGAGCCGAGATTGCCGAAGCCGATCAGCGCCACCGGCCACTCGCGATCGAGGCCGAGGATTCGCTGGAGCTCGGCTTTGAGCCCCGAGACGTAATACCCGATGCCGCGGACCCCGAACTCGCCGAAGTAGGCCAGGTCTTTTCGCACCTGCGCCGAATTGAGATTGAAGCGGTCGGCCAGCTCCTGCGAGGAGACCGTCTTGACGCCGTCTTCTTCGAGCTGCAGCAGGCACCGGGTATAGACCGAGAGACGACGGATCGTCATCTCCGGGATCTTCGGGAGGCGGGCGTTCGGTCGTGGCGTCATCGGGCGGCGCGCCGCGCGCGGGAAGCGTGCGGCGCGCCGGACCTCCGCTATGCGCTGATCGTCATGCGAAGTTGATGCCTTTCACGAACAAGAGGATCAACGCGATGACAAGCGTATAGATCGCGAGGGACTCGATGAGCGCCAGACCAATGATCATCGCGGTCTGAATCCTCGCCGCGGCGCCCGGCTGACGGGCCATCGCGTCGACGGCGGATGCCACCGCCCTGCCCTGACCCAACCCGCACAACCCTGCCGCGATCGCCATCCCGATGCCGGCCGCGATGACCGCGAACGGAGCGATCCAGCCGCCCGTGCCGCCCTCCGCCGCGAGCGCCGCGGACGGAAACGCCAGAACCGCCAACCCTCCCAGAATCAGTGAACGTCGCACGACTCCCTCCTCTATACGTGTGGTCTGCTAGTGGTGCCCGGAATGCTGTTCGGAATGGTGCTCGGATTCTTCGATCGCTCCCGAGATGTAGAGCATCGTCAGCATCACGAAGATGAACGCCTGCAGAAACGCCACCAGAATCTTCAGCGGGTAGAGAAAGCCCACGATGAAGGCGATCGTGACGATGCCGCCGATCCCCCCGATGATCGCCCCCGGCACGCTGCCCGACAACGCCCATCCGATGAGGCCGTCGAGGCCCATCAGGAGGAAGATGACCGCGAGCAGGATGTGGCCGCCGACGATGTTGCCGAAGAGCCTGAGCGTCAGCGAGAGCGGGCGCGCGAGGTGGCTGATGATCTCGATCACGAACATGAGGGGCTTGAGCGCCAGCGGAACAGGCCCGGCGAAATGCTTGAGGTACGGAATGAGCCCCTGCTTGCGCGCGCCGATCCAGTGGTAGGCCACGAACACGACGAGCGCGCAGGCGGCGGTCGTGTTGAGGTTGCCGGTCACCCCGACCAGGCCCGGCACCAGCCCCATGAGGTTGCCGGCCAGGATGAAGAGCCCGAGGGTCGCGATGAGCGGAAGATACTTGCGTCCCTCGTGGCCCATGACGTCGTCGATCATTTGCTGGAACTGCTCGAGCACAACCTCCAGGAAGTTCTGCACGCCGCGCGGCACCAGCTGCAGATTGCGCGAGGCGACGAACGTCAGGCCGGCCAGGATCAGCATGATGAGCCACGTGTAGGTCACGTGGTCGGGGATGCCCGGCAGGCGAAAGATTGGTGGGTGCTCGATCGCTTCCATCGATCAGCGCTCCGTGCGCGCCGCCTCGAGGCCGCGCGCGATCAAATCGCAGGGCAACACCGTGAATCCCGCCACGAGCGCGACCGGATGCGCCCAGCCGTACGCGAGCAGAATGCCGCACGCTCCGGTGCACGCGGCGAACCGCAGCCCGGCGCCCAGCATCCATGCCGCCGACGACGTGCTTCCGATCTCGGTCGCCACGAACGCGCGGGCGACGAGCCAGCGGAAGTTCACGACCGCGAGGACGCCGCCGGCCAGCACACCCGTGCCGGTGGACGCGCCGACGAGCCACCAGCCGAGCGCGGCGAGCGTGGCCACGGCGGCGCACGTGTCGAGCGTCACCCGCGTCGTCAGCTCACTTGGTGTCATCGAGGTCCCGGTCGGCGCGATTCACCGATCGAAAGAGGTTGACGAATCCCGCCGCGATCCCGAACGCCAGCCCGAGCAGCAAGAGCCAGGGCGACGTTCCCAGCAAGCGGTCCGCGTAGTAGCCTCCGACGAGCCCGATCACCGTACAAATCACCAGCGCGAGCCCAACCGAGGAGAGTTCCCCGAGCGCTTTCCAGGCTCCCTGATCCCCGGACGGCGCCATGTGAAGAAGGACACTAGCACAATGACTTCGGTCGAACAAGCGATCGGAAGTGGCTGATTTCGCTGTCGTGACGCCAAAAATTCCCGAGTCGGTTCGGTACAACCTCAGCCGAACATCCCGCCCATGCGCGCGCCGGCGACACGGTTGATCACGGCCACGCTGATCGCGGCCACGACGATCAGGATGACGCCGAGCGCGGCCGCTTCGTTGGCGCTGCCGGCGATGTAGAACGAGAAGATCCCGACGGTGATCGTCTCCCAGCCTCCGAGCGAGAGGAACAGGACCGCCGACGCCTCCTGCAGTGAGGTCATGAACGAGAAGAGCGCGCCGACCAGCACGCCGCGCCAGATCAGCGGCAAGGTTACGTCGAGAAACGAGCGGAATCCCCGGGCGCCGACGCTCGCCGCCGCTTCTTCCATCGAACGGTGCACCAGCCGGAGCGATGCGTCCGAGCCGCGCACCGTGTAGGGCAGCCGCCGGATCGCGAGGACGAGCGGCAGGATGATCCAGAGGCTCGTGAGCCCGCGCCCCACGAAGGGCAGATCGAAATGGAACGCGCGGATGTACGCGATGCCGATCGCGGTTCCCGGGATCGCCAGGATCAAGGTATTGAGCCCGTCCAGCGTATCCCGTCCGGGCAGGCGCGTACGGGCCAGGATCCACGCAATCGGCACGCCGATCACGAGGCACAGCACGACGGCGAGGCCCGAGTAGAGAAAGCTGTTCACGATGTACTTGGGCGTCTCGACGATGACCCGCTCGAAATAGGCCAACGTGTAGCGCATCGGAAACGGCGTCAGCGACCACCCCTTCCCCACCGACGCCAGGACCACGCCGAGATACGGGATGAACGACAGGAGCATCAGGAACGACAGGAACGCG
Source organism: uncultured bacterium (assembly GCA_964450175.1). Classification (GTDB taxonomy): domain Bacteria; phylum Methylomirabilota; class Methylomirabilia; order Rokubacteriales; family CSP1-6; genus AR31. The sequence goes on along the minus strand of CAYVHH010000112.1, from coordinate 6,307 downwards.
ACGGCGCCGGCCTGGCCGAAGGGCGAGAGCCGCCGGCGCGCGACCTTCGAGTACGAGAGCGACGAATAGTCCTTGATCGCCACGTAGCGGCGCGCCGCCACCAGGAACACGACGGCCAGGACCACCATGAGCGCCGAGATCACGATACCCATCCGGAACAAGCGCCGATCCACGAACTGGACGATGTTGAGATAGGCCTGCGACGCGAGCAGATCGTGGACGCCCAGCACCAGCGGCGTGGCGAAGTCGGAGAAGGTCCAGATGAAGACCAGGAGCGCGCCCGCCACGTAGCCCGGCGTCGTGAGCGGCAAGGTGATCCGCACGAGCTTCGTGAAGCCGCGCGCGCCGACGCTCTCGGCCGCCTCCTCGAGCGCCGGGTCGATCTTCGCCAGCGCGTCGACGACGTTGAGCGTGATCATGGGGAAGAGGTGGAGCGTCTCCACCAGCAGCACGCCGTGGAGCCCGTAGACGAAGTTCAGCGGCCGGGCCAGCCCGAACCAGTCCTCGAGCAGCACGTTCACGGTCCCCGCGCGGCCCATGATGAAGGTGAATCCGAGCACGCCGACCAGCGGGGGCGAGATGATCGGGATCAGGGTCAGGTAGCCGAAGAGGTTGCGGCCGACGAAGTCGTAGCGCACGAGTAGGAACGCCACCGCGAAGCCCACCACCGAGGTCGCCGCCACCGTGCCGAGTCCGAGCAGCAACGAGTTCCCGAGCGAGCGCAGGTAGTACGGATCACGCGCGAAGGCGACGAAGTTCGCCAGGGTCAAGCGCCCCGCCTCGTCGCTGAACGCGTCGTAGAGGATCCGGAGGAGCGGATAGACGAGAAAAACGAGCAGGAAGAGCCAGATGATGCCGACGCCGACCGCGGGCAGGAGGCGGCTCGCGCTCCAGGACGCGTGGCTCCGAGCGACGCCCGCCGTGGCGGGCGTGCTCATTCGTCGGGCAGCGTCAGGGCCGCTGACGCCGGGAAGGTGACGCGCATCGGCGCCCCCATCGGCAGCACCTCGTGATGCCACGGATCGCCGACGTCCACCTTGAGGACGACGCCGCCACGCATCTCGACGTCGTAGCGCAGGGTGCTCCCCAGGTACGAGGCCAGGACGACCGTGCCCTCGAACGTGTTCTCGTGCGCGGCGCCGAGCGCGATGTTCTCGGGGCGCACCGCGAGCACGCAGCGGTCGCCGTGACGGATTCGCGTCGAGAGCGAGCTGCGCACGAGCCCGATGGCGGTCTCGGCACAGATCCGGTCGGCCGTGACCTCGCGGCACGTGCCCGCGAGGAAGTTGTTGGTGCCGACGAAGTCGGCGACGAATCGCCCGACCGGCCGCTCGTAGAGCTCTTTCGGGGGCGCGATCTGGAGCACCCGGCCGTCCCGCATCACCGCCACGCGGTCGGAGAGCGAGAGCGCCTCTTCCTGGTCGTGCGTCACGTAGACCGTCGTGATCCCGAGCTCCTTCTGGAGCTTGCGGATCTCGGCACGCACCTGAACCCTGATCTTCGCGTCCAGGTTCGACAGCGGCTCGTCGAGCAGCAGGATGTCCGGGTTCAGCACGAGCGCGCGGGCCAGTGCCACGCGCTGCTGCTGGCCTCCGGAGAGCTGGCCCGGGTAGCGAAGCTCGAGCCCCGCCAGGTTCACCTTGCCGAGCCCGGCCGCCACTCGCGCGGCGATCGCGGCGCTGTCGAGCTTCCGGAGCTCGAGCCCGTAGGCGACGTTGGCCCGCACGGTCATATGGGGCCAGAGCGCGTAGTTCTGGAACACCATGCCGATGTTGCGCTCGTACGGCCGGAGCCCGTCCACCCGGCGCTCGCCGAACCAGATCTCGCCGCCGTCCGGCGTGGAGAACCCGGCCATCAGCCGGAGCAGGGTCGTCTTGCCACAGCCCGACGGTCCGAGCAGCGTGAACAGCTCCCCGTCGCCGATCTCGAGGCTCACGCCGTCGACGGCGGTCGCGCTCGCGAATCGCTTCAGGACCCGGTGAAGCCGGATTTTCAGGGCTTCTTCCAGGTCGCTTCGATGTCCGTCCGGAACTTCTGCTTGAGCGCGTCCGACCGCTTCTGGGCGACCGCTTCGTCGTAGACGTTCGAGACGTCGCGCTCGAAGTAGGAGCGGACACCGCCGGTGAATTCCACGGCCATCTCGGCGGTCGAGCCCGGCGGGCCCTGTACCTTGTACTTCGGCGTGATCGGGAACAGCCCGCGCTCCATGAACACACGCTGCCCGCGCTCGCTCAGGAGGAACTCGATGAACGCGCGCGCCGCCTTCGGATTGCGGGCGCCCGCGAGAATCGCCATGGGCTCGGGCGTGACGAAGGCGTTCTTCGGCGCCACGAACTTGAGATCGAACCCGGCGAGCTTCTCCTCGAACGCCATGTAGGACGGCACGGCGAAGCCCGCGCCGAACTCGCCCTTGGCCACCACCGTCGGGACGTCGCGGCTCCGCGCGGTGAAGAGCCCCGTATTGCCGGCGAGCTTGCGGAGCCAGTCCCAGCCCTTGTCCTCGCCGTGCATCGACAGGATCACCTCGTAGGTCGCGTTCGACGACGAGGACCGGGTGGGCGCGCATTGGGCGACCTCACCCTTGAGCTTCGGATTCAAGAGGTCGTCCCATTCCCTGGGCTCCGGAATGCCGAGGCGCTGGATCTTCTTCGGGTGGTAGACGAGGCCGTAGGGCTCGAGCGCGGTGCCGATCCAGTGGCCGTCCTTGTCCTTGAGCGGGATCGGCTTGGGCGTTCCGATCGACGCCGGAATAGAGTCCCACGCCTCGCGGGAGATCTCGATCTTCTGCAGGAGCTTCTGCTCGGCGAGCTTCTCGAACAGCGCCGACTCCCCGCCCCAGAAGATGTCGACCTCCGGCCGGCCCTTCCACTCGACGATGCGCCCGTACGCGACCGGCGTGCCCGCCGGGATCGCGTTGACCTTCACGGTGACGTTCCACTTCTCCTTGGCGTAGTCGGCGAACGCTTTGAGCGCCGCGTCGTGGATGAACTTCGAGACCGGCGTGATCAGCGCCAGCTCGCTCTCGATCGGCGGTATCTGCGCCGCTGCCATACCGAATGACCCCGCGACCAGCAGCGCCGCGAGCGTCAGGATCGCGAATCGTGTCATCGCTCGTCTCCTCTCAGGGACTCGCCGCGCTCGGTAGCGACGCGTCAACGACGTAGGCCCGCGGCCTGAGCGTCGCTGACACGCCCGGTGGGTATGACGTGCCGCCCGAACGGCGCCGCGTCAGCCGGCGGCGCGGAGGCGGCGCTTCTTCTGCTTCTTCTTGAACGCCGCGCGTTTGCGCGCGGTCTTCCTGCGATTCCGCTTGTGCATGACAGTCTCCTATCGGCTGGGCACGTTGGACGGTGCGCGGCAACGGTCCGGCGATCATAGACCTCCCTTGCCAAGGCGCACAACCGCCGGCTCCGCGTCAGGGAACGACCCACGCCCTGGCTCGCTCCACCGCCCGGCGCCAGCCATCGTAGCGCGCCGCCCGCGTTGCCTCGTCCAATCTCGGCTCGAACCGCCGTTCGAGCGCCCAGCGCCGCTCGACCTCGTCCAGGGAACGCCACACCCCGGCGCCCAGCCCCGCCAGGTACGCGGCGCCGAGCGCGGTCGTCTCGATCACCTGCGGCCTCAGCACCGCGACCCTGAGAATGTCGGCCTGGAACTGGCACAGGAAGTCATTCGCCGCCGCGCCGCCGTCGACACGCAGCTCGCGAACCGCGATTCCCGCGTCCGCCGCCATCGCCTCCAGCACGTCGCGGCTCTGGAAGGCGATCGCCTCGAGCGCCGCGCGCGCCAGATGCGCGCCAGTCGTGCCGCGCGTCAGACCGACGATGGTTCCGCGGGCGTACATGTCCCAGTAGGGGGCGCCGAGGCCGACGAACGCCGGGACGAAGTGGACGCCGCCGGTATCCTGAACCGACTCGGCCAGCGCCTGACTCTCGGCGGCGCTCCGGATCAGCCCGAGCCCGTCGCGCAGCCACTGGATCGCCGCGCCCGCGATGAACACGCTGCCTTCGAGGGCGTACGTCGTGGCCCCGCCGATCCGCCACGCGATCGTCGTCAGGAGCCCGTGCGACGACTCGACCGGCTCGGACCCGGTGTTCAGGAGCATGAAGCATCCGGTGCCGTAGGTGTTCTTGGCCGCGCCCGGCGCCAGGCACGCCTGGCCGAACAGCGCCGCCTGCTGATCGCCGGCGATGCCGGCGATCGGCACGCCGCGAGGGAGCCAGCCGCGGTCGGTCGTCTCGCCGACGACGCCGGACGACGGCACGACGGCCGGGAGCATGGCGCGCGGGACTCCGAGGATCTTCAGCATCTCGTCGCTCCAGTCCCCGGTCCGGAGGTCGAGGCAGAGCGTTCGCGAAGCGTTCGTCGCATCGGTCGCATGGACCCGGCCGCCCGTCAGCTTCCAGACGAGCCACGAATCGACCGTGCCGAAAGCGAGCTCGCCACGCTCAGCACGCCGGCGCGCGCCGGGCACCTCGTCGAGCAACCAGCGAATCTTCGTGCCCGAGAAGTACGCGTCGAGGACGAGCCCGGTCGTCCGGCGTACGACCCCCTCCAGCCCGTCGGCGCGGAGCCGGTCGCAAAGCGGCGCCGTTCGGCGGCATTGCCAGACGATCGCGCGATGGATCGGGGCGCCGGTCGCGCGGTCCCACACGATGGCGGTCTCACGCTGATTCGTGATGCCGATCGCGGCGATCTCGCTCCCGGTCACTCGAGCCTCGGCGAGGGCCGAGCGGGCCGACCGCTCGACGGTCGACCAGATCTCCTCGGGGTCGTGCTCGACCCAGCCGGGCGCGGGATAGTACTGCGGGAGCTCGGCGTAGCCGCGCGCGAGCACGCGCCCGTCGGGATCGACGACCAGGGTGGTCGACCCGGTGGTGCCCTGATCGAGCGCGAGGACGTAGCGGCGGGCCGTCATCGCCGGCCGCCTCGCTGCAGACGCTTGGCCAGATCGGGGCGATCGCTGGTGATGATATCGACGCCGAGATCCAGCATCCGCTGGATGGACGCCGGCTCGTTCACCGTCCAGACGCCGAGCGCGAGGTTGGCGGCGTGCGCCGCCGCGACCAGCCGTTCGTCGACCAGCGTGTATTCGAGACCGAGATCGGTGACGCCGGCCGTCGCGGCCCAGTCGAGAATCTGCGCGGGGCTCGCGCCGGCCCGGTCCAGGCCCGCGCGATCGACCAGGATCGTCGTGTGGGCTCGTGGCGCGAGCTCGCGCACGCGCGCGATCGCGTGGGGGTCGAACGCCATGAGGGTGGCGCGCGTCTGGAGCCCAACGCGCGTGAGCGCCGCCAGGATCAGCTCTTCGAGTCCTTCGTAGCGCGCGCCGGCTGCGGGCTCCTTCACCTCGACGAGCAATCCCACGGGCACGGGGGCCGCCGACGCAACGGCGAGCACTTCGTCCAGGGTCGGCACGTGCTCGGCGGTGAAGACCTTGTCCGGTCCGCGCAGGCGAAGACGGTGCAGGTCGGCGGCCGTCACGGAGGCGACCGGGCCCGTGCCATCGGTCGTGCGTTCGAGCGTGGCGTCGTGGATCACCGCGACGGCGCGGTCGCGGGTCAGGTGCACGTCGAATTCCAGGAGGTCGCTGCCCAGCGCGATCGCGCTCTGGAACGCGAGGAGGCTGTTCTCGGGCCAGAGGGCCGCGCCGCCGCGATGCGCCGCGATCCGTGTCACTTCTCGGTCTCGATCAGGCCTTTCACGAACCACCGCTGCATCACGACGATCACCACCACGGGGGGACACAGCACCATCATCGCCGCCGCCATCGCCACGTTCCACTCCGGCAGCTGCGAGGTGCGGGGAATCAGCGAGTCGATCCCGATCACGGCCGTCCGCATCTCCGGGCTGTTGGTCACGATCAGCGGCCACAGATAGTCGTTCCATCCGTACACGAACAGGATGACGAAGAGCGCGGCGATGTTCGCCTTCGACAGCGGCAGCAGGAACGACCACAGGAAGCGCAGCGGGCCGGCGCCGTCGAGCTGGGCCGCCTCGGCCAGCGAGTCGGGGATGGTCTGGTAGTACTGGCGGAACAGGAAGGTGCCGGTCGCCGACGCCATCAGCGGCACCGTGAGCCCCCAGTACGTGTCGACCCAGCCGAGGACGCTGACGACCTGATAGGTGGAGACGATCCGCACGGGCACCGGGAGCATCAGCGTGATGAAGATCATCCAGAAAACGAGCTGCTTGCCGCGAAAGTTGAAATAGACGATCGCGAACGCGGACAGGAGGGAGATCCCGATCTTGCCGAACGCGACGGTTTTGTTATGGGTGAAGGCGCGGGCGTGCTGGTGCTCGAGGA
>CAYVHH010000111.1:0-5861 GCA_964450175.1 uncultured bacterium | reverse complement strand
CTGAGGAATCGCTCGAACAGGAGTTCCATGCCGACGGGGTCCACCGCGGTGATCCCGAGCGCGTAGCAGACCGCGCTGTTGGCCGCGGAGCCGCGCCCCTGGACCAGGATGTCGTGAGACCGGCAGTGCTCGACGATGTCCCAGACGATCAGGAAATAGCCCGCCAGATCGAGGCGGCCGATGAGCTCGAGCTCGTGCGCGACCTGGTGCCGCGCGCGCGCGGCGAGGGTGCCCTCGCCGTAGCGCGCCCGCACGCCGCGCTCGGTCAGCTCGCGCAGGTATCCCAGCGGAGTCTGGCCGGGGGGAAGCGGAAACTCCGGGAATCGATAGCCGAGGTCCTTCAAGGTGAAGGCGAGCCTCAGCGCCAGCTCGCCGGTATTGTCGAGGGCGTCGGGCAAGTCCCGGAACAGCTCGGTCATCGCGCGAGCACTCTTCAGCGAGCGCTCGCCGTTCACCAGGAGCCGGCGGCCGGCATGATCGAGATCGGTTTTCTCGCGGATGCAGGTAAAGACGTCGGCGAGCGGGCGCCCCTCGGGACGCGCGAAGAGCGGCTGGTTGGATGCGACCAGCGGCACTCGGGCCGAGCGCGCGAGCGTCACCAGCCGCTGGAGCATCTGCTCCTGCTCGCGAGAATACTGGCGTTGCACTTCGACGAAGCAGCTCGAGCGGCCGAAGATCGCGACCAGCTGATCCAGGATCCGGCGAGCGCCGTCGTCATCACCGGCCGCCAGCCTCTGGGCAAGCGGGCCGCGCGCGCCCCCGGTGAGACACACGAGCCCCGCGGTGCTCGGCTCGAGGGCGTCCAGGCCGAGTGACGCCGATCCTTTCGGGGCTCCGAGCTTCATCCGCGTGATCAGGCGGCACAGGTTCTGGTAGCCCTCGCGATCTTCCACGAGCAGCGGAAGGCGTGAGCCGTCGGCCAGGGTGATCTCGCTGCCGACGATCGGCTTCACGCCCGCGGTCGTGGCGGCTCGAGCCAGCCGGGCCGCGCCGTACACGCCGTCGCGATCCGCCAGGGCGATCGCGGGCATGTCGAGGCGCGCGGCCTCGACGGCGAACGCCTCGGGATGCTCGGCGCCTTCCAGGAACGAGAACGCCGACTGCGCGTGCAGCTCGATGAACACGGATCAGTCGTAGAAGCCGTCGAGATACCAGTGGCCGGCGAGTCGGTCGCGGACGAGCCGGCAGAGCGCCCGGTCGCTCAGCGCCACATCCCACTCGTCGTGCGCCCAGGCCTCCCGGTCCCACCACTCGCCCGACCCCCGCCACGGACCGGCGGAGGCCATGACGAGCCACGACTCCACGCGCACCGGACGCTCACCCGCGGTCTCGACCTCCACGCGCCGTGCCGGCCGCATCCTTCGCAGCGCGAGCCGCCGGCCAGCCGGAGGGGATTCTTCGCCGCGTCGACCGGAGGCGGCGGGATCGCTCGGCGGCGAGAACGCGAGCATCGTGAAGGCATCGGAGCGGTGCGAATCGAGGAGCACGGGCGATCCCAGATTGTCGGCGCCGACGAGCGCCGCGAGGCGGGCGAGCACCGTGACGAGATCGCGAGGAGCAGGCGCGGGCGGTTGCCAGAGCCCTCCCTGCCCCTCTCGAGTCCGGATCGGATGGGCGCTGATCGCGACTCGCGTCACCGCGGCGGGTGGTGGATGCGCTTCGAGGTCGAGGACGGCCAAGGTGAGCATCGGCTTCACCTCGCTCATCGGGTACGCGAGCGAGAGGTCCCGCGCGTGATGACCGCCGGTGGCGAGACCGAGCCGGATCTCGAGAGAATCGGCCACGAGCGACACCGCCGCGAGTCGCCGGCAGAGCCGCTCCAGCACCGTCTCGAGCACCCCCGCGAGAACTCCGAGCGAGTCGATCTCCCACTCGAGCCCCTGCGCTTCTTCCCAGAACGGCGGCGGCGTCCACGGACGAAAGGGATCGCGGTCGAGACCGAGCGCCAGATCGTGAGCGCGGAGCCCGGCCGGTCCCAGGCGCGTGGCCAGGCCTTCGCGAGGCAGCGCGGCCAGCTCGCCGAGCGTTCGTACGCCCCATCGTCCGAGCGTCGCGACGAAATCCGGGGCGAGGTCGAGCGTGGTGATGGAAACCGTCGCGAGCATCGCGCGCTCCCGCCCGGGGGAAATGACGGTCACCGCTCCCGATCCCATCGACGCCGCCATCCGCGCGGCGGTGCGGCTCGCCGCGAGCCCGATGCGCGGGATCAGCCCGATCGCTCGCACCTGATGCACGAGCCGTCGTCCGATCGTCGCGGGGTCGCCGATGAGCCGTTCGAGGCCGATCGTATCGATGTACGCGAGCCCCGCGCCGCCGTCCTCGATCCGCGGCGAAACGGCCAGCGCGGCCTCGAGTAGCGCGTGACGCGCCGACGCGACGTGTTCCTCGACCCACGGCCGCGTGACCAGCATCGGGCAGCGGGCCCGAGCTTCGGTCTCGGTCATGCCCGGACGCACTCCGTGCTCGCGCGCGGCGGTGTTCGCCTCGACCGTCGTCATGATCCTGGCCGTGGAAGCACCGGCGCGTTCGACGTTCGGGCGATCGACTCGGGGATTGAGAATCGCCAGCGGGCGCTCGCGCAGCGCGGGCTCGCACCGCTCGACGGCCGCCGCGTCGAAATGCTCGACCAGGACACAGGCGAACCGGCTCACGCGCTCCACCAGCTCGACGGCTGCTGTCCGGACGCATCGCGGCGAGCGCGAAGCACGCGCGTCGTCGTGCGTACGCGCGCGAGCCGCGTGGGGGCGGGCCCCGGCCCGGCCCACTCGATCCCCTCTCGGAGGGTCTCGACGGCCAGCGCCGCGCTCGCCCCGGTGAGACGGCGACGACCGACGATCAGCAGCGCGACGTCGGTGCGTCGCACCGCGAACTTCAGCCGAAATGCCATGGTCGTCGGCAGCCGCGGCACCCGCTCGCCCAGATCGAGCGCGACCAGCGCGAATCCCGGACAGCGAACGAGCATGTCGGCGGCACGAAGCGCCACCTCACGATCGCTTCCACAGCGGACCCACAGGAGACGGCGGAGGTCCATCCCGGCCGACGCGGCCGATCTCGGGTCGAAAATCTCTTCGGTGTCGACGAGCGCCGCAGTTTCGCCTCGGCCCACGACCTCCCCGAGACAGGCGAGCAGATGGCTGGTGCGGCCGGACGAGAGCCCTCCGACGATCTCGGTGATTTCGCCTCGAATCGGCGTCAGGCGGTCGCCCATGTCGAAATGCTAATCACGTGATGAGTATCAGGCAAGACGAAGATGTGGTGGCACGAGCTGAAAAACGCCACTAGATAGTGGGGATCAGCCCGGACGGACGCGATCGGCTAGAATGCGAGCCGAGGAGGAGCCAATGGAACTTCGCAGCGTGAAAGCCGTCGTGACCGGGGGCGCCTCGGGGCTCGGACGCGCCACTGCCGAAGGTCTCCTCGCGGCCGGCGCCACCGTCGCATTGCTCGACCGCCCGGCGTCGCCGGGCGCCGAAGCCGCAAAGGCTATGGGCCAGCGCGCGATCTTCACCCCTGCCGACGTCACGAATGCCGACGAGGTGAGCGCGGCTCTCCAGACTGCCGGCGACCGGCTCGGCGGCATCAATGTGCTCGTCAACTGCGCCGGCATCGGCACCGCGATGAAGACCTTCGGCAAATCGGGCCCGGCGAAGCTCGAAGAATTCACCCGCGTCATCCAGGTGAATCTCATCGGGACCTTCAACTGCATTCGCCTCACCGCCGCGCTCATGGCCAAGAACGCTCCCGGCCCAGACGGCGAGCGAGGTGTCGTGATCAACACCGCCTCGGTCGCGGCATTCGACGGTCAGATCGGCCAGGCCGCCTACTCCGCTTCGAAGGGCGGCATCGTGGGTATGACCTTGCCGGTCGCGCGTGATCTCGCCGAGCTCGGCATTCGCGTCATGACGATCGCACCCGGGATCTTCGACACGCCGCTCCTGGCCACCCTGCCCGATCCGATCCGCGTTTCGCTCGGCAAGCAGGTACCGTTCCCCCAGCGCCTCGGCCGCCCGCCCGAATTCGCGGCCCTGGCGCTGCACATCATCGAGAACTCCATGCTGAACGGCGAAACCATTCGCCTCGACGGCGCGATCCGGATGCAGCCCCGGTAGTGCGAGCCGCAGGACGTCGCGGGGCTGGGGCCCCACCGGCCGAGGCGAGCGATCCGGATCAAACGCGAGCCGCAGGACGTCGCGGGGCTGGGGCCCCACCGGCCGAGGCGAACGACCCGGATCAAACGCGAGCCGCAGGACGTCGAGGGGCTGGGGCCCCACCGGCCGAGGCGAGCGACCCAGATACGACACGCGTCGGCGTGGACAGCTCCGCCCCCGCCGGCGCACCCGTACCCGACGCGATCGATCGGCCCGCCCGACGCGCGCCGCTTCGTGTCATCGAGCGTCCGCGCATCGCGTTCAAGGGCTGGTCGCGTCTGTCGGGCAAGATTCGAGTCGTCGACCGCGGTAAAGAGCGCCAGCTCATGGTTCACGGCGAGGTTCTTTCGGTCTATCCGCTCGACGGGAACTGGACGCGCGTGCGGCGCGAGTATTGGTGGAAGGCGCTCGCGTTCATCGAGCTGCCGCCGCGGCCGTCCGCGCTCCTGATCGGTCTGGGTGGCGGGACCCAGATCCACCTGCTCCATCGCCTGACCGCCCCGCGACAGATCACCGTGATCGAGCGCGATCCCATCATCGTACGCGTCGCCAGCGAGTGGTTCGGGCTGGATCGGATCGGGAAGCTCGAGATCGTCTGCGCCGACGCCGAGACCGCCATCACCGGGCTCACGCGGGCCGGACGGCAGTTCGACTACGTGATGGAGGACGTCACCTACGCGGACGAGCCGGACGTCGCGTTGCCGAAGCTCCTGGCGATGGTGCCGCTAGTGACGCCGCGGGGATCGCTGGTGATCAACCGGCACCGGCACGGCGATCCCAAGCCGATCGCGCGCACCCTGCGCCTCTACTTCCGCGACGTGAAGATTCGTCGCGTGCGGCGTACCGGCGAGAACACGCTGATCTGCTGCTCGCGCCCCCTCGTCAGTCGCGCCGCAGACGCTTGAACCGCAGCCGGTGCGGCCGCTCGGCCTCGGCGCCGAGCCGCTTGCGGCGATCGGCCTCGTAGTCGGTGTAGTTGCACTCGGACCAGACGACCTTGCCTTCATCCTCGAACGCCAGGATGTGCGTCGCGATCCGATCCAGGAACCAGCGATCGTGGCTGATCACCATCGCGCAACCGGCAAAATCGAGGAGCGCGTCCTCCAGTGCGCGCAGGGTGTCGACATCGAGGTCGTTCGTGGGCTCGTCGAGCAAGAGGAGGTTGGCGCCGCTCTTGAGCGTCATCGCCAGATGCAGGCGGTTGCGCTCCCCGCCGGAGAGCTCCGAGACACGCTTCTGCTGATCGGTACCGCGGAAGTTGAACGAGGCGACGTAGCTGCGTGACTGCACCGTCCGGCCGCCGAGCGTGATCGTGTCGGAGCCGCCGGAGATCGCCTCCCAGACGGTCCGGCGCGCGTCGAGGGCATCTCGACTCTGGTCGACGTAGGCGGGCTTCACCGTGTCGCCGATACGCAGGGTCCCGGCGTCGGGCTTTTCCTGGCCGACGATCATCCGGAACAAGGTCGTCTTACCGGCGCCGTTGGGGCCGACGACGCCGACGATGCCGCCGCGCGGCAGCTTGAACGAGAGCCCCTCGATCAGCACGCGATCGCCGTATGCCTTCCGCACGTCGTCGGCCTCGACGACCATGTCGCCGAGTCGTGGCCCGGGCGGAATCGCGATCTCCAGCGCGGATGCGCGCTTCTCGAACGATTCGTTGAGCATGGTGTCGTACGCCTGCAGGCGCGCCTTGCTCTTGGCCTGGCGGGCCCG
>CAYVHH010000110.1:0-4484 GCA_964450175.1 uncultured bacterium | reverse complement strand
GGCGCCGTGATCGCGGCCGCTCTCGTCGGATACGGCGTCTGGCTCGTCATGACCGATGCGCCCGCCTACCAGTTCCTCGTCCGTCTCTACGGAGACAAGCGATTCCTCAAGCACACGCTGCGCGAGTGGGGCGTCCTCGCGCCGATCATCTTCATCGGCCTTCAGGCGCTGCAGGTCGTCATCGCGCCGATTCCAGGCCAGCTGACGGGGATCCTCGGTGGCTACCTGTTCGGCCAGTGGGGCGGACTGCTCTACTCGACGATCGGGTTGTCGCTCGGATCTCTCGCGGCTTTCGCCGTGGCTCGGTGGCTCGGTGCTCGATACGTTCAGCGGATGGTGAGCCCGGATGTCTGGCAGAAGCTGGGCTTCATCGTCGAGGCGGAGGGCACCATCCTCTGCTTCGTGATCTTCTTGATCCCAGGCCTTCCGAAGGATATGGCGTGCTACCTCTTCGGCTTGAGTCCCATGCCGTTCTGGGTCTTCGCGTTGATCTCCACACTCGGTCGCATCCCCGACACCTGGGTTGTGTCGGCCCAGGGCGCGCACACGGCCTCCGGCGACTACGTGCAGGTGATATTGCTGACGGCCATTGCGGTGGCGGTGGCGGTGCCGCTCTACTACTACCGGAACCGGTTCATCGGGTGGTTCCGCGGCCGGGCGACAGACTCGAGTCGTTAGTCCCTGAGTCGGCGGACGATCTCGGCGCCGCACGAGCACGACATTGAGACGCGTGTGTCGCCGACGTAGGCCTTGATTTCCCCACACCCCTGATGCTCGACGGAGAAGCTCGCCTGGACCATCAGATCCTTGATCAAACGGAGCGCGCTTCGGTCCTGCGTCGACGAGTTGAAGCTCAAGATGTTGCCGTGGAACTCCGGCGCGAGGTTTCGGCCTTCTGCCGTGTCGGCGGCAAGCCGCAGGAATGCCTCGCGCCACTCTGGGGTGTGCGGAACAACGACGCGCCAGAGTCGTTCTGTCGCCATAGCGAGATCGACACCGTAGCACGGCTCCCGGGAGGTCGATCTCGTCAGGGCGAACGGCCGTCGCGAGTCCCGCTGGTCGCCGCCGGATCGCCGGGTGCCGGCTCGGGAATGGCCAGTCGCCTAGAGACTTACCAGTCCGAAGCTTGCAACCCGACCGGAAGTTGTTGAAATCTCTGGCAGATGAAATCCGGTATGACTCTTGCGCGCATGAGGGGCATGGACCGGCGCACGGGCCTGGGCATGCCTCTCAGCTCGAAGATGTTCCTCTCGTCGGCGCTCGTGATCGCGGTGCTCACGAGCGTCAGCGCTCTGAGCCTCGGTGCCGTGGGTCGCCTGGTGTCGGTCAACCGGGAGACGACGACCCGCACGATCCCGGCGATGAGCTTGACCGCGTCGGCTCGCGACGCGATTCCGCGGCTCGTCGGGCTCGAAACGCGAGCCCTGGTGCTGGGCGACGAGCGTTATGTTGCGGCATGGAACGAGATGGCGACGCGCGTCGCCGAGGATCTCGAGCACCTCGCCGAGCTGCCGCTGAGTGAGCCGGAGACCCGGCACCGTCTCGTGGCGAGCGCTGCCCTCCAGGAGTACCGGAGCATCGTCGGCGAGGAGCATGCTCTGCTTCGGCGTGGCGACCGTGGAGGCGCTCTTCGTCTCACGGATACGATGTCGAGCGAGCGAGCCGAAGAGGTCCGAGAGAGCTTGGACCGTCTGATGGCGGCCATCCGCACGCGGCTCCTGGCGTCACAAGCTGAGGCGACACGCCTCGAGACGCGCACATGGTCCATCGTGCTGATCGCGCTGGGTGGGGCGGTCGCGCTGGCGCTCCTCGGGACGGCCTTCATCACGCGGCGGATGACTCGCTCGCTCCGCCTGCTCTCGTCGGCCACCGGCGAGATCGCGGCGGGCGCGTTCCGTGAGCCGATCGCCATCGAGAGCCGCGACGAGATCGGAGCCCTCGCCTCGTCGTTCAATCGCATGGCGAGCCAGCTTCGTCAGACCGAGGAGGCGAAGCAGGAGTTCTTCGCGATCGTCTCCCATGAGCTTCGTTCGCCGCTCACGTCGATCCGCGGGGCCGTCGATCTCCTCCATCAGCGCGCGCCCGATTCGCTCACCGAAAATCAACAGCGCCTCACCGACATCATCGAGCGAAGCTCCGAGCGGCTGCTTCGGCTTGCCAATCAGATCCTCGAGATGTCACGGCTTCGGGCCGGGTTCGCAGAGCTGGATCGGAAGCCGGTTGACCTCGCGGCGCTCGTCGACCGCGTGGTCGAAGAGCTGCATCCCCAGGCCGAAGAGGCCGGCCTCGTGTTGGAACGAGAGTGCTATGGGTCTCACTTCGCGTATCTGGGCGACGAAGAACGGCTGTATCAGCTCGTCGTCAACCTTGCCGCCAACGCGATTCGCTTCACTCCACGCGGTGGGCGTGTCACGGTGCGCGTCATCGATGCGAGCACGGAGTTCGAGATCCAGGTCGAGGACACCGGGGTGGGCATCCCCGCCGATGCACTCCCGACCATCTTCGATCCCTACCGACAGGCCCATCGAGATCGTGGCGGCACCGGCCTGGGCCTGGCGATCGTGAAGGGGGTCGCGACCGCCCACGGCGGACAAGTCACCGCCGAGTCACGCGAGGGGAAGGGAAGTCGCTTTACGGTCCTCTTGCCTCGTTCGTAAGAGAAACCGAGCGCTCGTCGCGGTCTACGGACCGGCCGCCGGGTGTTGTTCCATGAGCTCCTTGGTGAAGAGCGCAATGACCTTTGAGGTCGTTTGATTTGATCGAGGTCGCGTCTACTCCTCTGAGGCGGCCGCGCCGAGCCAGAATGCGCCGGCGAGTAGCACGGACGCGCACGCCACCGTGTAGGCCAGCCGCGTACCGCGCCAGAGCCCGGTGAACCAGGCCCTGAGCTCGGCCGCCAGCACGTTCGCCTTTCCGCCATAGAGCTCCATGGTCCGCAGGTATTGCTTCGACTGTTCGAGATCGTATCCGCCGGTGTCGGCAGGTGAGGAAGCGGCGGCCATATAGATCCAGATCGCGCCGCCCAGACCAACGACCAGGATCGCGCCGGCGGCGAATCGAAGACGCCGGCCGCTCATCGAATGCGCCTCGTGTTCACGCGTGCCGTCATGTAAGCAATCTTGGACGATCGGCTCCCTTCCGGCGACTTTTTCCGATCTCGGCCGCGCGTGCCCGCGAGAGGAACGCGTGAAGCGCTCCGCAGCGAATCAGCGATGCTTCGGGGGAGTCAGCGGCTCGACCGGGCCGGGCCCGTCGGCTGCGCGTTCGCTCGGACCACGTACGTATGCGCGCCCTTATCACGCAACGGCTCGCGGAAGTCTAGCGATCTAAACTATGGCAGGGATTGACCCTAGCTCGCATCAGGGATTCACCCGATGGTACGGGTCGGCGCGCGTCATAGAGTCGATGCATTGCGAGTCGACGTCACCGGTCGGCTCGTCGCGCCGAACGAGATGCACTGACCACGAGAGGGACGCCAAGCATGAAGAGGCGAGAGGCAGGAATGTCGAGACGTCTCCGGTGATCGTGACGACCTTCACGGCTCGGCTCATCGGTGCGTGTGCGATCGTCGGATTCATCGTGGGAGCGCTCGTTCCTCACGCATGGGCCCAGGAGACCCGGACGGGCGCCCTGCGACAGCAAACAACCGAGTCTGAAGAGGAGGAGCCGCAGCGGCGGCCCTCGGCGCTGGTGCGACTTCCGGCGCTCGGTCCCACGCTCGCTCCCACATATCCCGGCCTGTCCAACTATCCGCTCGAGCTACTCGGGCTCCTGATGTCTCCGCTGGAGCGCCGCGATGTCAACCTGCTGCCGACGCTCGCGATATCCGAGGAGTTCAATGACAACATCTTCCTGAACAACGATCGCAAGCGGTACGACTTCATCACCAGCTTTACTCCCGGCATCATGGCGCTGGTGAATCGTCCGCGCTTTCAGCTGGCCGCGGGTTTTTCGAACGACGCCCAGCTGTACGCCCGCGGGAGCAGCCCCAACGACGGTTTTGCTCGTCAGAACTTCGTCATCGGTTCGATCTGGGAGCCGACGCCGGTCCTGACCCTTGCCGTGGCCGATACGTTTCTGCGTGACCAGAGCCCGGATGCCACCGCGGGAGGTTTTGCTCTCGGCGGGCAGCAGGGGCTGAGCAACATCTTGAATCCGACCATGGGGTGGCAGGTAGGCCCGGAAACTCGGCTCGATCTCGGGGCGATCTACAGTGTGTTGCGCTTCGAGGGTCAGGGCGCGGGGATCGACTCCGATACGTATGGATTCACGAGCAACCTCAGCCACGCGTTCACTCCGCGCTTCATCGGCATGGCCGGGTACAACTTCACCTACCTGGACTTGCGATCGGGACACGGAGCGAACGCGACGACGCACAATCCCACGCTGGGTTTCACCTTTCGGGTGACACCGACGCTCAGCATCAACGTCGACGGTGGACCGGCCTTCACCCATCTCGGCGACGAGGATTTCATCACGCCGGC
>CAYVHH010000109.1:0-6157 GCA_964450175.1 uncultured bacterium | reverse complement strand
CGTTGCCGCCCGGTCGCGCCAGGCTGGCGACGATGCCGGTGGCAACAGGGTCGCCACTCGACGCCATGACGATGGGAATGGTTCGGGTGGCTCGCTTGGCGGCCAGCGCGGACGTGCCTCGTGTCACGATCACTTCGACGTTCAGCCGAACCAGCTCGCGCGCGAGATCCGGGAACCGTTCAGCCTGCCCGTCGGCCGAGCGATACTCGAGCACGAAGTTCTGGCCTTCCACATACCCCAGCTCCTTCAGTCCCTGGCGGAACGCCACCAGGTTCTGGCCGTTCGCCGCTGCCGACACGACCTCCAGCAGGCCAATGCGGTGGGTCTTCGTCGCGGTCTGCGCCTCCGAGCCGCGAGGCTGAAGAAGCAGGGCGAGAGCCAAAACGATCGCGAGCCCGATCTCAGACATGGGTACCTCGGTGGGATGGCTGGCGAAGGCGCCTGGCCGACGGCGGCGGCTACACAGAGTCGTCCTCGTCGCGTCGGCTATCCGCGAATCGTCCGCATCACGTCCTCGTTGGCGAAGACGTCGCGCGGATTGCCCTGGAAGATGATCTCCCCGCGATCGATGGCGTAGAGCCGGTCGCACACGCGCGCCGCGTTGACCAGATTGGACTCGGCGATGAGGACCGAGATGCCCATGGCCTTGATCGTTCGCACGGCCTCGATGAAGCGCGTGACCACGACCGGCGCGAGCCCCTCGAACGGCTCGTCGAGCAGCAGGATCGACGGGGCGAGCGACATCGCGCGCGTGATCGCGACCATCTTCTTCTGGCCGCCCGAGAGATGAAGTCCGCGGCGTGCCATGAACCCCTTGACCTCGGGGAACACGGCGAAGACGCGCTCGTCGAGCCCGCGGCGCGCGTTGGCCCGGGGCGGCACGATCCACGAGGTGATCTGGAAGTTCTCCTCCACCGACAGATCGGGGAAGATCCCGCAATCCTCGGGCGCGTAGCCGATCCCGAGGAGCGCGCGCTGATGCGCCGGCAAGCGCGTGATGTCGCGCTCGCGAAACGCGACGCGCCCGGAGCGCACCGGCAGGAGCCCCATGATGCTGTCGATCGTCGTGGTCTTGCCGGCGCCGTTGCGGCCCACCAGACAGATCGACTCGCCGTCGCCCACCCGCAGCGAGACTTCGCGCAGGATCTGCGCCGGCCCGCGGAAGGTATTGATCCGATCGAGCTCGAGCATGGCCGCCGGCATCAATGCGTCTCCGTCGTGCCGATGAGGTTCGTGATGACGCTCTCGTTACGCCGGATCTCGTCCGGGGTGCCGTCCGCGAGGATCGTCCCCTGGTGCATCGCGACGATCCGGTCGGAGTAGTTGAAGACCACGTCCATGTCGTGCTCGATGATCGCCGCCGAGATGCCGGTCGAGCGCACCACCGAGGTCACCGTGTCCATGATCGGCGCCTTCTCGCGCGTGCTGACCCCGCTGGTCGGCTCGTCCAGGAACAGGAGCTTGGGACGGAGCGCGTAGGCGACGGCCACGTCGAGCAGCTTGCGCTCACCCTGCGACACGCCGCCCGCCAGCATGCGCGCCTTCGGCTCCAACCCGAACAGCTTCAAGATCTCGTGCGCCTCGTCCCAGACGGCGGAATCGCTGGCGGCCAGCGCGACGAGATTGGCGATCTTACCCTCGCGCGAGAAGATCGTGAGCGCGACATTGTCCATCGCGGTGAGCTGGTCGAAGAGGTTCACGAGCTGGAAGCTCCGCGCGATCCCGGCCTTGATCCGCCCGTGCACGGACTGATTGGTCACGTCGGCGTCCCGGAAGATGATCTGGCCGCCGTCGGGCCTGAACAGCCCCGAGATCAGGTTCACCAGGGTCGTCTTGCCGGCGCCGTTCGAGCCGATCAGGGCGAGGACCTCGCTCTCCTTGACCGTGAAGTTGACGTGATCGACGGCGTGCGTGTCACCGAACCACTTCACCAGATCCTTCGTGACGAGCAGGCTCACTCAGCGCCTCCCCTGGAACCGCGCCAGCAGGCGCCCGGCCGTGCCGACGATCCCGGTCGGCAGCGAGAGCACGAGCGCGACCAGGATGACGCCGAGCAGCAGCTGCCAGTAGACCGTGTAGCCCACCGCGTACGTCTTGAGGTAGTTGAACACGATGGCGCCGACGATCGGCCCGGCGAACGATCGGAACCCGCCGAGCACCGTCATGAACACGAGCTCGCCCGAGAACGTCCAGTGCATGATGTCGGGCGTCGTGAGCCCGTTGAGCGGCACCCACAAGGCCCCGGCGAGCCCGGTGAAGACGCCGGAGACCAGGAAGGCCACCCACCGATACGGCCAGATCCGCACGCCCACGAACTGCGCGCGCGTCTCGTTGTCGCGGATCGCCTGGAGCGCCATGCCGAAGGGCGAGTTCACGATCACCCACATCAGGGCGGCGCACACGCAGAACATGATGAGCACGTAGTAGTAGTACGCGTGGGACATGAACGCGATCTTGTCCCCGGCGCCTGTCACCAGCCCGCCAAAGAGCGCCGGCGTGGGGACGCGCAGCCCGTCGGTGCCGCCCGTCACCCAGAAGAACTTGAAGGCGAGCGACCAGAGCACCTGCGAGAGGGCGAGGGTGAGAATGCCGAAGAAGATCGTCGTGTAGCGCACGCAGACGACGCCGAAGAGCGCGGTGATCAGGACCGACGCAACGATCGCGCCCACCAGGTAGAGCTCCATCGAGGTCACCTTGAGGTACTTCACCATCAGCGCCACCGCGTACGCGCCGACGCCGAAGTACGCCGAATGACCGAACGAGAGAAGGCCCGTGTAGCCGAGCAGCAGGTTGAAGCCGAGCGCGCCGATCGCCATCACGAGCCCGTAGGCCAGGAGAATCGAGCTGTACGGTGGCAGGACCAGTGGGACGAGCGCCAGCAGCACGGCGATCGGTGCCGCGAGGCGCAGGGCGCGCGCGGCGGAGACGGTCGGGCGCAGCGCGGCGGCCGGGATGCTCATGGGCGCCCGAAGAGCCCGGCGGGCCGCACGAGCAGCACGAGCGCCGCGATGAGGTAGAGCACCGCCAGCTCGATCTCGGCGAACCAGGTGATGCCGGCCTCGCGCAAGAAGCCCACGATGAGCGCGCCGACCAGCGCGCCCTCGAGGCTGCCGAGCCCGCCGATGACGACGACGATGAACGAGAGCACGAGCGCGTCCACGCCCATGCCCAGCACCGCCGACTGGCTCGGCACGATGATCGCGCCGCCGAGCCCGGCCATGAAGCAGCCGAGCGTGAAGGCCTCGACGTAGACGCGATTGACATTCACGCCCAGGGCGGAGGCCATGCGCATGTTCTGCGAGGTGGCGCGTAGCACGACGCCGAACTTCGTCCGGTAGATGACGGCCCAGAGGAAGACGGCGGCGGCGGCGCCCACGCCGATGACGAGGAAGTTATAGGTCGGGTAGATCGAGTCCCCCACCGACACGCTCCCGAAGCCCTCGAACAGGGCGCTCGCCGAGAGCGGATACGGCCCCCAGAGGAACCGCATCACGTCCTCGAGGATCATGAGGAGCCCGAAGGTGCAGAGCAGCTGGTATTCCTCGGCGCGCTTGTAGAACGGCCGCAGCAGGGTCGGCTCGAGGACCGCGCCGAGCATCGCGGTGGCGACCGCGCCCACCGGCAGGAGCACGAGCCACACCGGCAGCGACGCCCCCGCCACCACCGAGCCGATCACCCAGGCCGTCACGTACGCGCCGAAGGCGTAGATGTTGCCGTGCGCCAGGTTGACGATGCGCATGACGCCGTAGATGAGGCTGAGTCCGCCCGCGATCAGAAAGAGCACCGACGCGTAGAGGAGCGAGTTGAGCAGATGGATGAGGAGGATGTCCACTACTCGGCCACGCGGTACGAGATCACCTTCACCTCAGGGTTCGTGGAGTTTCCGTTGAGTGCCACCGCCAGCAGGATGCGATACGCGCCCGGCGGCAGCTTCCCCTTGAGATCGACGATCAGCCGGCCCCCCTCCAGGTCTTGCGCACGCCCGGTCGCGACGACCTCGTCGCCGGCGCCGACCGCCGTCCAGTGCGCCACCACCGTGTCGTGCGCCTTCTCCCCGGTGGGCTCGAGCCGCATCGGCTCCCGCACGATCTTATACGACCGCTCGAATTTCGTGAGAGTTTGCGCGTCGACCTGCAGCTCGAGCCGGTCGCCGCGCCGGTCGACCGCGGCGACCCAGGCGCGGAGGGGCAGCGCCCAGCGGTCGAACGAGCCGACGACGTTGGGGTAGGACAGATCGCGGAACACCGCCAGGACCGCCGAGTCGCCCGACCATTTCTGCAGGCGATAGGGCCCGCTCGTCACCAGCCAGTGACCGTGCTTCTGGCGGAAGCGCCGGAGCGCGGCCCACCGCTGGCGGGCCTGCTCCACGGTGACCAGGCCCTTGAGCGCGTCCGGGACGTACGCCCGGCGCTCGAGGCTCTCGGCGATCGGTCCGAGCGCGTCGACGAGCTTCCGGTCGCGCGCCAGATCGAGCCACGCGACGCCCCGCCGACGGGCCTCGTCCTCCGAGAACGCCGCGAGCCCGCGCGTCACGGCTTGCTCCATCAGCACGACGAGCTGCCATGGCACCGGGCTCCACGGCGGCGCGATCGCCGGCGCCTCGGCCGCGCCGGCGGCGTGGCGCAGGTACACCTCGATCACGGGCGTTTCGACGAATACCTGGAGGTCGCCGAAGTCCCGGATCTCGTTTTCGGTCTTCACCACGCGCACGGCGGCCAGCCAGTCGCGCAGGAGCGCGGTCGTCCGGTCGACCTGTCGATCCTTCTCGCTCCAGCGGCGGGCGAAGACGTAAGGGTAGAGAAGGTCGGCCACGCTCATCTTCGTCTCGTCGTGAAATTTCGACAGCGCGACGCGATAGGTGACGCGCTGCTGCGCCATCGAGCCCGGCGCCGCGGGGCGCGGAACGCCCGTCGACAGCTCGAGCGCAAGTGCGTCGCGCGGCACCTCGACGGGGCCGGAGACCTCGACCGCGCGCACGCGGTTCGGAAGCCAGCCGACGCCGTAGGGCTCCGGCAACATCCCGGCATCGCCGAGCGCCGACCACATGAACCCGCCGGCCTCGTCGGTGAAGCCGGCGATCGGATTCCATGCCGCCGCCGGCCGGGTCCCCGTCGCGACGCGAAGCCAGCCGTTCCACGGAAAGTCCTTCAGCTTCACGGTCCGGAGAAAGACCCCCGAGCCGAGGCCCGCCTGATTGTCGTAGCCGATGTTCTCGACGCCCTCGGAGTAGCTGTCGTTGACCGCCTCGCGCCGGAGCGCGTAGCCGATCGGCACTCGCTCGCAGCCGCGCGTCACGAGCGTCACCAGACGGCGCTCGAGATTCAGGCGCTCCACGGCGTTCGCGTAGTCGCCGCGCACGCGGCGGGCGAACGTCTCTTCGATCGCGCTGCGCACGCCGGGATCGGTGATGGCGCGCGCCGAGAGCGCATGGGCGTGAAACCACCCTTCCTTGAGCCAGGGCGGACCCAGCCAGCCATTGATCCGCGTGGCCTCGTCGCGCAGGAGCTCGGCGAGCGAGACATCCTCGAGCGTCGCGTCCCACTCCCGATCGGCGGGGCGCCATGCCGGCCCCGGCGCCGGCAGGGCGACGCCGTTGCGCAGGCGAAGCCGAGGAACCGGCGCCGCCGACGTCGCTCGGGCCTTCGCCGCCTCGATCAGGTCGGCGTGGTGGACGTAGTCATCGTGCCAGGGCGTGACGGGATACGGATAGGCGACGTACTCCGACTTCGCCGTGGCCATCGCCGCCACCAGCCTGGCCGCCGCCGCGCAACGCTGGCGCGCATCGGCGAACACGCGACTCGCCGGATTGAACGTGAGCACGGCGAAGCCACGGAGTGACTCGACCCACCCGAGCTCCGCCGGGCCCTTGGGCGTCGCAAGTCCGCCGACGAAGGCATGAATCGCGTTCTTCGCGAAGAGCCGCGGCACCGCCGCCGGCTCGGCAACCGACAGCGCAATCTCCTGCGGATAAAACGACGGGTAATAAGGAATCTCGTGCCCCGCCCGAGCAGTCGCGGCACAGACGGCGACGAGCACCAGCACGGAGATGAGCACTCGAATCACAACTATGCCCAATCGAGGTCGGGGGCGGCGGCCCGGGGTGGGGTGCCCCCGGGCGACGCGGCCGTGCGAAGTGGGACCCCCTCGTCCCGCCCGC
>CAYVHH010000108.1:0-7553 GCA_964450175.1 uncultured bacterium | reverse complement strand
CGACATCGCGCAGGGCGTCGACAAGCTCGGCGCCGGCGACCAGGGGCTCATGTTCGGCTACGCCTGCACCGAGACTCCCGAGCTCATGCCGATGCCGATCATGCTCGCGCACAAGCTCGTGATGCGCCTCTCGGAGCGGCGCAAGTCCGGGGCGCTCGACTACCTGCGACCGGACGGAAAGTCTCAGGTCAGCATCCGCTACGTCGACGGCGTGCCGCGCTCGGTGGAGACGGTCGTCGTGTCCACCCAGCACAGCCCCGACGCCGGCGCCCAGCGAATCCGAGAGGACGTCATCGAGCAGGTGATCAAGCCGGTGATCCCGGCCGAGCTGATCGACCTCCAGCGGTGCGTCATCCACGTGAACCCGACCGGACGGTTCGTGACCGGCGGCCCGATGGGCGACACCGGCCTCACCGGGCGCAAGATCATCGTCGACACCTACGGCGGCTCGTGCCCGCACGGCGGCGGCGCCTTCTCGGGCAAGGATCCGACGAAGGTCGATCGCTCCGCGTGCTACATGGCACGTTACGTGGCCAAGAACGTCGTCGCGGCGGGCCTGGCCCAGCGGGCGCAGGTGCAGGTCGCGTACGCGATCGGCGTCGCCGAACCCGTCTCGATCATGGTCGACACCTTCGGAACGGGCAAGGTCCCGAACAAGGTGCTCGAGGCGATGATCCGGCGCCACTTCGATTTCACACCGGCCGGAATCATCAAATATCTCGACCTGCGCCGGCCGATCTACAAGAAGACCGCGGCCTACGGCCACTTCGGGCGCTCCGAGCCCGAGTTCGCCTGGGAGCGGACGAACCGGGTCAAGGATCTGCGCGACGACGCGGGCATGTAGCCCAGCACACCGGTAGGCCGAGGCCGACCCGGGCGTCTCACGGAGCGCCGGGCGGCCGCGGCACGACTTTAGGACAAGGACGGCATTCCCATGGTCGAGCACGACGTCAAGAATCTCTCGCTCGCCGGCGACGGGCGGCTCAAGATCGAGTGGGCCGAGCAGTCGATGCCGGTCCTCCGGCAGATCCGCGAGCGCTTCACCCACGAGCAGCCGCTCAAGGGCATCCGCCTCGGCGCGTGCCTACACGTGACCACCGAGACCGCGGTGCTCATGCTCACGCTCAAGGCCGGCGGCGCGCAGCTGGCGCTCTGCGCCTCGAATCCGTTGTCGACGCAGGACGACACCGCGGCCGCGCTCGTGCGCGAGTACGACATCCCGGTGTTCGCCCACAAGGGTGAGGACAACGACCGATACTACCGGCATCTCGCGTCGGTGCTGGCCACGCGACCTCAAGTGACGATGGACGACGGCGCCGACCTCATTTCCCAGATCCACAGCGCCCGCAAGGACCTGGCCGGCGACGTCATCGGCGGCACGGAAGAGACGACGACGGGCGTCATCCGCCTGCGCTCGATGGAGCGTGAGGGCGTGCTCGCGTTCCCGGTGATCGCCGTCAACGACGCGGACACCAAGCACCTCTTCGACAACCGGTACGGGACGGGCCAGTCCACCATCGACGGGATCCTGCGCGCGACGAACATCCTGCTGGCTGGACGAACTGTCGTCGTCGCCGGCTACGGCATGTGCGGCCGCGGCGTCGCCTCGCGCGCCAAGGGCCTGGGCGCCCACGTCATCGTGACCGAGATCGAGCCGATGCGCGCGCTCGAGGCGGTCATGGACGGCTTCCAGGTGATGCCGATGACCAAGGCCGCCGCGCAGGGCGACATCTTCGTGACGGTGACGGGCAACACGTCGGTCATGTCGAGCGACCACTTCGGCCAGCTCAAGGACGGCGCCATCCTGTGCAACTCGGGTCACTTCAACGTCGAGATCGACCTCGAGACCCTCGGCGCGATGGCGCGGAGCCGCCGCGCGGTACGCCCGTTCGTCGAGGAGTTCGTGCTCGACCGTGGCCAGCGCGTCTACGTCCTGGGCGAGGGGAGACTGATCAACCTGGCCGCGGCGGAAGGGCACCCGGCCTCGGTCATGGACATGAGCTTCGCCAATCAGGCGCTCTCGGCGGAGTACATGGTCAAGCACGGGCGGACCCTGGCCAAGAAGGTCTTCGTCGTGCCACGCGAGATCGACCTGGAGATCGCGCGGCTCAAGCTCGCCTCGATGGGCGTCGCGATCGACGAGCTGACGAAGGCGCAGCGCGAGTACCTGGCCTCCTGGACACACGGCACCTGATCCCGGCGCGCGGAGGTCTATGAGCCGCCCGCAGCCGATCTTACTCATCCTTCTGCTGCTCCTGGTCCTGGGCGTCGTGGCCCAGATCGTCCCGCTTTACACCGACTGGCTCTGGTTCCTCGAGGTCGGCTACTCGCAAGTCTTCGTCAAGACGCTGTCCCTGCGCGGATCGCTCTTCGC
This sequence comes from uncultured bacterium, assembly GCA_964450175.1. Classification (GTDB taxonomy): domain Bacteria; phylum Methylomirabilota; class Methylomirabilia; order Rokubacteriales; family CSP1-6; genus AR31. The sequence goes on along the minus strand of CAYVHH010000108.1, from coordinate 5,179 downwards.
CGCGCTGGCGATCGGCGTCCTCGTCTTCCTCTATGCCAACCTGACGTTCGCGGCGCGCACGGCAGCGCCCGACGTCATCTGGGAGCTCGAGGACCAGCTCGGCCTGCCGAGCCGCGTGATCATCGAGCCGCTGATCCGCCGATTCCTGCCGATCGTGCTCCTGGTGATCGCGCTGGCGTCCGGCATGCGCGCCACCGTCCACTGGGAGACCGTGCTCGGCTACGTGAACGCCACGCCGTTCGGCGCCGTGGATCCGCTGTTCGGCTACGACCTGAGCTTCTTCGTGTTCGTCCTGCCGATGTGGCGGCTCGTCCACGGCTGGGCGCTCACGCTCGCGACCGCGACGATCGTCCTTACCCTGGCCGTCTACGTCCTCCAGCGAAGCCTCGTGCTGACGAGCCGAGGTCCGCGACTGGCCGTCGGCGCCCGCTCGCATCTGCTCGTCCTCGGCGCGGTCGCGCTCGCGCTCAAGGCGATCGGGTTCTGGCTCGACCGGTTCGAGCTGGTCTTCTCGCCGCGCGGCATCGTGTTCGGCGCGGCCTATACGGACATCTACGCCTCGCTGCCGGTGCTGGGTGCGCTGGCGGTCTTTGCGGCGCTGTGCGCCGTCGCATGCCTGGCCCAGATCGCGCGCGCGGGGCTGCGCCTGGTCGCCGGCGGGCTGATCGCGCTCGCGCTGGTGTGGGTGGTGGGTCTCGGCGTCTATCCGGCGCTCCTCCAGCGCTTCCGGGTCACGCCCAACGAGCTGGCGGCCGAGCGGCCCTTCATCGGCCACAACATCCGCATGACCCGCCAGGCGTACGGCCTGGACCGGATCGTCGAGCGCGAGTTTCCGGCCGACGAGGCTCTCGACGCGCGCGCGCTCGAGCGCAATGCGGCCACCGTCAAGAACATCCGGCTGTGGGACTACCGCCCCTTGCTGCGCACGTTCGCACAGCTGCAGGAGATCCGGACCTACTACAAATTCGTCGACGTCGACAACGATCGCTACGTCGTGAACGGCGAGTACCGCCAGCTCATGCTGTCGCCGCGGGAGCTCTCGTACCAGCATCTGCAGTCGCGGATCTGGATCAACGAGCATCTGACGTTCACCCACGGCTACGGCGCGGTGGTCGGGCCGGTCAACCGGATCACCGCCGAGGGGCTGCCGGAGTTCCTGATCAAGGACATCCCGCCCCAGTCGGCCGGCGGCTTCCCGAAGATCACCCGGCCGCAGATCTACTACGGCGAGGTGTCGAACGAGTACGTCCTGGTGAAGACGAAGTCCCAGGAGCTTGACTATCCCTCGGGCGACCAGAACGTCTACACGACCTACAGCGGCGTCGGCGGCATCGAGCTGTCGTCGTTCCTCCGCAAGGTCATCTTCGCGATGCGGTTCGGGGAGATCAAGATCCTCCTGTCCAACGACCTCACCGACCAGAGCCGCATCATGATGTACCGGACGGTCACCCAGCGCGTGCAGCAGATCGCGCCGTTCTTCCGATACGACCGCGACCCGTACATGGTCATCGACGACGACGGGCGCATGATCTGGATGCTCGACGGCTACACGACCACCGATCGCTATCCGTATTCGGAGCCCGTGACCGGCGTGGGCAACTACATCCGGAACTCGGTGAAGGTGACGATCGACGCCTACGACGGCACCGTGACGTTCTATCGTGCCGACGACAACGACCCGATCGTGCGCGCGTACGGCGGCGCCTTCCCCGGGCTCCTCAAGCCGCTCGACAAGATGCCGGACGCGCTCCGCCGGCACATCCGGTACCCCGAGGATCTCTTCGCCATCCAGGCACGCAAATACGCGACGTACCACATGCTCGATCCGCAGGTGTTCTACAACAAGGAAGACCTGTGGGCGGTGCCGCGGCGAACCATCGAAGGGCGCGACCGCGACATGGAGCCCTACTTCACGATCATGCGGCTGCCGGGCGAGCAGAAGGAGGAGTTCATCCTGCTCACGCTCTTCAACCCGGCGCGCCGCGACAACATGATCGCGTGGATGGCCGCGCGCTCGGATCCGCCGAGCTACGGCCGGCTGATCGTGTTCAACTTCCCCAAGCAGAAGCTCGTCTACGGGCCACGCCAGATCGACGCCCGGATCGATCAGGATCCCATCATCTCCCAGCAGCTGTCCCTCTGGAACCAGCGCGGCTCGACGGTCATCCGCGGCTCGTTGCTGGCGATCCCGATCGATCAGTCGCTGATCTACGTCCAGCCGCTCTACCTGGCCGCCGCGGAGCAGGGGGCGCTGCCCGAGCTCCGGCGGGTGATCGTGGCCTACGGCAACCAGATCGCGATGGAGCAGACGCTCGAGCAGTCCCTCTCCCGGATCTTCGGCGGGCGTCCGACGGCGGCCGCCGGCGCCGCGCCCGCGCGGGAGGCGGCGGCGCCGTCGGACGGCGCCGCCGGCACGCGCCAGCTCGGCCAGCGCGCCTGGGAAATCTGGACGCGCGCGCAGGACGCGCTGCGCCGCGGCGACTGGGCGACCTACGGCGCCGAGCAGAAGCGACTCGAAGAGACCTTGCGTGCGCTGACGCAATCGAAGTAGGAGAGGATCGCCCACCGTCATGCCGAACGTGCTCGTGACCGCCGCCTTTGGCGAGGCCCAGCTCGATCGCCTGCGGCGCATCTCGCCGCGCCTCACCGTGACCCGCACCGATCCCGAGACCGCCGATTACGCAGGCGCCGAGATCCTGTACGGGGTCGTGCTGCCGCGCGATCGCTCCCGCGCCCCGAACCTCAAGTGGATCCAGGTCCACATGGCCGGAGTGAACGGGCTCCACCAGCACCCGCTCTACGCCGACGCCGCGCTGGCGCTGACGACCGCCAGCGGCGTGCACGCGGCCACGGTCGCCGAGTACGCGATGACCGCGCTCCTGGCGCTGGCGCACCGCGTGCCGCGCATGGTCGAGTGGCAGGGCCGGGGCGTCTGGCCGCCCGACGAGCAGCGGTGGCCCTTGTTCGTGCCGACCGCGGTGCGGGGCGCCACCCTCGGCGTCATCGGCTACGGCAGTATCGGCCGCGAGCTCGCGCGGATCGCCAAGACCGCCTTCGCCATGCGCGTGCTCGCGTGCAAGCGCGATCCGGCCCGGCGCGCCGACCCGGGCTACTGCCCGGCCGGTACCGGGGATCCCGAGGGCCGCCTTCCCGACGGGTGGTTTTCGCCGGCCGAGCTGCACGACCTGCTCTCGGCGTCGGACGTGGTCGTGATGTGCGCCCCGCTCACGCGCGAGACAGAGCATATGATCGGCGCCCGCGAGCTCGCGGCGATGAAGCGCACGGCCTACTTCATCAACGTCGGGCGCGGGGCCAGCGTCGACGAGGGCGCGCTCACGAGGGCGCTCGCCGAGCAGCGCATCGCCGGCGCCGCGGTCGACGTCTTCGCGCAGGAGCCGCCGCCGGCCGGCCATCCCCTGTACGGCGCGCCGAACGCCATCCTGTCGCCGCATGTCTCCGGCTTCGTCGCGAGCTACGACGACGACTGCTGCACGTTGTTCGCGGAGAATCTGCGGCGCTACCTGGACGGCGCGCCGCTCCTGAACCTGGTCGACCGGGCGAAGGGATACTAGGCGCCGCTACGGCACCGCGACGGCGGGCTCCCGCGGGGCGCCCTCCGCCATCCGCCAGAGCGACGCGAACACTCCCGGGCATTCCAAGAGCGACTCGAAGGTCCCTCGCTCGACGATACGGCCGTCGCGCAGGACGACGATGAGGTCGGCCGTGCGGACCGTCGACAGGCGATGGGCGATGACGAAGGTCGTTCGGTCCGTGCCGAAGCGCTCGAGCCCCTGCAAGAAGAGCGCTTCGGTCTCCGCATCCATGGCCGAGGTCGGCTCGTCCAGGATGAGAATCGGGGCGTCGCGCAGGAGCGCGCGGGCGATGGTGATTCGCTGCTTCTCGCCCTCGGAGAGGGTGACACCCTGCTCTCCCACGACAGTGTCGTACCCGTCGGGCAACGCGACGATCGTGTCGTGGATACGGGCCAGGCGCGCGGCGGCCACGATGTCGTCACGACCGGCCTCCGGCCGCCCCAGCGCGATGTTGTCGCGCACACTGGTCGGCAAGAGCAGCGGAGGCTGCAGGACCATGGCGATCTGGCGGCGCAGCGATGCGAGCCGGTACTCGCGCACGTCCACCCCGTCGACGAGGATCCGGCCACCCGTCGTGTCGTAGAAGCGGGGCAGGAGGCTCAGGAGCGTCGACTTCCCGGCGCCGGTCGCGCCGACGATCGCGACGGTCTGTCCCGGCTGGACGCGCAGGCCGATGTCGTCGAGCACCCGGTGGCCGCCCGAATACTCGAACGCGACGCCATCGAAGGTCACCTGGCCCCGCGCGCCGCCGGCGGGGAACTCCAGGGTGCCGTCGGCGATCTCGCGCTCGACGTCGAGCAGGTCGAACACGCGCCTCACGCCCACCGTCGAGGTCCGCGCGATTCCCCAGGTCTGGAACATGCTGTTGATGGGGCTATAGAGCGCCGCGAGATACGCGACGAAGATCACGAGCGAACCCACGCTGAGCGTGCCGTCCAGGACGTGTCGGGCCCCGACCCACACGACCGCGGCGGTGCCGACCGCGATCACCATGCTGATCACGAAACCGTAGAAGGTCTGGAGCGTGTGAAGCCTCAGGCCGGCGGCCAGGCTCTGCCGGCTCGCGGCCATGAACCGCCGGTGCTCGTCGTCCTCGAGCGCGAAAGCCTGGATGAGCCGCATCGCGGACATCGCCCGCTGCACCACCGTGTAGACTTCGCTCTCGCTGTCGCGGAACTTGCCCGCGGCGCGGGTCACTCGACCGTCGAGCCGCTTGATGATCAGGAACAGCGCGGGGCACACGGCAAGCGCCAGCAGGGTCAGGGTCGGATCGAGCTGGAGCATGACCGTGATCATGCCGACGAGCAGGATCGCGGCGGTCGCGGTCGGGAACAGGCAGCTCACGGTCAGCGACTGCAGCGCGAGGGTATCGGCGGTCACTCGATAGAGCAGGTCACCGACCCGCGCGCGAGTGTAGAAGTCGAGCGACAGCTGGTGCAGGTGCGCGTACACCGCGCTGCGCAGGTCGGTCACCAGGCGCTGCCCGACGTCGACCGTCGTGTAGTTGTTCAGCATGTGCAGCGCGCCCAGGACGGCGTAGAGCCCCACGAGCGCCAAACACGCGAGCAGGAGCACGGCCGAGCTCG
>CAYVHH010000107.1:0-8151 GCA_964450175.1 uncultured bacterium | reverse complement strand
GGCGCTGAAGCCCGCGACGAGCCACTCGCGGAACATCGTCATGCGTCGTACCGAGAAGAACGTCGGAATCCAGCCGTCGGCGATCTCGGCGGCGAGCGCCACGTTCTTGGGACCGACCGCGGCAAGGTAGATGGGCAGCTCCGCCCGGCCGTGCAGAATCGACTTGAGGGGCTTGCCGAGGCCCGTCGCGTCGGAGCCCGCGTAGGGAATCTGGTAGTAGTCGCCGCGGTGCTCCACGGGCTTCTCCCGGCGGAGGATCGCCCGCACGATCGCGACGTACTCGCGCGTGCGCTGGAGCGGCCGGCCGAACGGCTGGCCGTGCCATCCCTCGACCACCTGAGGTCCCGACACTCCGAGCCCGAGCCGGAAGCGGCCGCCGGAGAGACCGTCGAGCGTCATCGCGGTCATCGCCGTCGCGGCCGGCGTGCGTGCGGCCATCTGCATGATCCCGGTGCCGACGTGGATCCGCGTGGTCGACGCCGCGATCCACGCGACGGGCGTCACGGCGTCGGAGCCGTACGATTCGGCCGACCAGATCGAGTGGTAGCCGAGCCGCTCGACCTCGCGGACGAGGTCCATGTCCAGCGTCATGCGCGCGCCCGAGTAGCCCAGGGTCAGCGCGAGTCGCACGCGAGCCTCTCCGGATCGAAACCGCGCCTGGGCGGGCGAGGCCCCGAAGTCACGGCGTGCCGGCCGGTGGCGCCGTCCTGCCATCGAAACCGGCTCATGACGACCCGGCCGCGTCGGAACACGATGCCCTCCTGCTCCAGGCGGATTCGCTGGGTCATCATGCCCGTCATCCTCGAGCGGCGGCTGATGCCGCCCTGCGAATTGACGACGCGATGCCACGGAACACCGTCGGCCCGACTCATCACCTGCCCGACCGCGCGCGCCGAGCGAGGCTTCCCGACGAGCGCCGCGATCTGGCCGTAGGTCGCGACGCGTCCGCGCGGGATCCGTCTGACCAGCGAGAGCACCGCCGCCTTGAACCTCACGCCGACGCCGCCCCGGTCTGGAGCTCGTAGAGCCTCGCGTAGAGGCCGCCGAGCCGCAGGAGCTCAGCATGGGTTCCGTCCTCGTGGACCCGGCCGCGGTGCAGGACCAGGATCCGATCGGCGGCGTGCACCGTCGAGAGTCGATGCGCGATGGTGATGCTCGTTCGCCCCGCGAGAAGTCCAGTCATCGCCTGCCGGATGAGCGCTTCGGATTCGGGATCGACACTCGACGTCGCTTCGTCCAGGACGAGAACGGCCGGATTGTACACGAGGGCTCGGGCGATGGCCAGCAGCTGGCGCTGGCCGTGCGAGACGTTCGCCCCGCGCTCGCCCAGGAGCTCGCCGAGACCCCGAGGCAGGTGGGTCACGAATCCCGCGCGCGAGGTCTCGATCGCCCGCGCGAGGTCCGCCGGCGACACCGCGCCGTCGGCGCCGAGGCGCAGATTCTCCTCGATCGTCCCCGCGAAGAGGACGCTGTCCTGGAAGATGATGCCGACGTGACGGCGGAGGCTCGCCAGATCCCACTCGCGGACGTCCACGCCGTCCACGAGGACGCGCCCCTGCCGCACGTCGTAGGATCGATTCAGCAGGCGCACGCAGGTGGTCTTGCCTTCCCCGGTGGCGCCGACGATCGCGATGCGCTCGCCGGGCGCCACCCTGAACGAGCAATCGCGCAGCACCCAATCGTCCCCGTCGTACGCGAACCACACCGAATCCAGCTCGACCGCCGGCGCGCCCGACCTGGCTGGCCGCGAACGCGGTGCCGCCGGGGACACGATCGCCGGCGCGCGATCGAGCAGGCCGAAGATCCGCTCGGCGGACGCCATCGCCCACTGCATCACCGTGTACTTCGCGCCGAGATCGCGGATCGGCAGGAAGAAGCGATTGGTGTACTGGATGAACGCGACGAGCGCACCGAACGTCAGGGACTCGGCCACGATCCGACCGCTCCCGTACCAGATCAGCAGCGCCAGCGCGATCGATCCGAGCGCTTCGACCACCGCGTAGAGCGAGGCCTCCCATCGCGTCGAGCCGAACAGCGCCCGGCGATACTCGGTGTTGAGCCGGCGGAACCGCTCGCGCTCGTAGGGCTCGCGCACGAAGAGCTGGACGACCGTCATGCCCTGCAGCGACTCCTGAAGAAAGCCGTTGAGACGCGCCAGGCGCCGGCGGACCTCGCGGTAGGCGTCGCGGGCGTTGAGCCGGAAGTACGTGGCCACCACCAGCAGTACCGGCATCATCGAGAACGTCACCAGCGCGAGCCGCCAGTCGATCCAGAGCATCACCGCCACGACACCGGTCAGGGTGACGAGGTCGGCGACGACGGCGAAGAGGCCGCTCGTGAACGCCTCGCTGACGGCCTCCACGTCGTGGAGCACGCGCGTCATCAACCGGCCCACCGGATTGCGATCGAAGAAGCGCGCCTCCAGGCGCAGCAGATGATCGAAGATCGCCTCGCGCAGATCGTGGATGACACGCTGACCGGTGAGCTGCATCAGGTAGCCCTCGAAGGTTCGCAAGGCGTAGAGGACCGCGAGCACGGCGATGTAGAGCCCGGCGACCCACGTCAGCCCGACCCAGTCGGACTTCAAGATGTGCTCGTCGATCGCGACCTTCAGGAGCCACGGCTGGGCGAGCTCGACGACCGCGACGAGGGGGAACAGCAGCAGCGAGCCGCCGATGAGCCCTCGGTGCGGGCGCGCGGCCGCTATGAGCCGCGCGGCCAGCCTCCGGTCGAACGCGCGGCCGAGCTGCTCCTCGGCCTCGGGGTCGTAGGCGGAGTCAGGCACGCGCGATCTCCTCCTCCAGCTGCTGGATGCGCCAGAGACGGGCATAGACGCCCGCCCGGCTCAGGAGCTCCTCGTGACGGCCGCTCTCGATGACGCGTCCGCCCTCGAGGACGACGATGCGAGCGGCCGCGGACGCGGCGCGCAGCCGATGCGTCATCAGCAGCACCGTCCGTCCCGCCAGCGCCCGGCGCAGGTTCGTCAGGATCTCTTCTTCTTTCGCGGCGTCGACGGAGGCGAAGGCGTCGTCGAGCACGAGCACCGACGGCGCGCCGGCCAGCGCCCGCGCCAGGGTGACCCGCTGGCGCTGGCCGCCGGAGAGCGTCAAGCCGCGCTCGCCGACCACGGCGTCGAATCCCGACGCGAACTGCTCGATCTCGTTCGCGATGCCCGCGACGGTGGCAGTCTCGTCGAGTTCCCGGCGTCCCAGCCCGTCGCGTCCGAGCGTGATGTTGTCGGCGATGGACCGCGAGAAGAGGAAGCCCTCCTGCGGCACGTAGCCGATTCCCGCGCGCAGGGTGTCGAGCGCAAGCGTGGTCACGTCGCGTCCACCGAGGAACACCGTCCCGGGCGGCGGCTCCCAGAGCCGCGCCAGCAGAAGCCCCAGGGTGGTCTTGCCGCTGCCCGTGGGACCGACGACGGCCACCGTCTCGCCGGGCGCCACCTCGAAGCTCACGTCGTGGAGCGCCGGCGCGCGGTCGGTGTACGCGAAGGTGAGGTGCGAGAAGCGGATGGCCGGAGTCGTCGCGGCCGGCCGGGCTGTCGCCGGCGCGTGCGGGGCGCTGGATGCCTCGACGATCTCGAGGATGCGCCCCATCGATGTCAGACCGCGGCGGACAGTCGAGAGTGTCCAGCCGAGCGCGAGCGTGGGCCACGTGAGGTAGGCGAGATAGCCGTTGAAGGCGACGAGCGCTCCGAGAGTCAGCCGGCCGTAGACGACGGCGCGGCCGCCCGCCCAGAGCACGATCAAGGTTCCGATGCCCGCGATCAGTCCCATCAAGGGCGAGAAGCCGGCCTCGGTCCGCGCCAGGGCGAGGCTCAGCCGGAGATATTCGCCGTTGGCCCGCCCGAAGTCGGCGCGCGCGCGCGGCTCGAGCGTGTAGGCGCGTACGACGGACATGCCGGCGACGTATTCCTGGACGCGCTCCGAGAGGACGCTCAGCTGATCCTGCGCCGCCTGCGTCCGCTCGTTGACCTTCACGTTGAAGCGCCTGGCCAGGAGCACCAGCACCGGAGACGGCGCGAGCGACCACAAGGTCAGCCACGGATCGACCGCGAGCATCGCCGCGAGCACGCCGACGAAGGAGAACGTCGTCGAGACCAGGCTGAGCGCGCCGAATCCCAGGAGCGACCGCACCGCGGTGATGTCGCTCGTGGAGCGCGCCATCAGGTCGCCCGTCGAATGCGTCGCGTAGAAGCGCGGCGGGAACCTCTGCAAGGCCGCGAAGAGGTCGCCGCGAAGGTCCGACTCGATGTGCTGGCACCCGCCCGTGATCGCGAAGCGCGAGCCGAGCCGCGCGACGCCGTTGAGGAGCGCGGACAGCGCGATCAGCCCGACCAGGTGTCCCACCGGCGCCGAGGCGGCATCCGCCTGCAGCGCGTCGATCGCGCGCTTCACCGTCCACGGGATCGTGAGCGACGCGTAGGTCGCCGTGGCCAGACACGCGACGCCGAATCCGTAGCGCGCTCGATAGCGCCAGACGTAGCGCCAGGCTGCTCGCGCCGGAGAGGTCTGCCCGGCCGGCGGCGGCGGGGCCCCGCCAGCCGAGGCGCGATGAGAGCTCGAGGTCAGCCGCGCCTCCCCGCCGCGTGCGGGGCGAGGGCCGCGTAGACGGCGAAGGTGGCGGGAGTCGGCACACCGAGACGCTCGCCGAGTCGCGCCGCGTGCCCGTGCAGCGCTTCGAGCTCGAGCCGGCGACCCTGCAGCAGATCGTGCGCGAGCGACGCGCGATTGCCGGGCGGAATGGTCTCGGCGAACTTCATGATCTGGTCGACCGCGTCGTTCGCGAGGTCGACGCCGGAGGCGCGCGCCACCGCCGCGACCTCCTCGACGATCGTCCGGAACAGCCGCCAGGCGGCCGGCGTGTCGCGGATGACCCCGATCGTCTCGCGCGTCACCGCGGTCGTTCCGCCGACCGCGCAGATCAGGAGGTACTTCTCCCAGAGCGCGCGGCGAATGCTCTTGGACAGCTCGACCGGGATCTCGGCGCGCGCGAACGCCTCACGCAGCCGCTCGGCGCGCTCGCTCACGTGCCCGTCCAGCTCTCCGAAGATGATGCGGCCCGCGGCCTGGTGCCGGATCACACCGGGCGACTCGATCGTCGCGAACACCTGCGCGACGCCCCCCATCGCACGCCCGGCGCCGAGCTTCGCGTCGATCCTGTCCTCGTTGTCCACGCCGTTCTGGAGCGAGAGGACCGGAGTGTCCGGGCCGAGGACCGACCAGAGGCGCGCCGCGGCGTCGTCCGTATCGAATGATTTGACGCAGAAGAGCACGGCGTCCGCCCGGTCGACACCCTCGAGCCGCTCGACGACCTCGGGGCGTACCACCGTGTCGCCCTCGCTGGCCGATCGGATCGCGAGGCCCGCCCGCTTGATCGCGTCGAGGTGGGCGCCGCGCGCGACCAGGGTGACCCGCTCGCCGGCGCGCTGAAGCTTCGCGCCGAAATACCCGCCGACACCGCCGGACCCCATCACCACGATGTGCACGACACGTATGATACATTGCGCGGCAGCATGGCATCGCTCGAACGACGCGTGGCGGTCGACGCCGCGCGGGCCGCCGGCCGGCTCCTGAAGAGCGAGCTGCCCGGATCGCGCCGCATCGCCTACAAGGGCAGCCCGACGAACCTCGTGACCGAGATGGACGCTCGCGTCGAGGAGCTGATCGTCGGGCGCCTGGCGGCGGCGTTTCCCGACGACGCCGTTCTCGGCGAGGAGCGCGGGGCCAGCACGGGGCGGTCCGGGAGGCGCTGGATCATCGATCCGCTCGACGGCACGACGAACTACGCCCACGGGTTTCCGGCCTTCGGCGTGTCGATCGGTCTGGAATCGGCCGGGCGCGTCGAGCTCGGCGTGATCTACGATCCGAACCTCGACGAGATGTTCGTGGCCGAGCGGGGGCACGGAGCGACGGTGAACGACCGCCCCCTCGCGGTCTCGGCCACCCCGACGCTGGACGAGAGTCTCCTGGCGACGGGATTGCCGTACAACATCCGCGAGGCGCGCGACAACAACCTCAACGAGTTTGCCGCGTTCAGCGTCCGAGTCCGCGCGGTGCGGCGGCTCGGCTCGGCGGTCCTCGACCTCGCGTGGCTGGCCTGCGGGCGGCTCGACGGCTGCTGGGGGCTTCGACTCGGTCCGTGGGACGTCGCGGCGGGCAGCTTGCTCGTCGAGGAGGCCGGCGGCCGCGTCACCGACCTGACCGGGGGCGCGCTCGACCTCGACGCGCCCTCGCTCGTCGCGACGAACGGTCACATCCACTCGGCGGTGCTCGACGTGCTCAGGGAGGTCCGGGGAGGCACGCCGTGACGGTGTCCGTCGCGAGACGCCTGGCCCGCTTCGTCGTCGCGCTCGAGTTCAAGGACCTGCCGGCACCGGTGATCGACCGCGCCGGTCTCCTCACGCTCGACACCCTGGGATGCTGTCTGGCGGCCTCTCGCTACGACTTCGGCCGCGCCGCGCGCGCGACCGCCGAGCGCCTCGGTGGCAAGCCGGAAAGCGCGGTGGTCGGCAGCACGGTGCGGGCGGCCGCCGCCAACGCGGCGCTCGCCAACGCGACGCTCGCTCACGGGCTCGACTTCGACGACACGCGTGAGGACGCGATCGTGCACACGGGCTCCGTCGCGGTCCCGACGAGCCTCGCCGTGGGCGAGGCGACCGGTGTGTCGGGGCGCGCGGCGCTTACCGCGGTCGTGGCCGCCGTCGAGGTGATGTGTCGGGTCGGGCTCGCCGTCCCGGGCAGGTTCCACGCGCGCCATTACCACCCGACCGCGCTCACCGGAACCTTCGCCGCGGCCGCCGCCGCCGGTAAGCTCTATGGCTTGACCGAGGACGAACTGGTGCGCGCCTTCGGCATCTGCGGCAGCCAGACCGCGGGGATCATCGAGTATCTGGCCGACGGCACGTGGACCAAGCGCCTGCATCCGGGCTGGTCGGCGCACGCCGGGATCGTCGCCGCGCTGCTCGCGCAGTCCGGCTTCACCGGGCCCGAGACGGTGTTCGAGGGCGAGCACGGTTTCTATCGCGCGTTCGCGGGCGACGTGCCGACCGCGCGGCTCGACGAGCTGCTCGCGACCCTCGGCCGCGTCTGGGAGCTCGAGCATCTGACGTTCAAGCCGTATCCGTGCGGCTCGATCGCGCAGCCGTACATGGACTGCGCGCTGCGGCTTCGTGAGAGTCGCGGCGTGCGCGCCGAGGACATCGTCGAGATCCGCTGTCGGACCGCCGCGGGACCGGTGCCGCGGCTCTGGGAGCCGCTCGCGTCCAAGCACGCGCCGCAGAACGGTTACGCGGCGAAGTTCAGCCTGCCCTTTCTCCTGGCGGTGATCCTGACCCGCGGGCGCGCCAGCCTCGCCGAGTTCGAGGACGATGTCGTACGCACTCCGGAGATTCTCGCCGTGGCCTCGCGAGTGAGCTACGAGCTCGACCCGACGATCGACTACCCGCGCCAGTTCGTCGGCCACCTCCGCGTGCGGCTCACGGACGGGCGCGTCGTCGAGGAATGGCAGGATCACCCGCGGGGCGGCCCGGATTCGCCGATGGCGCCCGGTGAGATCGAGGCGAAGTTCCACGGCAACGCGAGCCTCGTCATGCCCGAGGATCGCGCCGCCCGGGTGATCGCGGACGTCCGGGCGCTCGCCGCCGCGCCGAGTCTAGACACGCTGATGAGATCACTCACCCTGTGAGGAGCCCGTTCATGAAAAGGTTGAATGCCCTCGTGGGCCTGCTCGTGTCGATCGGGATGCTCGTCGCCGTGCCCGCCTCCGCGCAGGACGCCCGCGTGGAGGCCGCGAAGAAGGAGGGCAAGGTCGTCTGGTACACGTCGCTGGCGCTGCCGACGGCCGAGAAGATCGGCAAGCTGTTCGAGGCGGCCTACCCCGGGATCAAGGTGGAGGTCCAGCGGACCGGCTCTCAGCGCATCCTGCAGCGCGTGATGCAGGAGATGCAGGCGAACCTCAAGCTCGTCGACGTGATCCACACGTCTGATGCCGGCCATTTCGTGCTGCTCAAAGAGAAGAAGCTCCTCATGAAGTACTCGCCGGCCGGCATCGACGCGTTCCCCGCGGGCTTCAAGGACAAGGACGGCTACTACTTCACCCTCCGCGCGACCGTCAACGTGATCGCCTACAACACGAAGCTCGTCCCGG
>CAYVHH010000106.1:0-8489 GCA_964450175.1 uncultured bacterium | reverse complement strand
AGTACTTCGCCCGTAAGCGAGCGCGTCAGCCGACCGGGTTGACCACGAAGCCGTAGCGACGATTGGTCCGTCCCGGCCCCTCGCGCTCGTAGTCCGCCCGGGCCAGCGCGATGCGATCCGTCGTCAGCTCGGCGCGCCACGTCGCGTCGTACTTGTAGAGACGCGCGGAGTTCTCGCCGAAGATCGCGCGCTTCACCGGCCCGTCGGCGGGACCGAGCGGCGCCCAGCCGTACTTCTTCTGCATCTCCTCGGGAATCTCGAGCCGGCGCAGCGCCTCGATCTGCCACTGCGGCGCGCCGGTCCAGATCGCGTCGGTGCCCCAGACCACGTGGTCGACACCGAGCCCCTTCACGAGCGTACCCATCATGGCGGCGCACAATCTCGGTTCGGCCACCGTGCTCTGCGCGAAGATCTGGCCGAGATCGCCGTACACGTTCTTCACGCCGTACTTCGCCGGGATCTCGGCAAGATCGGTCACCCAGTCCACGCGCCCGGTCTTCTCCAACTGCTCCCAGCCGTTGCTCCACTCGCCGCCGGTGAACCGGAATCCGGAATGATAGATGACGAAGTTGAGCTGCGGCCAGTCCTTCGCGGCCTTGCCGACGTCGCCCACGTCGGCGTACTGGACCAAGTCCGGAAAGCGCTTCGTCGTCGAGTACGGATAGAGGCCCTTGTGCACGCAGACGTTGACGAGCCCGGCCTTGGCCAGCTTCTCGTAGAACGGATAGAGCAGCTTCTCGTCGTCCATCCGCCAGGGGTGCTTCGCCAGCTGCTTGTTGGTGTTGTCGCCGACCGTGTAGCCCTTGAACGCGTCGGGCCTGAGCTGCGCGATCGCCTGCTCGACCGACTCCATCCAGCCGGGCATGCCGGGCATGAAGATCGCGTGCGACATCATGCGCCGCGAGCCGGTCAGCTTGTTGACCTTCGCGCGCGCGTCGGCCTTCATCTCGTTGGTGAGGAACCAGTCCCGCGGCTCCTCGGAGCCCGAGCCGGAGATGAGCGCCACCTTGGTGTCGCTGTCGAAGAAGATCTCCTTGAAGTAGTTCGCGAACTTCAGATCGTCCAGGGTCTGCGGCTTGCCGGCGAGCGCCGGGTTCCAGCCCGCCTTGCCCACCGCCTCGCGCGAGCGCACGAAGCCCTCGAGCCGCGTGTCGTCGCGCAGGAAGTGGGTGTGCATGTCCATGATGAACTGACCGGCGAGCGCCCTGGCGCGCTCGTTGGCCGCGTCGGGGCTCTGCGCTTCCGCGCCGCTCACGCCGAAGATCGGGCCGTAGACGTCGTTCATCGCGACGAACGCCGCGGCCATGCCGGCGGCGGTCTGGAAGAACTTGCGGCGGCTCACGCCCTGGTGCTTCGCGAGCCGGCTGCCCAGCTCCTTGATCCGCGCCTCGACTGCTTTCTGCTTGGCGGTCTGCGGCGCCGGCGTGAACTCGTCGCTCGCGACGAACTGCGTCGGGATCGGCGACGCAAAGGACGACGTTTCCGCGGGAAGCAGCTCCATGGCGAGTCTCCTGCGTCTAGAGGCTCACTTCATGGGTGAGAACGCCGTGGGACGCAGGATCATGTTCCGTACCTGCTGCACGATCGGGCCGTTCTTCTCGCTCTCGGCGAACGCGCGCGCGCGCTCGGGGTCCTTGGCGAACGCGTCGAACATGGAGACGCGCTCGTCCAGGCTCTGCCAGGCCAGCAGATAGATGAGCTCGTTGCTGTTGCCGCCGAACACGTTGTGCCAGTAGCCGACCTGACGGAAGCCGTGCTTCTTGAAGGCGCCGCACGTGAAGTTGCCGAACCGATCGGTGATGTTCTGGATCTTGCCCGGCATCGCCTGGTACTCGCGCAGCTCGAACAGATAGGGGCTCCGGCTCGCCGCGTCGGGCCCGTACGGCTCGCCGCGGTCCATCTGCGAATATGAGGTCGGCTCCATGAGCTGGTTTTCGACGCAGTTCACGAGCGGCCCGTCCTTCTCGGTCTCCGCCCACTTCTTGGCCCGCTCGGGATCGGCGCGCCAGGCGGCGTTCTTCTTGGTCCGCTCCTCCAGACTCTCCCAGCCCCAGATGTAGACGAGCTGGTTGCTCTTGTCGGCGACGACCGGCGTCCAGAAGCCGATCAGCCGAAAGCCGTACTGCTTCCACTTGTGAACCGTGAAGCTCCCGAAGCGGTCGACGAGCGCGGGAAGCTTACCGGCGGCGACATCGTAGCGGCGGAGCTCGTAAAGCATGCGGCACCTCTCGATGGGAAATTGAGCGGCGCTAGGATATCACCGCGGCTGCCCTCCCGTCGTCGCGAGGGGAGCCGGGCCGCCGCACCGGGTGCCCAGCTTCTGGCGCCGTCGGCAGGGTTCGGCTATCCTGTGCCGTCCGCGTCACGCGAGGACAAGGGTCCCGACGTCGGCACGAGATGAGTTGCGCGCCGAGCGGAAAGTCCGCTGCGGCATCGCTTCAGGAGATTCCGATGGCGCGACGCGGCACGGGGAAGAGACCGCGGGACCGCCCACCAGGTCGCGAACCCCGGAAGCGGACTCGCGCCGGCGAGGCGACCGAGCAGGCGCCGCAGGCGACCGTTCCGGTGGTGGTGGGCATGGGCGCCTCGGCCGGCGGCCTCGAAGCCTTCACCCGCTTCTTCCGGATCATGCCGCCCGACAGCGGCATGGCGTTCGTCGTGATCCAGCATCTGGATCCCACCCACGAGAGCCTGACCGCCGAGCTGCTGGGCAAGCACACGAAGATGCCCGTGCGGCAGGTGGCCGGCGACACGGCCGTCGAGAGAGACCACGTCTACGTGATCCCGCCGAACCGGGACCTCGGCATCGGCCAGGGCGTCCTGCGGCTCACGCCGCCCCCCGCGCGACGGGTGACGCGCATGCCGATCGACTTTTTCTTCCGGACGTTGGCCGAGGATCGGCAGGAGCGGGCCATCGGCATCGTCCTCTCCGGCAGCGGCACCGACGGCACGCTCGGCCTGAAGGAGATCAAGACGGTCGGCGGCATGGCCCTCGTCCAGGAACCCACAACCGCTCAACACGACGGCATGCCGAGGAGCGCGATCGCCGCCGACGCCGCCGACCACGTGCTGACGGTGGAAAAGATGCCGGAGATGCTGCTGAAGTACACGCGGCATCCCTACGTCGCCGTGCCGAGGCAGGTTCCGGACGTCGAGAAGGGCGGCTCGGACGACTTGACCGGGGTCCTGGCTCTCCTCCGCACCCGACTTCACTTCGACTTCAGCGGCTACAAGCCCGGCACGCTCGTCCGGCGAGTTCGTCGGCGAATGGGGCTGCGCCACGCCGAGCGCTTGCCGGACTATCTTCAGCTCCTGCGAAGCGACCCCGGCGAGGTCAAGGCTCTGTTCAAGGACCTGCTGATCGGCGTCACCCGCTTCTTCCGCGATCCCGAGGCATGGCTCTACCTCCAGGAGAAGGTCCTGCCTTCCCTCCTGCGAGAGCGCGAAGCCGGGGCACCGCTGCGGGTGTGGGTCGCCGGGTGCGGGACCGGCGAGGAGGCCTACAGCCTGGGCATGCTGCTGATCGAGCAGACCCGGGCCGCGCAGTGGAGCGGCCCGATCCAGGTCTTCGCCTCGGATGTGGACAAGGAAGCGCTGGACGTCGCCCGCACGGGCATCTACCCCGAGAGCATCGCGGCCGACGTGCCGCCCGGGCGCCTGCGCCAGTTCTTTCTGAAGGACGGGACCCACTACCGCGTGAACAAGGAGCTCCGCGAGACGATCATCTTCGCCGAGCAGAACCTCATCGCCGATCCGCCGTTCTCCAAGCTCGATCTGATCAGCTGCCGAAACCTGCTCATCTACTTGAGCGCGGACGTCCAGAAGCGAATCATCTCGCTGCTCCATTTCGCGCTGGCCGAAGGTGGGCACCTCTTCCTCGGCAGCGCGGAATCGATCGGATCCGCGGAGGACCTCTTCGACACCGTGTCGAAGCGGTGGCGCATCTATCGGCGCATCGGGCCCACGCGTTACGACATCCTCGCCACACCGGCCACGGCCGCGCGCGGGCCGATGCCAGTGCTGCCAGCCGATCTGTCGGCGCCACCACAGGCCAATCGGCTGCTCACCCGGGTCCAGCAGCAGCTGCTCGAGCGCTATGCCCCGGCCGGCGTGGTGATCAACCGTCGGTACGGAATCTTGTTGTTCGTGGGGAGGACCGATCTCTACCTGACGCAGCCGGCCGGCGAGCCAACGGATGACCTCCTGACGCGCGTGCGCGAGGGTCTCCAGACGCGACTGCGGGCACTGGTGCGCCAGGTGATCATCGACCGCGAGCCGCAGGCGGTCACCGTCCGCATGCGGCGCGACAACGCCTGGCATCCCGTCCGGGTTGCTGTCGAGCCGCTCCAGCTGTCGGGCGACACCGAGGGCCTGCTCCTGGTCTCCTTCGCCGACGAGGCGGCGACGCCCGGGCCGGCGCCCGACGCCGCCGGCTCGCCGGTAGCCGAGCGGGACGAGTCCCTGGTACGGCAGCTGGAGGCCGAGCTGAAGGCCTCGCGGGAAGACCTGCAAGGCACCGTCGCGGGAATGGAGGCCTCGAACGAGGAGCTCAGGGCAGCCAACGAGGAGGTGATGTCGGTCAACGAGGAGCTCCAGTCGACCAATGAGGAGCTGGAGACCTCGAAGGAGGAGCTGCAGTCGCTGAACGAGGAGCTGAACACGGTGAACGCGCAGCTCCAGACCAAGATCGACGAGCTGGAGCACACCAACAACGACCTCGACAACCTGTTGACGAGCACGAACATCGCCACGGTCTTTCTCGATGGCCAGCTCCGCATCCGGCGGTTCACCGCCGCCGCCACGAAGCTCTTCACCCTGATCCCATCCGACGTCGGGCGTCCCCTCGCCGATGTCGCGCAGACGTTCACCGACCCGGCGTTGCTGACCGACGCGGCGACCGTGCTCGAGACGCTCACGCCGCGGCAGGCCGAAGTGGCCGCGCGTGAGGGCCGCTGGTACATGCGTCAGGTCCTGCCCTACCGCACGCAAGACAGCCGGATCGAGGGAGTGGTGATCACGTTCTCGGACGTGGCGGCCGAAGCGCTGCACGGAGCCCGGTCGGATCTGGAGTCGGCGTTGAACAAGCTGGCGGCCAACGAGGCCCAGCTGCGGAGGACCCTGGACACCGCCGCCGACGCGATCATCACGATCGACGAGTCGGGCCGGGTGCAGTCGTTCAACCGCACCGCCGAGAAGATGTTCGGCTACGGCGCCGCGGAAGTGCTGGGCAAGAATGTGTCGATGCTCATGCCGCCGCCCTACTCGCAGGAGCACGATGGCTACCTCGCCCGCTACCGTGAGACGGGAGTGGCGCGGATCATGGGGATCGGCCGCGAGGTCGAGGGACTCCGCAAGAACGGGACGCGCGTCCCGCTGGACCTTGCCCTCAGCGAGTTCACCGACGCGACGGGTCGCAAGTTCACCGGCATCCTGCGAGACCTGACCGAGCGCAAGCAGGCCGCGCAGTGGCGGCGCGAGCACGAGTCGCAGCTCGCCCACATGCTGCGCGCCAACACCGCGGGGGAGTTCGCGGCTGGTCTCGCGCATCAGCTCAACCAGCCGCTGGCCGCGCTCGCGAACGACATCGCGGCGTGCCAGGCGCGGCTCGGCGACGTGCGCGCGCACGGGGTGCGCGCCCTGCTCAAGCACGCCACGGCCGAGGCCCAGCGCGCGGGCGCGATCTTGCGACGCTTCCGCGACCTGATACGAAAGAAGCCTCAGCGATTGGAGCGGGCCGATCTGCGTGGGATCATCCAGGACGCCGGTGAGCTGATGCGGCCCGAGATGACCCGGCATCAGGTGGCGTTCGATCTTCGCCTGCCGTCCGACCCGCTGCCCGTCAGGGTCGATCGCGTGGAGATCGAGCAGGTGATCCTGAACCTCATGCAGAACGCGCTCGATTCTGTCGAAGAAGTGCGCCGTGGTGGGCAAATCAGCGTGCGGGCGATCCGACTGCACGCGACCCGAGACGGCGGAGAGCTGGCCCGGGTCTCGGTCGAGGACAACGGTCCCGGTATCTCGGAAGAGGTCGCGGACCGGCTGTTCGAGCCCTTCTTCACCACGAAGAAGGGCGGCCTCGGGATGGGCCTGCCGATCGCGCGCACGATCGTCGAAGCGCATCACGGCCGGATATGGGCCGAGCGGCGCCCACGGCGGGGCGCCGCCCTCAGATTCACGCTGCCGCTTCACACGGCGCCGGAAGGCGGAAAGGGTCGTGATGGACGAGCCCACCGTGTTCGTCGTCGACGATGACAAGGGCGTCCGCCGGTCGCTGACTACGCTCGGACGAGCGCACGGCCTGGCGGTCGAGGCCTACGCGTCGGGCGAGGCGTTTCTGGCGGCGTACGACCCGGCACGAGCGGGGTGCCTGATCCTGGATGTGCGCCTGGCGGCCGGAAAGAATGGGCTCGACCTCCAGGACGAGCTGCGGCGCCGCGGTCACGACTTACCCATCATCGTGATGACGGGCTACGGCAACGTGTCGGCGTCGGTGCGCTCGTTCCGCGGGGGCGCCGTGGACTTCCTGGAGAAGCCGGTGGTGCCGCGCGTGCTGCTGAGCCGGATCCGCGACGCCCTGGCCGTCGATCAACGGCGGCAGGAGCACTCGGCGGTGAGGCGGCGGCTCGCGCGCCTGACCGCCCGCGAGCAAGAGGTTGCCGCGTTGCTGGTCAAGGGAAAGCGCTCGAAGGAGGTGGCCGCGACGCTCGGTATCAGCCCCCGCACGGCGGAGGGACATCGGCGCCAGGTGCTGCGCAAGATGGAGGTTAGCTCCACGGCGGAGCTCGCCACCGCCTGGCTCGCCCAGCAGTCGACAACCCCGGACGTCTCGTCGCGGTCGCGATCGTCCACGTAGAAATACGCACGTAGTTCTATCCGCGTAGCATTCGTCGCCTTCCGGTCGGCGGGTTCTGGCACCTAATGTGCGGGGACGTTGGGATGGGCGAGACGGTTTTGCTCGTCGACGACGATTCTGACGTGCGTACCTACGTGAGCGAGGTGCTCGGGATCGGTGGGTTCGCCGTTCTCGAGGCGGCTGATGGGGCGGAGGCTCTCAGAATCGCCGAAACGACCCGTCGGCCCATCGACATGCTCGTGACCGACATCAACATGCCCGGGATCGACGGACTCGAGCTCGCCCGCCGCGTTCAGGCCGTCCGTCCGACCATCGGCGTCGTGTACATGTCTGGCGGGCCGGCGGCCGCGGTGGCGGCGCTGGGTCTTCTGGCCGGGACAGCTTTCCTGCGCAAGCCCTTCGGGCCGGACGTCCTGCTCGAGCGCGTACGCGATCTCGTGAGACGGGTCCAGGCCGGAGAACCTGCGGGCGCCGCGACTGCGTCCGAAATGCGGGTTGGGGGTGGCTGATGGCGACCGTAGCACCCGACGCACGGCTCGGCGCGGAGATCGTGAGATGGTCGTGACGCTATCACAGTTGATTGCGGAGCTAGATGAAGGGCGCGGGAGAGAAGCGTCGGTGGCATTCTCTCGAAACGTAGAGCGGCCAGCCTGATGCGACAGTGGAACGGGTTCGAGTCACGGCCGATGGCCGCCCCGAACGCGGAACGGCGCACGGGCCCATCTGAAACCACGCTCGCCGGCGAGGTCGCTGCCCTCCAGGGAAGGGTCGCGGACCTGCAGATGGCGTGCGAGAAAGCCCAGCGGAGCGAGGCCGCGATACGCCTGGCCATCGCGGGCCTCAGAAGCGGGCTCAACGGACCGCTGAGCGTCCTGGTCGCTCGCGTCGATCTCATGCTCCTCGAGGCCGGGGACCGCGAGCTCTCGGTCACCGCCCTGGAGGATCTCGCAATGCTCCAGCGACAACTGGAGCGCCTCTGCCGGGCGGCAGAAGTCGTGATCCCCGTCGACGAGCCCGATCGAGACGGGTTGTTCGACCTGAACGGGCGAAACGGGCACCGGGCCGACCCGTAGACTCCAGTTCTCGCACTCGGCGGGGCGGCCTCTTCTCGCGGAGGCGGCTACTCGCGCCGCCGGGCTCCCGCTTTCTCGACCAGCTGCGCCAGCATTTCGTAGGGCTGGGCGCCGACGACCCCGTAGCCGCCGGCCACGAACGTCGGCACGCCCGTGACGCCGAGGTGGCGCGACTTCGCCCAGTCGGTGTCGACCGCATCCTTGAACCGGCGCTCCTTCAGCACGTCGCGCGCTGCCTGGGTGTCGAGCCCGACCGACTTCACCACGTCGATCATCACCTCGGTGTCGCCGATGTTCTGCGCGCCGACGAAGTACGCGCGATAGAACGCGTCGTGGATCGCGTAGCCGCCGGGCTGCGTGTCGGCCCACTTGCCGAGCTCCTGGGCCAGCCGGCTGTTGTAGGTGTGCGAGCGGCGGCTGTAGGGCAGCCCTTCCTTGTCCATCAGGCCCTTCATCCGCGCGTAGGCCGCCTCCGGATCGATGCCGCGCTCGGCGTAGAAAGTCGCCATGTCACGGCCTTCGGCGGGCGTGTCCGGGTGCAGCGGGAAATGGACGAGCACGGG
>CAYVHH010000105.1:0-6591 GCA_964450175.1 uncultured bacterium | reverse complement strand
GTTCGCCTCTCGCCCCATCCGGTTGCTCGAGGATTGGTCGAGCGGCTCCGCGAGCCGGTCACGGCGCCGAGCGCGAACCCGAACGGGCTGGCGCCGCCCACCACCGCCGCCGGGGTGCTCGGCTATTTCCCCGAGGGCATCGATCTCATCCTCGACGGCGGCGCGACTCGCGGCGGCGAGCCGTCGACGGTGCTCGATCTCACGGTTGACCCGCCACGCGTGTTGCGGCAGGGTGCCGTCGTCGTGCGAGACATCACCACGCAGGCCGGCAGAATCCAGCCGTCGCGGACGGGCTCGTCGTGAAGGTCAGCGGCGTCATCCAGGCCGGGGGCCGGAGCGCGCGCATGGGCGGGCGGCCCAAGGCCTTGGTCGAGCTGGGCGGCCGGCCGATCATCGAGCGCGTGCTCGCCGCGCTCGCGCCCACGGTCGACGACGTGCTCGTCGTGACCAGCACGCCCGAGCTCTACGCGTTCCTCCAGCGGCCGATGGTCCCGGACGTCTACCCGGATCACGGCTCGCTCGGCGGGATCTACTCCGGTCTCAAGGCCGTGAGCGGCTCGGCGGCGCTCACGGTCGCGTGCGACATGCCGTTCCTCCATCCCGACGTGCTCAGGCTCGTCGCTGCGCGAGCCGGGGAGGGCGACGTCGTGATCCCGCGTGTCGGGAACCGGCTCGAGACCATGCACGCCGCCTACGACAAGGCCTGCCTGCCGCACATAGCGGAACAGCTCGTCGCCGGGCGGCTCAAGATCGTCGACTTCCTCGAGCGCGTGCGCGTGGTCGAGATCGCCGAGGCCGAGGTCGCGCGGTTCGGCGACCCGCGGATCGTCTTCATGAACGTGAACACGCCGGACGATCTCGAGCGGGCCCGGGCGCTCGCGGCGGAGCTCGGCTGAGCATGGCCAGGCTGCGTCCGGTGGTGCTGGTGCACTATCACGAGCTCGGCCTCAAGCGGGGCAACCGGCCGCTGTTCCTGCGCCACCTCGCGCGGAACCTGCGGCGCGCGACCTCGGATCTCGGCCCGGTCGACCTGCGCCAGGTCTCCGGCCGCCTCTTGCTCGAGCTCGACGAGCATCCCGACCCGGCGGCGGTCCGCGACCGCGTGCGTCGCGTGTGCGGCGTCGCGAGCGCCGCGCTGGCCTATCGCGTGGTGTCGACGGTGGAGGCGATGAAGGCGGTCGTCGCCGAGCTCGTCGAGGGTCGAACCTTCCCGTCGTTCAGGATCTCGGCGCGCCGCGCGTTCAAGACCTACCCGCTCACGAGCGTGGAGCTCAACCGCCAGCTCGGCGCGTTCGTGCTCGAGCGCGTCGCCACCCGGGTGGACTTGCGCCGGCCGGAGCTCGAGATTCACGTGGAGGTGATGCCCGCCGAGACGTTCGTCTACGTCGACCCTGAGCCCGGTCCCGGCGGACTTCCGGTGGGCGCGAGCGGCACCGTGGCGGCGCTCCTGTCGGGAGGGATCGACTCGCCCGTCGCCGCCTGGCGCATGATGAAGCGCGGCTGTCGCGTCGTCTTCGTCCACTTCCACAGCGTGCCGTACCTGCCGCCCACCTCGCAGGCCAAGGCGCGCGCGCTGGTCGAGCGGCTGACCGAGTGGCAGTACGACTCGACGCTCGTGCTGGTGCCGTTCGGCGAGATCCAGCGCGAAGTGGTCCTGACGGTCCCGCCGCCGGCGCGCGTCGTGGTCTACCGCCGCCTGATGGTGCGGATCGCCGAAGCGCTGGCGCGCAAGCACGGGGCGGTCGCGCTCACGACCGGCGAAAGCCTCGGGCAGGTCGCGTCGCAGACCCTTTCGAACATCGCGCGCATCGACGAGGCCGCGACGATGCCGATCCTCAGGCCGCTCATCGGCATGGACAAGCTCGAGATCACCGAGCAAGCGCGCCGGCTCGGCACGTTCGAGATCTCGATCGAGCCGGACGCCGATTGCTGCACCCTGTTCGTTCCCAAGCACCCCGCGACGCGCATGTCCGAGCACGAGGTCGGTGCGGTCGAGGCCCGCCTGGAAATTCCGAGGCTCGTCGCCGCCGGCTGCGACGGGGCCTCGACGGAGGCCTTCGAGTTCCCGACCTGAAACCCCCTCTGTTGTTACCTTGACACGCCGGAGCCACTACCGATATGGTGCCCGTATGACTGTCGTCGCCTTGGGCGCGGACCACGCGGGCTTTCCGTTGAAAGAAGACCTCAAGACCTGGCTGATCTCTCGCGGATACGACGTGGTCGATCTGGGCACCCAGTCGGCGGAGTCGGTCGACTACCCGGACTTCGCCGTCGGGGTCGGGAGCGCGATCACCGCCGGCAAGGCCGACCGAGGCGTCCTCGTCTGCGGGACCGGGATCGGCATGGCCATGGCCGC
This sequence comes from uncultured bacterium, assembly GCA_964450175.1. Taxonomy (GTDB): domain Bacteria; phylum Methylomirabilota; class Methylomirabilia; order Rokubacteriales; family CSP1-6; genus AR31. The sequence continues at coordinate 4,235 of CAYVHH010000105.1, read as the reverse complement.
CAACAAGGTGCCTGGGGTGCGCGCCGCCGCGTGCACCGATGCGTTCAGCGCGCGGATGAGCCGCGAGCACAACGACGCCAACGTCCTGGCGCTCGGAGCGAGGATCACCGCGCGCGACGCGGCGATCGAGATCCTTGAGATCTGGCTGGGTGCCGAGTTCGCCGGCGGCCGTCACGCGCGGCGGGTGGAGAAGATCCTCGCCCTCGACCGCGCGCGGGATGAGGAGCCCCCCGATGCACAGGCTCGCTGACACGGATCCCGAAGTCGCCAAGGTGCTGCGCGCGGAGGCGCAGCGGCAGAACCGGAACCTCGAGCTGATCGCCTCCGAGAACTTCGTGTCCGAGGCCGTGCTCGAAGCGGTCGGCTCGGTGCTGACGAACAAGTACGCCGAGGGCTATCCTGGACGCCGCTACTACGGCGGCTGTGAGGTCGTCGACGTCGTCGAGGACCTGGCGATCGCGCGCGCCAAGGAGCTCTTCGGCGCCGAGCACGCCAACGTCCAGCCCCACTCGGGCGCCCAGGCCAACATGGCCGTCTACTTCACCCTGCTCAAGCCCGGCGAGACCGTGCTCGGGCCGAATCTCTCGCACGGGGGACATCTGACGGCCGGAAGCCCCGTGAACTACTCCGGCAAGTTCTATTCGATCGTCGCGTACGGAGTGCGGAAGGACACCGAGCGCATCGACCTGGACCAGGTCCGTGACCTGGCGCGCCAGCATCGGCCCAAGATGATCATCGCCGGAGGCTCCGCGTTTCCGCGGGCGATCGACTTCGCGCCGTTCGGCGAGATCGCGCGCGAGGTCGGCGCGGTCCTCATGGCGGACATCGCGCATCCGGCCGGGCTCGTCGCCGCGAAGCTTCACCCGTCGCCCGTCGGCATCGCGGACTTCGTCACGACCACCACGCACAAGACGCTTCGCGGACCGCGCGGCGGGATGGTCATGTGCCGTGCCGCGCACGCGCAGGCGCTCGACAAGACCGTGATGCCGGGCGTGCAGGGCGGCCCGCTGATGCACGTGATCGCCGGCAAGGCCGTGGCCTTCCGGGAGGCGCTCACGCCGGCGTGGCGCGGCTACCAGCAGCAGATCGTGAAGAACGCGGCCGCGCTCGCCGCAGCGCTGCTCGGTCACGGCTACCGGCTCGTGACCGGGGGCACGGACACGCATCTCATGCTTCTCGACTTGACCACCCGCAACATCACCGGAAAGGACGCCCAGGAGGCACTCGACCGCGCCTGGATCACCGTCAACAAGAACACGGTGCCGTTCGAGACGAAGAGCCCCATGGTGACGAGCGGCATCCGCATCGGTACGCCCGCGGTCACGACGCGCGGCATGCGCGAGGCCGAGATGGCCGAGATCGCGCGCCTCATCGATCAGGTCCTGAGCAATCTCGGATCCTCGTCGGTCGAGGCGAAGGTACGGGGAGAGGTGCAGGAGCTGACGAATCGGTTCCCGCTTTATCCGGAGCGAACCCGATGACCGGATCGGCATCGGGAAAGGGGGGAGGCCGATGAAGTGCCCGTTTTGCGGTCACACGGAGGATCGGGTTGTCGACTCGCGGGTGGGCCGGGACGGGGAGTTCATCCGGCGCCGCCGCGAGTGCCTCAAGTGCCACCGGCGGTACACGACCTATGAATACATCGAGGACGTGCTGCCGCACGTGGTCAAGCGGGACGGGCGGCGGGAGCCCTTCGACCGCCAGAAGCTCCGCGGCTCCATCTTGAAGTCGTGCGAGAAGCGGTCGGTGGGTGTCCAGGCCGTCGACGACGTCGTGGTCGAGATCGAGGCCCAGCTCCACGAGCGGGCCGAGAAGGAGATCAGCAGCGAGGAGCTCGGGCGGGTGGTCATGGACCACCTCCAGCGCCTCGACCCGGTCGCCTATGTGCGGTTCGCCTCGGTCTACCGCCAGTTCAAGGATATCGGTCAGTTCGTCGAAGAGGTGAAGGGGCTCCAGAGGGACGACAAGACCAAGCCGGCGCCGGCGAAGCCACGCCCCCTCGCCAAGACCAAGTGACCGGGGCCGAAATAGCGCGGCCCTGCCGATGGAGTCGGATCGACAGGGCCGAGCGCCGCGTGGGCCCTACTTCTTCTTCTTCTTGGTCGCCTTCTTCTTCGCCAACGCCTCACCTCCCTTCGCCGAGACGATCGGACGGCATATCTGCTCGGCATGCTAGTGGAGCCGGCGAAAATCTGTCAAGACTAAAAGTCAATACCTGGGGGTCCGGGCGCGTTTCACGCCCAACATGTTGGGTCGTCCGTAAATTGACTTCCCGGCGGCCGCGATGTAGCGTGAGCCCACGATCGGGGCATAGCCCATCACCAATAACTTCCCGCTCTTGAGGAGATCTCCGTCGATGAGACGCGTGCTCAAGAAGCTTGTGTTCGTGGAACCGAAGTCGACGCACCTACACATCTACAGCCGGGTCTGTATTCCCCGCATAGGCTCGGTCCTGCTCGGCACCATCATGCGGGCCAAGGGCTACGACGTCCGTGTCTACATCGAGGACATCCAGCCCCCGGACATGAAGGAGGTGCTCTCGGCCGACCTGGTCGCGATCTCGGCCATCACCTCTACGGCACCCCAGTCCTACCGGCTGGCGGACCAGGTCCGGGCGGCGGGAGGGATAGCCGTCCTCGGCGGGACCCACGTGAGCTTCCTGCCAGAGGAAGGGCTCGAGCACGCGGACTTCGTGGTTCGCGGTGAGGGTGAGTTCGCGTTCCAGGAGCTCGTCGATGCCATCCAGGCCGGCCACGGGTTCGAGCAGATCCAGAACCTCTCGTACGTCGTGGACGGCAACGTGGTCAACCACCCGGAGCGCCCGAAGATCCCGAATCTCGACGTGAACCCGATCCCGGACTACAAGCTCATCACCGGCTGGAAGCCCGGCGGCGTCATCTCGGTCGCGACGTCACGCGGCTGCCCGTTCTCGTGCACCTTCTGCTCGGTGCCGGGCATGTACGGCCACGCCTTCCGCACCCACTCGGTCGAGCGCGTCCTGCAGGAGCTCGAGAGCCACCGGGGCAACGCGTACACGTTCTTCGCGGACGACATCTTCACGGCGAACAAGAAGCGCGTCAAAGAGCTGCTGCGCGGGATGATCGAGCGCAATCTCATTCCCGATTGGGGCGCCCAGGTCCGGACCGAAACCGTCGACGATCCCGAGCTCCTTGAGCTCATGCAGGCGGCGAACTGCTTCAACGTCTACGTCGGCTTCGAGTCGATCAATCCCCGGACGCTCAAGCTCTTCCAGAAGAAGCAGGACCTCGCAAAGATCGAGCGCTCGATCGAGCGCTTCCACGCCCACAAGATCCGGATCCACGGCATGTTCGTGGTCGGGTCCGACGAGGACGACGTCGAGACGATCGACGCCACCGCCGAGTTCGCCCTCAAGAATGACATCGACTCGATCCAGTTCATGATCCTGACGCCGATTCCGGGCTCTCCCGACTGGGAGCAGCTCTATGACCGCGGCAAGAAGTACGTGATCAGCAACAACTGGCAGTTCTACGACGGCCACCACGTCGTGCACCAGCCGCGGCGCATGAGCCCCTACGAGCTGCAGAAGGGCGCGCTCGACGCCATGGCGAAATTCTACTCGTGGCGCGGCATCGCCAAGAAGCTCCTGAAAGGCGACCACTACTACGCGGCGATCCGGTACTTCGGCAAGCGGATGGTCCGCGACTGGTGGAAGGACGAGGAGAACCGCCAGCACGTCGAGTGGCTCAAGGCCCAGCTCTACTCGGATGCGAAGGAGCTCGGGCACCATGCGCTCCAGCGCGTAGGGCTTCCGGCGATCCTGCTGCAGGATTCGGTGGGACGTCTGCTCCAGCGCTTCCTGGGCGAGCTCGGCGTGACCGTCGTTCCGCTCGCCGAAGCGGCGGCCGAGGGCGCGGCGCGGGCCAAGGAAACCGTCGACTGCCTGATCACACCGATCGTGAAGCGCGCCGTCAAGGAGCGCGAGGAGTTCTACTCGAACCTCGCCGCCGTGAATACGCTGCTCCAGAGCCAGTGGGAGAAGCTGCCGCGCGTGAGCTTCCCGCTGCTCGACGGCCAGGGGCCGGTGTTCGAGCCATTCGCCAAGATCGGCCTTCTCTTCACCAAGAACCTCGATCGCATTCGCGATGCCTACAAGAACGCCGGGGTGGCCGAAGGACTCTGGGAAGCCGCTTAGCGTCGACCGGGTCGAGGCGGGGCTGGGTGTGCCCGCCTCGACCTGGTAGCAACAACCCTCT
>CAYVHH010000104.1:0-8697 GCA_964450175.1 uncultured bacterium | reverse complement strand
TTTTTCTACTACGACCGGCCGGCCTACCGTCAGGAGCAGGCGATGGACGGCTGGAAGAAGCTCTTTGCGTTCACCGACCGGACGCTGCGCTAACCGGAGGCCAGGAGCCCAGCCATGTGCACGATGATCGCGCACCAGGTGAAGATTCAGGGCCGAGGCAAGAGCGGCCCGGAGTGGTTCGACGTACGCGAGGCGAACGTGTCCTACGACCATCCATACGACTTGCCGCTCGAGCACGCGCTCAACATCGACTTCGTCAACGAGGCGATGGGTCCGGGCGCCCGCGTGGCGGTCGAGCTCACCGTGGACGCAGCGCGGCAGCTCGTCAAGACGATCGAGGCCGTGCTGGCCCTGGCTGATCGGCGCGGCGTGCTGGAGGACGTCCCCGTCGTCGCGGTGCCGGCTCGCACCGCCTAGTGGTGTAACCGGCTCGTCCGACTCGCGCGGGGCGGGTTTCCGACTCGCCCCGCGCGTGTCGTCGCGATCAATCGCGCCCCGATGCTCGCCCGATCAGCGAGTCGGCGGGGTGTGCTTCGCCAGGAACTGCTGGATGCGGACTCTCGCTTCCGCGAGAGCCGGACCCTGCTTCCACTCCCGGACGAACTCGCACTTCGGCAGAAGCTTCGCGACCTCCTCGGAGATCGGCAACGGATGTGCCTCGTCGTTGCCCGCCAGCACCATGCAAGGCGTCTGGCAGCTCGACACGAACGCGCGATCGACGCTGTAGACGAAACCGGAACCGTACAGGTTCTGGTGGAACGCGTCCAGAACTTGCTGACTCGCCTCGGGATGGTCGGCGAGGGTCTCCGCCCACGCGTTGAATCTGGCCGAGCGCCCGGGCGCCATCGCGCCGACCCGGCCGATGGGCTGCGCGAGCACGGCCGAGGCGATGCGCTGCGGCTGCGCCTTCAGCAGGCTCAGGATGAACGACCCGCCGATGCACTGCCCGTACAGATGGCAGCGATCGATGCCGAGGTGATCGAGCACGGCGACGTGGTCGGCCAGGTACGTCTGCCAGCCATCCTGCGCCGAGATCGGCGCGCGCGACCGCCCGCCGGCGTTGCGCTGATCCATCGCGATCACCCGAAAGCTTCCGGCGAACTCCGTCGTCGGGTTCACGGGCGCGGCGGGGCGGCTCCAGACGTCGATCACCGATTGCAGGCCCGCCGGCGCGAACGTGAGGATCGGGAACCCACGGCCGAACTCTTCGTAGTAGATCGTCGCGCCACGGTGCTCGATGGTCGGCATGCCCTTCTCCCTCCCTCGATCGACGCCTCGATCAACGCCTCGAGCTAGGAAACCCGGCGCTTCACCTGATCGGCGAGCTTGCAGAACGCGCAGATCGTCCCGGTCGTCACCTGCCCGCAGCGCGCGCACTCGTTGAGAGGCACGGACTCAGCCTGCTCGAAGGCGGGGCGCGCCCGATCGAGAAAGCCGAAGAGGAAGTTGTGCTTGGCGCCGGGCGAGGCGTCCTCCATGCGGCTCAGGATCTCCTTGTGGGCGATCGACGTCGCCCCCTTCGCGAACGGGCATTCCTCGACGATGTAGTCGATCTTCCGCAAGAAGGCGAAGGCGGCCGTCTCGCGCTCCGAGAGTCGATAGAGCGGCTTCACCCGCCGCACCAGCTTCGGGTGGGTCGAGGCCAGCGCGGGAGACTGGCGCGGCAGCGCCTCGGTCCGCCAGTGCATGACCGAGCCGAACAAGGTCGCCGCCTCGTCGTCGAGGTTGTGGCCGGTGGCCACCACGGGCATCCCCTGGTCGAGCGCCACCCGGTTCATCAGATAGCGCTTCGAGAGGCCGCAGCCGGAGCACGGCGGCCGCCGCGTGACGTCCTTGATGACCGGCACCGGCGCGCCGACCTCGTCGCGCACGACGCTGACGATCAATGGGACGCCGCGAGCCGCCGCGAACTTCTCGCACTTGGCCTTGGACTCGATCGAGTACTCGAAGATCCCGAGGTCGAGATAAAGTCCGGTCGTGCGATAGCCTTCGTCGATCAGGACGTCCCAGAGCGCCAGCGAATCCTTGCCGCCGGAGACGGCGACCAGCACCGCCTCGTCGCGCGTGAACATCCGGTGCTTGCGGATCGCCTCACGGACCTGGTTGCGGAAGAACTCGAGGAAGTCCGGCGTGCAGAACGCGGCGTTGTGGCGGCGTAGCTCGAGGACGGCGGGCTCACCGCACTTGCGGCACTTCATCGCGAGCCGGCGCTCCCTCCGGACATCACCGGCCGCAGCTCGATCGTGTCGCCCTCACGGACCACCTGGTCGGCTGTGACCAGGTCGTCGCCGCAGATCACGAGCACCGTTTCGGGGATGATCTCGAGCTCGCGCAGGATGTCCTTCACCCGCCGGTTCCCGACGACGTCGACCTCGCGGCGCGGATTTCGCAGGATGACCTTCACGGGCCCGGCCGTCACGCGCGCGGGAACCCCGGCGCGCGCTTGATCTCGCGGATCTGCGCGAGGTGGAGGCCGTCGTGATGCGCCTGCAGCTGCCACCACTGGGCGAGGTCGAGCTCGCCGAAGCGGAAGTGCTTGAACTTCAGCGGGCGCGGATCGACGGCGGCGAGCTTCTCGATCGACTGGCGGCTTCGCTCGCGCGTGGCCCGCATCGTCGAGAGCAGCTCGGCGATCGGCTTGCCCCGCTCGGGCCAGACGACCTCGGGGGCATCGGCCGCGCCGGCGGGCGGCGCCGGGAACGGCTTGAACGCCGTGAGGTCGGCGGGGAACCTGCCGGAGGCGCCGGCGGCCTCGGACTCGCGCGTGAGCTTCGTGGTCAGCTTGCCGGTCGCGATCTCGGCAAGCGTCAGATGGTGCACGACCTCGCCGACCGACCACTCCTTCTCGCTCGGCTTCCAGTCGGACTGCCCCTGTGAGAGTCCCTCGGCCTCCCTCAGGATGTCGGCGCGCACCGACTGAAGCTCGGACCACAGCGCTTCGACAGGCTTGGGAAGTGACATGGGGCGAGTATACCTCCGTTCCTCGCACGGACCTCCGCGTGCTACAGTCCAGCCGCCGCTCGAACGGCAGGAGGTCATCGCGTCGTGACGGACCGCCGGCAGCTGGCGCGAACACCCTGGCGAAGACTCAGCACTCGGCCCGTGTACGAGAACCGCTGGATCCGCGTACGCGAGGATCAGGTCGCGCTTCCCGACGGGCAGACGACGATCTACGGTGTCGTCGAGTGCGCCGGCTGCGTCGGCGTGCTTCCCTTCGTGGACGCCGAGACGGTCGTCCTGGTCGGCCAGTATCGCTACGTCTTCGGCGGCTTCTACTGGGAGATGCCGACGGGCGCCATCCACGCCGGCGAGAGCGAGGAAGCGGCCGTTCAGCGCGAGCTGGCCGAAGAAGCGGGCTACGAAGCCGAGCGGCTCGTGAAGCTCTGCTCGTACCATACGTCGAAGAGCGTGGTCGACGAGACCGCCAACGTCTATCTGGCCGAGGGGCTCCGGGCGATCCAGCTCCCGCCCGATCCGACGGAGTTCATCGAGGTGCGCACGTTCCCGTTCGACGAGGTCGTGCGGATGGTCGAGCGCGGCGAGATCAAGGACTCGGTGACGATCGTGGCGGTGCTGCACGCGGCGCGTCGCCGTCACCGCTAGCTCCCGGCCACCCGGCTACTTCGTGGACGCCAGCACCATCGGCCCTTCCGGCTGCTGCACACCCGCCTCCGTCTCGAGCGTGACGGCGAAGACCTTCACGGGCTTGCCGCCGTCGACCGGCGCGATGCGAAGGACTCCCCGTCCCGAGGCGTCGACCTGGAAGACACCGGCTGGCTGTGGCGCCGCGTCGCCGATCGTCCACAGCTCGTACGCCTTCCCCGGTGGAGCCGACGGCAGATTGGCGACGAACACGTAGCCGCCGTTGACCGGATGCCAGATGACCCGCCCGGTCGCCCCGGGGCTCGGCCCGAGCCCGCGCAAGGTGACCAGCTGTGCCTGGGGATCGCGCAGGAGATCGGCGGCGTTTCGATAGACCGTGAGCTGTTCCCGCAGGGCTGTCTCTTCGCGCTCGACCCGCGCGCGTAGTGCCGCCGACTCGCGCGCCATCACACCGAGCTGCGCCTCGTAGCGAGCCGCGACGTACGTGCCGGTGAATGCGGCCACCGCGATCACCGCGGCGACCGTTCCCGCCGCCCAGACGAGGGGGCGGGGCCGCGGGCGCGTTGCATCGAGCCGCGCGGAGGTCGTGGCCGCGATGCGGCGCATGAGCTCTTCCTTCACGGCCGGCGGCGGAATCATGGGCGGCCGAGAGCGCGCCAGGGTGGCCAGCGCCTCCGCCGACTCGCGCAAGGTCGCCTCACAGACGTCGCAGCCGCCGGCCAGATGGCGTTCGAAGTCGACGCGCTCCTGGCCGTCGAGCGCTCCGACCGCGTAGGTCGCCGCGAGCGTGTCGTACGGTTCGTGGTTCATGAGCTCGCCTTCACCACCTCGCGGAGACGCTCCAGACCGAGCCTGATCCGCGTCTTCACGGTGCCGAGCGGCTGCTTGAGGCGCTCGGCGATCTCCGTCTGCGTGAGCCCGGCATAGTACGCGAGCTCAATGACCTCGCGCTGCGCTTCGGGCAGCCGATCGAGCGCCGTCATGACCGTCCCGCGATCGACGGCGCGTTCGGCGGCATCCGGCGCCGACTCGCGCGGCGCCGCGGTGACGCCTTCGTCCAGCGGGGCCACGAACGTCTCGCTCCGCCGACGGGTCGCCCGGATTCGATCGATCGCGCGCGTCCGCGCCCGCGTCACCATCCAGGCTTCGGCGCTCCCACGGGCGGCGTCGTAGGCGGGGGCATCACGCCAGGCCTCCCAGAAGACTTCCTGGAGGACGTCGCTCGCGTCGGCACGCTCGCGAACGATGCGGAGGATCAGGGGAAACACCACGGGCGCGTAGCGATCGTAGAAGACGGCGAAGGCCTCCCGGTCACCGGCAGCCATCTGCCTGACGAGATCCGCGCCGATCGTCGCCATCTCCGCCTTTCACTACCATGACTACGATCGACATCCAACTCTGGATCGCCGCCGGCTCCGCACGCGGCCGGGATGCTATTCTTGGCGGCGTGAAATGGCTGCCTGAAAAGAAAGCATTCGACGAGGCGTTCGACCGGAACGGAACCGCGCGCCAGCACTACCGGCCTCTCGTCTCGATTCTGGAAGGCTTCACCCAGGGCGAGATCGAGCGGCGCGAGCGCCTGCAGAAGCTCTCGCTGATGGACCAGGGCATCACGTTCACGGTGTACGGCGAGAAGGAGGGCACCGAGCGGATCTTCCCGTTCGACTTCGTGCCCCGCGTGATCCCCTCGCGCGAGTGGGAGCGCCTGCAGGCCGGGCTCATCCAGCGGGTCACCGCGCTGAACCTCTTCATCCTCGACGTCTATCAAGGCCAGAAGTGCCTCAAGGACCGGATCATTCCGCCGGAGATCGTGCTCTCGCGCAAGGAGTACAAGCGCGAGCTCTTGAACGTGATCCCGCCGCGGCAGATCTTCACGCACGTCGTCGGTACCGACATCATCCGGAACGGAGCCGGCGAGTACCTCGTGCTCGAGGACAACTGCCGCTGTCCCTCCGGCGTGTCCTACGTGCTCGAGAATCGCAACACCTTGAATCGCGTCTTCCCGGAATTCTTCAAGTACTATCCGGTGCGGCCGATCAAGGACTATCCCACCCTGCTCCTCGACACCCTGCTGCACGCGGCGCCGCGGTTCAGCGAGAAGCCGGTCGTGGTCATCCTGACGCCGGGCATGGCGAACTCCGCGTACTTCGAGCACTCGTTCCTGGCCCGCGAGATGGGCGTGGTGCTCGTCGAGGGCCGCGATCTGATCGTCGAGGACAACTACGTCTTCATGCGGACCACGCAGGGCAAGCAGAAGGTCGACGTGATCTACCGCCGCGTGGACGACGACTTCATCGATCCGTTGACGTTCCGGCGCGACAGCCTCCTCGGGGTGCCCGGGCTCATGAACGTCTACCGCGAGGGCAACGTCGGGCTCGCCAACGCCCCCGGTGCCGGCGTCGCTGATGACAAGTCGGTGTACGCCTTCATGCCCGACCTGATCCGCTACTACCTCGGCGAGGACGCTCTCCTGGCGCAGGTGCCGACCTATCTCGGCGCCCGCGCGCCGGACCTCGCGTACATCCAGGACCACGCGCACGAGCTGGTGATCAAGACGACCGGCGACTCCGGCGGCTACGGCATGCTCATGGGGCCGTTCGCGGCCAAAAAGGAGATCGAGGCGTACCTCGGACAGGTCAAGAAGAATCCCGGCAACTACATCGCCCAGCCGCTCGTCGAGCTGTCCGCTCACCCGACCTATGTCGACGGCAAGTTCGAGGCTCGTCGCATCGATCTTCGGCCCTTCATCCTCTACGGCGACTCGGTCCGCGTGCTCCCGGGCGGTCTCACGCGGGTGGCGCTGCGGCCGGGCTCCTACGTGGTCAACTCCTCTCAGGGCGGTGGCAGCAAGGACACCTGGGTGCTGGCCGAGAAACCCGTCTGATGCTCTCCCGGGTGGCGGACTCGCTCTACTGGATGGGGCGATATCTCGAGCGAGCCGAGAACATCACACGGCTCCTGCTGGTCACCGAGGACTTCTCGAGCGAGACGCAGGGGCTGGCCGAAGATCTGGCGCAGACGGCGTGGAAGGACATGCTCGCCATCTTTCCGTCGGCGCAGCTCACGCGCGAGGTCACACCGTTCGCGCCGCTGTCGGTCCCCTACCTGCACGCGTTCTTCACCGACCAGGCCAACGCGTACTCGATCAACTTCTCGATCCGGAAGGCACGCGAGAATGCGCGCTCCGTGCGCGAGGCGCTCACCCTCGAGGTATTCCTGACGCTCAACGAGGTGTTCCGGGCCGTCGAGGCGTACGAGCGCAAGGGCATGCCCGACCTGCCGGCGTTCCGCGACGCGCTGGATGCGGTCCACAAGGGCATCTTCACGGTCGTGGGCGCGATCGAGCACACATCGACCCACGACGAGGGCTGGCGCTTTCTCAAGCTCGGCGAGTCCCTCGAGCGGAGCTACCGCTCGGCGCTCGTGCTCCGCACCAAGCTCCCGGCGCTGCTGGCCGCCGAGGCGCGGGGCGACGCGCCGCTCTACTACACGCAGTGGCGGACGCTCCTACGCGGCTTGTCGTCGCTGGAGAATTACCGGCGCGTCTACGGCGCGCGACTCGAGCCCAATCTCGTCATCGGCTTCCTCCTCTTCGACGCCGACTCGCCGCGCTCGCTGCGTTACGGCGCCTCGGTCGTCCGCGACTACCTGGCGGCGCTCTCTGGCCCCGTCGAGCTCACCACGCCGGCGCGGATCATCGGCCGGCTCCACGCCGATCTCCGCTACGACGACGAGGCCCAGATGCGACGCGGCGACTTCGTCGGGCTCCTCGACCACGTGGTCGGCGAGCTGGCCAAGACGCACGACGCGATCGCGACCCAGTATTTCGTGACCTGATGCACCTCCAGGTCGAGCACCGCTTCGCCTTCGAGTACGACACGTTCATCAGCGAGTCGTTCCTCGAGCTCCGCGTGCAGCCGAAGACGACGCCCCAGCAGGCGGTCGCGTCCTTCGAGCTGGCGGTCGGGCCGCCGACCAGCGTGCATCGCTATCGAGACTGGAATGACAATCTCACCCATCACTTCACGATCACCAAGTTCCACGACCGGATCGCGGTGTCGGCGCGCTCGCTCGTCGAGACCCGCCTGCCGAGCGTGGTGATCGGCTCGCTCACGGAGCGGCCGGCCGCCGACGGTCCGTCCTACACGCTGCGCGATTTCCTCGAGTTCGGCGGCCCGGTGAAGCTGACGCCGGCCCTGCGCGCCGCGCACCGGGCGATCGGTCTGACCTCGACGGCGCCGACCGGCGAGCAGGTGCTGGCGCTCGGCACCTTCATCCACAAGCGGTTCGAGTACCGCAAGAACGTCACCGCCTACGACTCGACGACCGAGGACTTGCTGAAGATCGGCGGGGGCGTCTGCCAGGACTTCGCGCACTTGATGCTCGGCCTGCTCCGGCTTCGCCAGATCCCCTGCCGCTACGTGAGCGGGTATCTGCACGTCGAGCGCAAGAAGCGCGAGCCCTCGCAGAGCCACGCGTGGATCGAGTTCCACTCACCGTCGGCCGGCTGGGTGCCCTTCGACCCGACGCACAATCGCCCTGTCGACGACCGCTACGTCGTGGTCGGTCACGGGCGTCACTACGACGACGTGCCGCCGAACAAGGGGATCTACCGCGGCATCGCCAAGGAGACGTTGAAGGCCGAGGTCGTCACGGAAATCGTGCCAGGCAAGATCGTGTCGACGCTCCGAGAGGAGATCAGCCACATCGATCTCCCGGTGTTTCGCGAGATCCCCGCGCGCCCGCCGGATCGGGTCGTTACCAACACGGCGGACATCGGCACCCAGCAACAGCAACAACAGTAGCAGTAGCGACAGCAGCAACAGGGCCCGGCAGGCTGTTCAACAAGGTCCAGATGCGAGGCGGCGCCCGGAGGCCGCGCGCGAGGCGTACTCCATGTACGTTGAGCGCGCGGCCGAGGGGACGCCAACAGCCTGCTACGCGACCTGGCCTTGGATTCGTCGGCGCAGCTCCAGCGGCTGGCGTACTCGGTGGAAGACCTCGCGGACGCCGCCCGTGCCCGAGAGTGTGATCGTGCCGTAGTCGAGCATCCGGCCGCTCAGGCTCTGGTCGACCGACAGCGCCTCGACCTGC
>CAYVHH010000103.1:0-6882 GCA_964450175.1 uncultured bacterium | reverse complement strand
AGACGGACCGTCACAAGGTGACGGCCGGGATCGAGCGCGTCTACGGCTACTTTCCGCGTCTCAAAGAACGGCGCGGCGTCCAGGCCGGGTATCTGTCCGGAGGCGAGCAGCAGATGCTGGTCATCGGCCGTGCGCTGATGGCCGATCCCCACGTGATACTCCTCGACGAGCCGTCGCTCGGCCTGGCGCCGATGCTGGTCGAGGAGATCTTCGGCATCGTGCAACAGCTGAATCGGCAAGAGAAGCTCACCGTGCTGCTGGTCGAGCAGAACGCGTCGCTCGCGCTGACCATCGCCGAGCACGGCTACGTGATGGAGAACGGGCGGATCGTCCTCGACGGCACCGCGGCGATGCTCACCCAGAACGCCGACATCAAAGAGTTCTATCTCGGCCTCACCGAGGTCGGCGCTCGCAAGTCGTATCGGGATGTCAAACACTACAAGCGCCGGAAACGTTGGCTCTCCTGAGAGGAGCGGACTCGATGCGTCTGAGGCGAGGGATTGGACTGTGGATGCTGGTGGTCGTCGCGACGCTGAACCTCGCGGCGTGCGCGACGATGGGCGATCCGCCGCCGACCCTGTACAAGCGGCTGGGCGGACGTGAAGGCATCGCGATCGTGGTCGGCGACTTCGTCACCAACATGACCGGCGACAGCCGCGTCAACGCGCGGTTCAAGGACATGAAAGGCCCCGACGTCGAGAAGCTGAAGTCGAACCTGGCCGACCAGATCTGCGACGCGACCGGCGGGCCCTGCTCCTACCTCGGGCGCGACATGAAGGCGACGCACAAGGGCATGAACATCACCGACGCCGAGTGGAACGCGACCGTCGAGAACCTCACCAAGGCGCTCGACAAGAACAACGTCGCACCCAAGGACAAGAACGAGCTGCTCGGCCTGCTCGGACCGATGAAGGCGGACATCGTCGGCCAGTAAGTCGGTAGGTATAGGTAGATGAGCGCCCAGGCGTTCACGGTCTACGACCTGCTCGTGCGGGGCGCGTCGCTCCACGGCGGCGCGCCCGCGCTGATCCAATCCACGCGGCGGTGGACCTTCCGTCAGCTCCTCGAGCGCACCGACCGCCTGGCCGCCGGGCTGGCGGGCCTCGGGCTGTCCAAGGGCGATCGGATCTGCATCCTCGCCCAGAACGACGTGGGCTACGTCGATCTGTACGGCGCCTGCGCCCGCCAGGGCATCATCGCGTACCCGATCAACTGGCGCCTGACGGCGCCGGAGGTCGAGCGCGTCCTGGAGCGCGCGTCGCCCGTGATGATGGTGGCGGACGCGTCCACCCTGCCGGTCGTCGGCGAGTGGCCGCGGACCAAGCGCGGCATCGCGCACTGGTACCAGCTCGGCGAGGCAGCGCCGGCGCCGGGTTTCACGGCGCTGTCGAGCCTCTACCACGACGGCGAGGCGCTGCCGGTCGCCGACGTAGCCGGCGACGATCCCTTCGCGGTGATCTCCACGGCGGCGGTGGACGTGATCCCGCGCGGCGCCGTGCTGACGCACACGAACATGATCACGGCGTCGCTCGTGGTCGTGCAGAGCCTCGGGTTCACGGCCGTCGATCGCTACCTGCTCGCGCTGCCGCTGTTTCACATCACGGCGCTCGGCAACTTCGTGGCGCACCTGCACGCGGGCGGCGCCTGCGTGCTGGTCGCGCGCTATGACGCCGACGAGGCGGTGCGCCTGATCGACGCGCATCGCGTTACCCACCTCTCGGACTTTCCGCCGGTGCTCGTCAACCTGCTGGACGCGGCGAAGAAGCTCGGGAGCAAGCTGCCGAGCCTGAAGCACGTGTCGGGGCTCGACGCGCCGCCCACCATCCAGCGGCTGCACGACGAGACCCACGCGCAGTTCTGGACGGGCTTCGGGCAGTCCGAGACCACCGGGTTCGTCAGCATCCAGCGCGTCCGCGACAAGCCCGGCGCCGCCGGTCGGCCAATCGCCGTGTGCCGGGTTCGGCTCGTCGACGACTACGATCGCGAGGTGGCGACGGGCACGCCCGGCGAGATCGTGGTGCGCGGGCCGGTCGTGTTCCAGGGCTACTTCGGCCAGCCCGACGTGACCGCGTACACCCTGCGCAACGGCTGGCACCACACCGGCGACGTGGGCCGCTTCGACGACGAGGGCTGGCTCTACTACGTCAGGCGCAAGCCGGAAAAGGAGCTGATCAAGCCCGGCGGCGAGAACGTCTACCCGGCCGAGGTCGAGTCGGTGATCGTGCAGATGGACGGTATCGGCGCGGCGTGCGTCTACGGCGTCCCCGACGTCAAGTGGGGCGAGTCGATCAAGGCGGTCGTCGAAGTGCGGCCGGCCGACCGCTACACGGCTCAGCAGGTGATCGACTTCGTGGGCTCGAAGATCGCCCGGTTCAAGCGCCCGCACGCGGTGGTGTTCACCGATGCGCTGCCCCGGAGCGCCGACGGCGCCGTGGACCGCGAAGCCGTAAAGGCCAGGTGGGGCACCGGAGCGTGAAGGTCTTCGCCGAGCATCACGAGATGTTCCGCGCGAGCGTGCGCGCCTTCGTGGAGCGCGAGGTGGCGCCGCACATCGAAGCCTGGGAGGCCGCGGGTCGGATCCCGAAGACGATCTGGCCCCGCATGGGCGAGCTCGGCCTGCTCGGCGTCGAGTACGACGAGAAGTACGGCGGCGCGGGCGCCGATCTCTTCACGACCGCCGTCCTGCACGAGGAGTGCGCGCGGTCGCGGTCGGGCTCGTTCGCGATGGCCGTCGGCGTCCACACCGACATGGCGTCGCCCCACCTCTACTGGACGGGCAGCGAGGCGTTGAAGGAGAAGTACCTGCCCGGGATCTGCCGCGGCGAGAAGCTCTGCGCGCTCGCCGTGACCGAGCCGGGCGGCGGCAGCGACGTCGCCGCGATCCGTACGCGCGCCACCCGCGACGGCGATCACTACGTCCTGAACGGCTCGAAGATGTTCATCACCAACGGCGCCCTGGCCGATCTCTACTTCGTCGCCGCCCGCGTCGAGGCCGGCGGCACCGGCCGCCGTCATCGCGGCATCTCGGTGTTCCTGGTCGAGCGCGAGACGCCGGGCTTCGCCGTGAGCCGCACCCTGGCCAAGACGGGAATGCTCGCCTCGGACACCGCCGAGCTCTCGTTCCAGGACGCGCGGATACCGGCCGAGAATCTGCTCGGCCGCGAAGGCGTCGGCTTCTACGAGGTCATGCGCGTCTTCCAGCGCGAGCGGCTCGTGGCCGGACTGCACGCGGTCTCCATGTCCCAGCGCGCGCTCGAGGACACCATCGCCTACGTGCGCGAGCGCCAGGCGTTCGGTGGGCCGCTGTCGGACAAGCAGGTCGTGCGCCACAAGCTCGCCGACCTGGCGACCCTGATCGAGGCCGGCCGCCAGCTCACCTACGCCGCGTGCCGGCGCTACGCGGACGGCGAGGAGGCGGTGCGCGAGGTCTCGATGGCCAAGCTCTTCACGGCCGAGCTGGCCAACCGCGTCGCCTACGATTGCGTGCAGCTCCACGGCGGCTACGGCTACATGCGCGAGTACGCGATCGAGCGCTTCGCGCGCGACGCCCGGCTCTTCACGATCGGCGGCGGCACCAGCGAGATCATGAAGGAGATCATCGCCAAGGAGCTCAAGCTCTAGTCCCGGTGTGAGCGCGCCTGACTTCGTCGCCATCGGGCACGTCACGCTCGACCGCTTCGGCGAAACCACGCGCCCGGGCGGCTCTGCGCTCTACGCCGCCGTCACCGCCCATCGCCTGGGCCTCTCCGTCGGCCTCCTCACCAGTCACGGCGACGACTTTCCTCTGGACGTGATTCCGTCCAAGATCGAGGTCGTCAGCGTGCTGGCCGACGAGACGACCGTGTTCGAGCACCGGCACGAGCCGAGGGGACGCGTCTCGCACGTCCGCGGCGTGGCCAGCCCGCTGACGGCGGCCGACGTGCCCGAAGACTGGCGCGAGGCCGCGCTGACCCTGCTGGCGCCCGTGGTCGACGAGGTCGATCCGATGATCGCGACGCTCTTCACCGACGGCGCGGTGGGCGCCGCCGCGCAGGGCTGGGTGCGGCAGGTGAAGCCGGACGGGCTCGTCATCCCGCGTCCCTGGCAGTCGCCTGAGCGCCTGCTGCAGTCGGTCCAGGCGCTGTTCCT
The DNA here is from genome assembly GCA_964450175.1 of uncultured bacterium. Lineage (GTDB taxonomy): Bacteria > Methylomirabilota > Methylomirabilia > Rokubacteriales > CSP1-6 > AR31. Next base: position 2,754 of record CAYVHH010000103.1, on the reverse strand, counting down.
GAGCCGTGAGGACATCCTCGGCCAGGAGGCCCAGGTGATCGAGTGGTTCCAGCGCATGCCCGTCGGCGTCCTCACGGCCGACCGCGCCGGCGCCCTGCTGTTCGTGAACGGCGAGCGATACGAGGTTCAGCCGCGGGCAGCGCGCGAGGAGGTCGACCCGACCGGCGCCGGCGACGTATTCGCCGCGACCTTTCTCATCCAGTACCAGCGCGACGGCGACCCGTGGCAGGCGGCGGCCGCCGCGGCTTGCGCCGGCTCGATCGCGGTGGAGGGCGAGGGGTGGTCCGCGGTTCCCGACCGCGCGATGCTCGATACGGCGCTCGCGGAGTACCAGCGCAACGCTTGAGGCTCTCGGTCCGGTCGTGGGTGAGGCCGGGGGGCAGGTGCTGCGACTCGTTCCCTCCAAGCGTCGGCGGGCGCACACGCGCCGGGATGGAGCCCAGCCGCGGAGGAGCAGCGAACGCGTGCCGCGTGGTCGCAGCGCCTGCCCCCCGGCCTCACCTACGACCGGACCGAGAGACGAGTCGCCTGATCCACTCACTCGACGCGGCCACGTCGGTCCCGCTCCGCGGCGGGACGGTCTACGCATCGGTGCCGCTTCTTGACTTGCGTTCGAAGCGGAGCCTAACCTGAGCCGGATGGACCGCGCGATCCGGATCACGGCAGGCTCCGTCTCGGCCGAAGCGCGGCTCAACGATTCGAAAACGGCGGGCGTGATCTGGGATGCGCTGCCGATCGAGGCGAAGGGCCAGACGTGGGGCGACGAGATCTACTTCGACATCGGCCTGACGGCGCCCGCCGAGAAGGCGCGCGAGGTCGTCGACGTCGGCGACCTTGCCTACTGGCCGCCCGGCCAGGCGTTTTGCATCTTCTTCGGCCGGACACCGGCCAGCCGGGGCGACGAGTGTCGCGCGGCGAGCCCGGTGAACGTCGTGGGCAAGATCGTGGGTGACGCCCGAGTCTTCGCGACGGTGCGCTCGGGCTCGCGCGTGACGATCGAGCGGCAATGACCCGGCCGGCCATTCACTGAGGGGAGGGCGCGATGAAGATCTTTCTCGACACGGCGAGCATCAGCGAGATCAAGGAAGGCGTGGCGCTGGGTGTGGTCGATGGCGTGACCACCAACCCGTCGCTGATCGCGAAGGAGAAGCGTCCATTCCGCCCGCTGGTCGAAGAGATCTGCGCGGTCGTCCCCGGCGACGTGAGCCTCGAGGTGGTCGCCACCGATTTCGAAGGCATGGTGAAGGAAGGCGAGGAGCTCGCACAGGTCGCGCCGAACGCCGTCGTGAAGTGCCCGCTCACCAAGGACGGGCTCAAGGCGGTGAAGTATCTCTCGGGCAAGGGCATTCGCGTGAACCAGACGCTCTGCTTCTCGGCGACCCAGGCGCTGCTCTCCGCGAAGGCGGGCGCCGTCTACATCAGCCCGTTCCTCGGACGCCTCGACGACATCTCGCACGTCGGCATGGACCTGGTCCGCGACATCTGCGAGATCTACCGCGTCCAGGGCTTCAAGACGCAGGTGCTCGCCGCCTCGATTCGCAACCCGCTCCACGTCATCGACGCCGCCAAGGCCGGTGCCCACGTCGTGACGCTCCCGTTCGCGGTGCTCGAGCAGCTCATGAAGCACCCGCTGACCGACATCGGGCTCAAGAAGTTCCTCGAGGACTGGGCCAAGCTCGGCGAGAAGATCTGAGCCGGGCCAGCGGCCCGGCGTAGCCCCATCGTCCCGGACTTACACGCCGTGGAGAAGCTACACGCTTCTCCACGCCGCGGATCCCCGAAACCCTCCAAGACCGCGATCTGTCGAGGTGGCAGAAGGCTTGCTTCGAATGGATGTCGCAGTTCGCGTCATCCAGGAGGGAGAGGGCCGGCCACGCGGCGGCGTCGTGATTCGCAATCATCACGGGTGCTCGCGTTGGAGAGATAGTGGAGCTAAGGGTGCTCGCCGGGCACGGTCCGTGACGGGCGCCTGGAGGGAGTCATGCTGAGCCGAGGTCGTGTCGCCAGATTCGTCTGCGGCTGCGTTGCCGTCGCCGCTGCGGCGGGCTGCGCGACTCAACGAAGCCCTGATGCGTCGGCCGTGATGGAGCGTAGCAGCTCGACGGCTATCGCCTCGATCGCGGGCGTCTGGGAAGGTCAGGTGTGGGAGATGCCCACGCATTATCTCCAGGGCGTCCGCCGTATCACCTTGAACGTCAACAAGGATGGTTCGTGGACGGCGACCAGCGCCGGGGTCCAGTGTGCCTCGGGCACCGCGTCGGTTCAGGGCGGCCTGGTCGTGCTCGCCGGCACGCGCACGGGTCCGGATTTCTGTGTGCCGCATTCGCTCACGTCGAAGGACGGGCGCATGAAGGCCGTGTTCGACACCTCGTTCAAGGCGCGTGAGACGTCGGCGATGATCGATCTCGAGCGCGTCCGGGAGCCGCGGCCCGCGGCGGCGCAGACTCAGCCCTAGCACTCGATCGAACCGTCGTCGGCCCCGCCGCGTCTCGCCGAGCCGCATCGCCTCGGCGTCGATACGATTCTCGATCGCCTCGCGTCGCCTGCCGTAGAATGCCTTGCGACCACGAGGGATGATTTCCCGTAAGGAGGACACGCTCATCGGCACTGCGCCGGCACGGCTCAGCCGTCGAGAATTCGGCGGCGGGCTCGTCGCCGCGCTCGCCATCTTTGGCAGCGGCTGCGCGACGATCTCGCCCAGCGAGGAGCGCAAGCTCGGGGAGGAAGCCGCAGAAGAAGTCGAGCGGACGGTCG